>JAFLSS010000014.1 GCA_022510805.1 Akkermansiaceae bacterium
GCACGGGGCGCGCGGTGCTCATGAGCGCGGAGGATAATGTGATCAAGGGCGCGGGCGGCCAAGGGGTGCACGCGTTCAATATCATGTTCGGCTTTGATGAGACGACCGGGCTCTGGCTGCTTTGACCCGGCTGTTGTGTGATCTGTGAAGGGCTGCTGCATGAAACCTGTACTCCTCATTGTGGATGATGAACGCGCCACGCGCAATGCGCTGAGCATGGCGCTCGAGGAGGGGTATGAGGTGTATGCAGCGGCCAATGGCAAGAGTGCGCGCGCGCTTTTGGAGAGTGAGCCGGTGGATCTGCTGCTCACGGATCTGCGCTTGGGCGGCGAGAGCGGGATGGATATCATCGACTACGCGATGGGGCTGCCCCAGCCGCCGACGTGTATTATGATGACGGCCTATGGCAGCCCGGACACGGCTGCTGAGGCCAAGCGCCACGGCGCTTATTATTTTCTCACCAAGCCGCTGAATCTGGATGAGGTGGAGCTGCTGCTCAAGCGCGCGGCGCACACGCGCTCTCTGGAGACGCGCAACCGCGAGCTCACGCGCCGCCTGCAGCCTGTGGGCGGGCTGGATGCCATGCTGGGGGATAGCCCGGAGATGCAGGTGATCTTTAACCGCATCCGCCAGGTGGCGCCCACGAATGCGAGTGTGCTGATCGAGGGCGAGACGGGCACGGGCAAGGAGCTTGTGGCCAAGGCGCTGCACGCGCTTTCGGCGCGGCATGAGGGCAAGTTTGTGGCGGTGAATTGCGCGGCGCTTTCGCCGCAGCTCATGGAGAGTGAGCTTTTCGGCCATGAGAAAGGTGCTTTTACCGGGGCGCTTCAGCGGCGCATTGGCCGCTTTGAGGAGGCGGATGGCGGCACGCTGTTTTTGGATGAGATTGGTGAGATGGATCAGCCCACGCAGGTGAAGCTGCTGCGCACGCTGGCGGAGCGCACGATTGAGCGCGTGGGGAGCAACCGGCCCATTGCGGTGAATGTGCGTATCATAGCTGCGACGCATCGGGATCTTGCGGCCATGGTGCAGGAGGGCAGTTTCCGGCAAGATCTCTACCAGCGGCTCAATGTAGTGCAGATTCAGCTGCCGCCGCTGCGCCGGCGCACGGGTGATATTGTGCTCATGGCCAATGCCTTTGTGCACTCGCTTTGCGAGGAGAACCACAAGGAGCCCAAGAGTCTCAGCCGCGCGCTGCTGGAGCGCCTGCGCCACTACTCCTGGCCGGGCAATGTGCGGCAGCTGCGCTCTGCCATTGAGCACGGGGTGGTCATGAGTGAGGGGGGTGTCATCTCCCTGCAAGACATGCCTGACTATCTTCAGGACCCTGCGCCTGAGCCGCCGGAGGCGGCGGCGCCTGCGGATCCGCTGCCGCAGCCGGGTCAAGCCTCCCCTGCCCCGGCTGCGGAGGCGGATCTGAACCTCGCGCGGGTGGAGCGCCACACCATCCTGCAAGCCCTGCACCGGGCAGCGGGCAACCGCACGGTGGCGGCGGCGCTGCTGGGTATTGACCGCCGCACGCTGCAGCGCAAGATTTCTGCCGCCCGAGATTTTTTCACCCCCTATCTAGAGGAACCTTAGCACCATAACTCATGCCACACTCCCCAAAACAAGAGCCTATCCAGTTTGAGCAAGCCACCCTCCGCTTGGAGGAGATTGCCGAGAGGCTTGATAACCCCGACACCGGGCTGGAGGAAATTATCACCCTGGTTGAGGAGGGGCTCTCGCTTGTCCGCAGTAGCAAGGAGCTGCTGCGCAAGGCAGAGCTGCGCATCCGCACCCTGGAAAACCCCGAACCGACGGCTCCGGCACCTGAGCCCCCTGCTGATGACGATGGATTCAACCTCTTCTGATTTGACCCTGCCCCCGCTGCTTGCGGGTATCCACAGCCCGGCAGATGTGAAAGCCCTGCCGGCGGAGCAGCTGCCGCTTTTGGCGGAGGAGGTGCGCAGCCTTCTCATCCATACCTTGTCACGCACGGGGGGGCACCTCGCGCCCAATCTCGGTGTGGTGGAGCTCAGCATCGCGCTGCACCGCGTGTTTGAGACTCCGCGCGACAAGATTTTGTTTGACGTGTCGCACCAGTCCTACGTGCACAAGATCCTCACGGGGCGCGCGGCCCGCTTGGGCAGCATCCGCCAATTTGGCGGGATCTCAGGTTTTGCCAAGCGCAGCGAGTCCCCGCATGATGCTTATGGCGCCGGGCACGCCGGCACGGCGCTCTCGGCGGCGCTGGGGATGGCGGCGGCGCGCGATTTGCAGCATGAGGATTACCATGTCATTTCGGTGGTGGGGGATGGGGCTTTCACCTGCGGCACCACGCTGGAGGGGCTCAACAGCATCGCCACCACGACCAAGCGTTTTATCCTGGTGCTCAATGATAATAAATGGAGCATCGACCGCAATGTAGGTGCGCTGGCGCGCTATTTCAGCTCACTGCAGGAGACGCAGGCTTACTCATGGCTGCGCGAGCGCACGAATTATTTTTTGGATAATCTCGCGGGAGAAAAAACGCGCGAGCAGGCCTCGCGGCTCATCACGGCGGCGCGCAGCCTGATCTCGCCGCTGAGTTTTTTCCGTGAGCTGGGGCTCACCTACTACGGCCCGATAGATGGGCATGACACCGCGCGGCTGGAGCGCGTGCTGCGCCTCATCGCGCGGCAGAATGAGCCGGCGGTGCTGCATATCATCACGGAAAAAGGGCGCGGCTATGAGCCCGCTGTGCAGAACCCGACCAAGTTCCACGGAGTCGGGCACTACAATGTGCGCAGCGGCGCCACCGCCGGAAGCGAGCTCACTTACTCGGAGGTTTTCGGCAACTGCCTCAGCGAGCTTGCTAAGGAGGATCCGAAGGTGGTGAGCATCACCGCGGCCATGCCCAGCGGCACCAAGCTGGATATCTTCCGCGAGCGCTTCCCGAAGAGGTTTTTTGATGTGGGTATTGCAGAGGAGCACGCGGCTCTCTTTGCCTGCGGGCTGGCTACTCAGGGCCTGCGGCCGTATCTGGCGGTGTACTCCACGTTCATGCAGCGCTGTGTGGACATGATTCAGCATGATGCGGCGCTGCAGGGGCTTCCTGTGCGTTTTTGCATGGACCGCGCCGGGCTTTCGCCGGATGATGGGCCGACACACCACGGGGTGTTTGATATTGCCATGCTGCGCGCTATCCCGAATCTGGTGATGATGCAGCCCAAGGATGAGGCGGAGTTCTGCCGGATGCTCGCGACGATGAACACGATTGATGACCGCCCGAGCGCTATCCGCTACCCGCGCGGGGTGGGAGAGGGAGTGCCCCTGCCCTCCTGCCCGGAGCCGCTCCCGCTCGGCAAGGCTGAGGTGCTGGCGGATCCGGAGGAGGCGCCTGTGGTGCTGGTGGCGCTGGGCAATATGAACAAGCTGGCGGAGCAGGCGGCGCAGCTGCTGCAAGCGCAGGGTGTGCTTTGCGCACGCATCAATGCGCGCTTTATCAAGCCGCTTGATACGGAGTGCCTGCTGCGCTATGCGCGGCGCTGCCGGCTCGTGGTCACGCTGGAGGATCATGTGGTGACGGGGGGCTTCGGCTCGGCTGTGGAGGAGGCGCTCATGCAGAGTGGCTGCCGCACGCAGGTGCTCACGATCGGCTGGCCGGATGCTTTTGTGGAGCATGGCAAGCTAGAGCAGCTGCGGGAGCTGCACGGCCTCACCCCGGATCGCGTGGCAGAGCGCATCTGCGCGGCGCTGGCTCCTGCCTGATTCTCACCCTCCCCCCCTGCCCCTGGCCATGAATCAGCGCGATGTCGGCACCATCCTGCGCCTCTATCCCCTGGGAGAGCACGGCGCCATCATCTGCTGGTGCACGCCGGAGCACGGCATTGTGCGCACGGCATCGCGCAGCGCCCTGAAGCCGGGGAGTGAGCTGGCCGGCTGTGTGGATTTGTTTCATGAATGTGAGCTGGTGTTCCGCCCCTCCGCGAAGAGTGATCTCGCTACCCTGGTCACGGCAGAGCTCATTTCCCCGCGGCTGGGGCTGCGCGGGCACTTGGGCCGGCTGCGCCTGGCCTCGTATATGGCGCAGCTGATGCTCTGCACAGTGGAGCCCGGCGCGGGGGCGGATCCCGCCTGGCACAAGCTCATCTCCGGCGCGCTGGACTACACTTGCACAGCGGCGCTGCGCCCGGAGATCCTGACGCATTTTGAGAGGCGGCTTGCGGAGCTGCACGGGCTCTATGCCCCGGGTATCTCGCCGCACTTGGCGCTGCTGCGGCATTTTACGCGGCTTCCGGCGGGGCGCGACACGCTGCTGCCGCTGCTGGCGCAGTGAAGCGGCAGCGCGCGCATAAATTGTGAGGCGTCGGCAGCACATTTCCTTGACTCTTTCGCTAAATTGGGTTAGAGTGTTCCGCGCAGAGTTACAAAAATATGGACGCACCACACAGTATGAAGAACCCGTTCCCGGCCGAGGTGCTGGGTGTACGCAGTGTCACAAAACCCGGCAGCGCCAAGGAGACGGTGCATGTGGATCTCTCGCTGGAGGGATCGGGGCTGGAATATGTCACCGGCGATGCGCTGGGAGTCTTCCCGTGCAATGACCCGGAGCTGGTGGATGCGCTGCTGGAGGCTCTGCAGCTCAATGGCGAGGCTGAGGTGAGCCTGCCGGATGGATCACAGGGCTCGCTGCGCGAGGCGCTCATCACGGCCTATGATATCACCAACCTCAAAAAGAGTGTCCTGCTCAAGTGGAATCAGGCCGCGCGCAGCGCAGAGCTGGATGCGGTGCTGGCTGATAAGGAGGCGCTCAAGGATTTTGCCTGGGGGCGGGATCTGCTCGACCTGGCGCAAGATGACAAGACATGCGCGCGCTTTCTCAATGAAGAGGCATTCGCCTCGGCTCTGCCCAAGCTGACGCCGCGTTTGTACTCCATCGCCAGCAGCCCGGCTGCGGTGCCCGGCGCGGTGTCGCTGTGTGTGGGAGCGGTGCGCTACAACTCCCTCGGCCGCGGCCGCAAGGGGGTGTGCTCCACCTACCTGGCAGACCGCATCAAGCCCGGTGACAAGGTGCGCGTGTTTGTGCACAGCAATAAGGGCTTCCGCCTGCCGGAGGACGGCGCGACGCCGATCATCATGGTGGGCCCCGGCACGGGGATTGCGCCGTTCCGCGCGTTCTGGCAGCAGCGGGTGATTGATGGCGCCTCCGGCCCCATGTGGCTTTTCTTCGGCAATCCGTACAAAGCGACGGATGCTTGCTATGAGGATGAGCTGGAGCCGCTGGTGGAAAGCGGCGCCCTCAAGCTCTCCATCGCCTGGAGCCGTGACCAGGAACACAAGATTTATGTGCAGCACCTCATGCGCGATGCCGGCGCCGAGATTTGGCAATGGCTCGAAAAGGGCGCGGCGGTGTATATGTGCGGCGATGCGAACCGCATGGCCAAAGATGTCGAGCAGGCGCTGCTGGAGATCATCTCCACGCACGGCGGGCGCTCGGCTGAGGAGGCTGTGGCCTACCTCGCAGAGATGAAGGCTGCCAAGCGCTACCAGAAAGACGTCTACTGATTTCTTGCCTTCCGGCGGGATTTTCCAAATAATTTGCCCGGCTCTTTCATGCGAAGGAGTCGGGCAAATGGCTTGTGATGGGCGGCGCTCAGCTTTTCTCCGCGTCGGCCGGAGGTGCCAGAGGCGGCGGCAGGTGGCTCAGCAGGCTCAGCTCCGGCAGGGCGGAGGCAGCAGCCTGGGGGGCGTCCTGCTGCTCATCCTGCAGCATGGCGAGCCGTGTATCCTCGGCCATGGCCTTGAATTTATCCGCCTGGCTGTATTCACCGCTCGTGTCGCGGAAGACACAGGCGAGCCAGTCACGCTTTTCATCGATGGTGAGGTGTTTTTTCTTTCTCATGCAGAAGAGGGAAAGGAGGGTTAATCAAGCTCCGAGCGGCAGCTTTGGCTGGCGCGCCAGAGCTTGTAGAGCGGGTGCGTATCATTGGAGCGGTCCTGCACGGCGTTGATATAGGTCGCTTGCGGGAGGACCATGCGGTTGTACTCATCCACCAGCGCTTGCCGCGCGGTGGTGCTGCTCAGCAGCGGGATGCACAGCTTGCAGGCCAGGCGGGTGGCGAGCGCCTCACAGAACAGGGGCTCGAAAAGCGAGGTGTCCTCGATGTCGGCAATGTAGAGGAGGCGAATGCGGGCCTGCGGGCAGAAGACGCAGCGGCCGCGCAGAGTCCACGATGAGGAGTTGACGGCGGCGACTCGCAGGCAATCCTGCGGCAGGGAGTGGGGGAGAGTGTGGGTGCCGGAGGGATCCTCCTCAGCAGAGGAATCCAGCTGCACGAGCTTGAGCGCAAATGACCAACGCGCCGCGCAAAGCACCTCTCGGCGCACGGGGTGGTAGTGCATGTAGCAGAGCCTGGAGGCGGGGCAGCCATTCGCGTCTAAAGCGGGGATGGGCGACTCCCCCAGCTTGGAGAGTGCGATGTTGCAGATATCTAAAGCTGAGAGCGGTGTAGAGGGAGGGAGAGAACACATAGTTGTAAAAAAATGAATAGAAGTGCACTAAAAGTCGCACACAAACGCCCGGCGCGCAACAAACAGAGAGCACGGCGCGCAATGATTCCGGGGTGGGCAGCATGAGCAGCGCTGCAAGCTTTTGTGGCGCGTTCCCGGCAAGGAGTGGTATGGTGGAATGCATGGGAAACAATGCTCGAAAAGCAGCCCGGCTCTACTACTGCGGAAGTGGGCGCGATGCAGCGGCAGATGCTGCCGCGCTGGCGCAGAACCCGGCAGGAGTCGTGCTCGTGAGTCCGCGCTTAGTTGCGCTGATGAAGCGGGTGGAGAGCCGCCGGCCGGAGAATTGGGAAAACCTGCACGAGAATCCCGCAGGGGCAGATGGGTGGTATATTCACCTGCTGGCGGGGGATCTGGAGTGGGCGCGGGAGCTGGCGGCCACACTGCCGCCGCTCCCCTGGCTGTGCTACAGGCGCGGCCGGCGCGATACCCGGCTGCGCGTGCTGCCCTGGAGCCGTGTTCTCCCGCATCACCACCACACAGACAACAACACCTAACTCACACCAGCATCACACACTATGGGATTTGCGATTAAATCACCCAAGGTATCGGCGCCCGCAGCGGTGGAAACAGCACCGCCTGTCGTCGCAGAAGCGGTGGAGGACAACACGGCCTCCGCTTATGATCAAAAACGTGCCAACCGCCGCGGCTTGCTCTCGACTATCCTGAGCCGCAACAACAGCGGCGGCGCCCTCACCTCCCGCACACAGACGGGCAACACGACCCTCGGCTAACGCTTTCACCTCCTCCCTCGCTTCTATATCATGGATCCTCTGCTCTCCAGCTACAATGCTCTGCGAGCCAAACGCACCCCCTGGGAGGGGTGGTGGGATACGCTGCGCCACTATGTGCTGCCGACGCGGCAGCAGAATGAAAGCGACACGCCCGGCGAGGCCGGCGCGCGCCACAGCCTGCGCGACACCACGGCTGTGGAGGCTTGCCAAAAGCTCGCCAGCGGGCACATGAGCTACATGACCCCCAGCAATGAATTGTGGTTCAAATGGGACAGCCCTCGCCCGGATGCCGGGGATGAGGTGCAGTCGTGGTACAACCGCTGCTCCGAAATTGCCAACCGCGAGCTCGCGCTGAGTAATTTTTACACCGAGCTGCACGAGTGCTTTTTGGACCGCGTGGGGCTGGGCACCGGCTGTCTGTACAGCGGAGTGTCGCGCGGGGGGCACCTGCTTTTCCGCCACATACCCTGCGGGCAATTTGTGTGCGCAGAGGATGATGAGGGGCGCATGGATACCTTCATGCGCGAATTCGTGTTCACGCCGCACCAGGCGGCATCGCAATTTGGCGAGAAGGCGCTGGGGCCCAAGGCGCGCGCGCTGCTCAGCAAGGGCAGCAGCCCCCACACGGGGAGCCTGCGGTTTCTGCATATTGTGCGCCCCCGAGCCAAGCGCGACCGCCGCCGCGACACGGCGGAGCACATGCCCTATGAGAGCATCTACTACAGCATGGACGACTCGCAGGTGGTGGAGGAGAGTGGCTACCGCGAGATGCCGTACATGGTGACGCGCTTTCTCAAATGGGGGGAAGGCCCCTACGGCTTGGCGCCCGCGCAGCTGGTCTACCCGGATATCCGGCAGGCGCAGTTCCTCAACCGCATACTCGACATGCTCGGCGAGGTGGCGGCATTCCCCCGCATCCTCGAGCTGGCCAACCAGGTGGGTGAGGTGGATCTGCGCGCCGGTGGCCGCACCCTCATCAACGCCGAGAGCGCCAGCCTGGGCTACCCGCGTGAGTGGGCTACTCAGGGGCGCTATGATGTGGGGATGGACCGCCTCCGCCAAAAGCAGGATGCGATCAACCGCGCGTTTTTCGTGCCCATGCTGGAGCTGTGGAATGAGCGCAAGATGCAGATGACCGCCTCAGAGGTGTATGCCCGGGAGAATGAGCGCGTGATGCTCTTCTCACCGTCCTTCACCCTCTTTGCCTGTGATTTTCAGCCGCTGATGGAGCGCGTGTTTGCCCAGTTGTTCCGCATGGGCAAGTTCCCCCAGCCGCCGGTCTCCGCCATGCAGCCCGACCACCGCGGAGAGCTCACCATCGAGGAGCCGCACGTGGTGTACCAAGGGCGCATCGCCACCATCATGCGCCGCCTGCAGGCAGAGGGGATCGAGCGCACGCTGGCGCGGCTGCAGGGGCTCTCAGCCCTGGCGCCGGAGCTTGCAGACCATGTGGATCTGGAAACGACGTTCCGCCTGGCGGCGCGGCTTGACGGCGTGCCGGAGCAGGTGCTGCGCCCGCAGAGCACTGTGCGCCGCATGCGCCGCAAGCGCGAGTCTGATGCCGCCCGCGCCGCCGAGCAGCAGCAGCAACAGGCCGCCCAGCTCGCCGCCCTTGAGCCCGATAACCAAGCCGCCCTCGCATGAGCCCTACCCACCTCCCCCCGGAAGTTGAGAAAGCCCGCGCATCCCGCAGGCGGCTCCTCGCCGTCTTCGGCAGTCCGCAGGGCGAGCAGGTGCTCGCCGAGCTCGAGCAGCGCTTTGAGACACACCTGCCGGTCTTCCAAGGCAAGGCCGGCAGTTATGACGCGCTCGACGCCATGCGCCGCGATGCGCACCGAGAAGTCTTCCTTGTCATCCGCCGCCAGCTCAGCCTGGCACGGCAGGAAGCCAAACAAGAAACACACAACCATGAGCATTGATAACACAGACAACATGCCGGCACCCGCACAACTCGCGATGCCGGCGCCCGCAGCAGATGCACCTCCCGCCGCCTTGGGCAGCGCTGAGGCTCTGCCCCTGATGGACGCCCAGGGCGCTTTTGCGCCTGAGTGGTATTCCCGCTTTGAGGAGCTGCAGCCCTATGCGGCTTCTCTGGCTAGGTTCCGCCGCCCTGAGGCGCTGGCCAAGAGCTATGCCCACCTCGAACGCATGAAAGGCTACCCCGACCCGGCAGATGCCAAGCGCATGGCCGCTTTCCGCGCGGTGGTGGGGCTGCCGGAGAATGCGGCAGACTACGCCCTCGTGCGCCCTGAGGGGACGCCGGATGAGGTGTGGGATGAGACGATGGCGGCTGCCATGGCGCAGGTGGCCTATGAATATGGCGTGCCGGCGCGCGCTATGTCGGCTCTCTCTGAGAAGTATGCCGGTGAGAGCCGCCGGCTGCTCGATGCCTGCCGCGCTCACGAGCAGGAGGCGGTGGAGCAGGCCGACGCTGAGCTGCAGGAGGAATGGGGGCGCAGCTACGAGGGCAATATGCGCCTCGTGGGTGATTTTCTGCACACGCTCGGCCAGCGCGCCGGGGTGGATGTGCAGGCGATCATGGAGAACCCTGCCCTGCGTGCCAATGCGGACTTTGCGCGCCTGATGCTTGCTGCGGCGACTTGCCTGCAGGAGGCGCCCATGCGCGTGGGCTCCGGGCCTGATAATAAGGATGAGGCCTACCGCATCGCGCATGATCCGGCGCACCCGCTGCATGAGGCTTACATGCGCACCAACCACCCGCAGCACCGCTATGCCAATGAGCAGTATGACCGCGCGGCGTTCGGCCGCCTGCTCTGAGTAAGTGCGGCGCGCGCGCATGCCGGCTGTGCTCTCTCCGCGCGCCGGCATGCGCAGACCCCGCCCGGGGCGCATCTCCCGGGCGGGGTCTTTTTTGTCACTCCCTGTGTGGGGGAGGAGTCGGCGGCGGCGCTTAGTTGCCCTCCGCGCGGCGGGCGCTCTCCGAGACCACGCGCTCACACTCAGCCTCAATTTTGTCGGCCTTGCGGTCCTCCCCGGCCTCGCGATAAAGGTCGGCGATGATTTTCATGATCCCGGCGTCCTTCTGAATCTTGAAGTAGTCGCCGTTTTTGTAAGCATTTTTGCCGAAGGCGCTTTCGGCGTCCTTGGCCAAGTTTTTCCAGATCTTTTTGTCTTCCACCTTAGCGTTTCTGAGGAAATTGCGATGCTGGCCGAGGACGAGGCCGAAGATATCAGAGCGGCCGTTGGAGGCGTACTTTTTGTACTGCTGGCGGTAGAACTGCGCCAGGCCGCGGTAATCTTGAGCCTCCACATACACCTCCGCCTGGCGGGCCAAGCTGTCGAGGATGAGATCCGGGCGCGCGTTGCCCACCAACTTCTCAAGCTTGCGGCCGGAGCTGCGCAGCTGCGCCTTTTTGGAGGCGGCGCGGGAGTCCGCCAGCACGTAGTTGCTCTGCACATCTTGCGCCAGGTCCACGAGCTCGGAGTTCTTGGAGGCGTTGCGCATGAGCTCCGCCTGCACGCGCCTCCAGACAGCTTTGTCGATCGGCTCTTTCTCATCAATCTCCTTCATGATATTGAGGCGGCTCACCCAGCCGGAGGTCATATACGGGAAGAGGACGCAAGCCTGCTGAGCAGCCTCCATGGCCTCTTTCGGGTGGTCGAGCCCCGCCAGGTACTCGGAGAAGAGGAGCAGGCCGGCAGAGGTATCCAGCTTGGAGGAATCCGTGGTGCGGCGGTCGCGCTTGAGGAGCACGAGCTCATGCATGCTGAAGCCGGAACAGGGGTTGGTGAAGCGGCCGGTGTCATAGCCGTAGGAGCCGGCGCCGCGCCACTCTTTGTCCGACACCATCCACGCGATCCATGCGTGGCCGCCGCGCGCGCCATCGCCGGTGATGTAGACGGCCGGGATCCCCATGCACTTGGCGGTGTTGGCTGCGTAGTAACCGCGGTCGCGGCACACGCCGCCTTCCTTGAGGATTTCCTTGAAGGTGTACTCCTTGTAGGGATCTGCCGCCTGGGTGGCGCGCTCCATGATATAGCGCACGGACTCGTAGGATGCGCCCCAGTTGTCGCGCTTGTATTTCATTTCCTTGTGCACCCAGTCGATTTCTGAGCGCGGCAGGCGGATGTCGACCACGTGCAGCAGGTCGCTCACGGATAATTTCTTGATATCGGTGAGCAGCTGGCGCTTGGCGTCCGCCTCGCGGAAGTAGTCATAGACCTGCTCAATGGTGAGGATGGGGTCATTTGCCCGCACCTTGCGCAGCGCTGCGGGGCGCTCGGCATAGTTCTTTTTCACCAGCGAGCAAGCGATGGCGAGATTCAGGTACTTGGCGCGGTCGCGCTCCGGGGTGCGCTTCCACAGCTCGTAGAACATGCCGAATGAGTAGGGCAGATTGTTGGTGCTGGCGGCGTTGAGCTTGTAGTTGATGAAGTAGGTGTGCAGCGGGCGGCTCTTGTCGTTGAGCAGCCAGCGCAGGAAGCCCTCACCGGAGGTTTGGCCGTTTTCCTCCATTTTGCGCTCCGGGGAGAGCAGGCGCGACACATTTTCCGGCCCGGCGTGGCGCAGCAGGAAGCAAAGCTCTACGGCCTGCTGCAGTGAGGTGCTGGAGCGGTAGACTGCATATTGGATGCGGTCTTTGGGGAAGAGGGTCGGGATTTCGTTCAGGATGCGCTCATCGGTGTTGCTCAGGAAGACTTCCACATCCCGCTTTTCGAGGAAGAGCTCCAGCAGCTCCTGCCATTCTTTTTTCAGCGCAGGGGCGGTGCCCACCAGGGAGACGGTGCCGGAGTACGGGCCGCCTTGCTTCACCGGCTCGGGCTCCGGCTCGGGGAGGGGTTCCGGCTCAGGCTCCGGCTCGGGGAGGGGTTCCGGCTCAGGCTCGGGCTCGGGGAGAGGTTCCGGCTCAGGCTCGGGCTCGGGGAGGGGTTCCGGCTCCGGCTCGGGCTCGGGGAGAGGCTCCGGCTTGGGCGCGGGCTTGGGTTTCGGCTTGTGTTTGCGCGGGGGAGCTTGCTTGGTGGGCTTGGGCTCCGGCTTGGTGAGACTCGGCACGACCAGCACACCGATACCACCGCATACGAGCAGCAGTATCAATATAATAAGCCAATTATTGTTCTTTTTCTTGGCGGGCGCAGGAGGGGGGGCTCCGAAACGAGAGGGTACCATAACCCGAAGTCTACACAATTTTCTGCGCCAAGAAAAGCAAAAAACGCGCTGCCCGGTGGCTTTTTATGTTTTTCACTTGTGGTAGATCACGTGGGTGAATCCGCTGTATTCTCCGCACTCTACCCGCTGCGAAAACAAGCTGCGGAACTCCGGGAAGAAGGTGTCGGCCTCGTGCTCGCCGTGCACCTCTGATACAGAAAGGCGGCTCATGTGCCCGAGCAGCAGCTCATACACCTGAGCGCCGCCGATCACCATCACCTCCGGATCCTGCAGCGGCAGCGCCGCCAGCTCGGAGAGGTCGCGGATGGTGAGGGCGCCCTCCGCGCGGTAGGAGGCATCGCGCGTGAGCACGATGTTCTGCCGCCCCGGGAGCGGGCGCCCCAGGCTCTCCCACGTGCGCCGCCCCATGAGGATGGGGTGCCCCATGGTGAGGCGTTTGAAGAGCGCGAGATCCTCCTTGAGGCGCCAGGGGAGCCCGCCGCGCAGGCCAATGGCGCGGTGGGAGTCCATGGCGACAACGCCGGTGAAGCTCAGGTGCGGGGGCAGCATCATACGGATACAGCGGCTTTGATGTGCGGGTGCGGGTCGTAATTCTCGAGGCTGAAGTCCTCAAAGCGGAAATCCTCCAAGCTGCGCACGGCGGGATTGAGGCGCATGGTCGGCAGGGGGCGGGGCTGGCGGCTGAGCTGCAGGCGCGCCTGGTCCAGGTGGTTGCGGTAGAGGTGCAGATCCCCGAAGGTGTGCACGAACTCGCGCGCCTCATAGCCGCACACTTGTGCCACCATCATGAGCAGCAGCGCATAGCTGGCGATGTTGAACGGAACGCCCAAAAAGAGATCACAGCTGCGCTGGTAGAGCTGCAGGCTCAAGCCGTGCGGCTGTCCTTCTTCGCGGGCGGGAATCACGCAGAATTGGAAGAGGCAGTGGCAGGGCGGCAGGGCCATCTGCTCGACTTCGGCCACATTCCACGCAGAGACAACGTGGCGCCGGCTCCAGGGGTTGTGGATGAGGTTGCGGATGAGCTCGGCAATCTGGTCGATGCTGCCTCCGCGGCCATCCGGCCAGCGGCGCCACTGAGAGCCGTACACGGGGCCGAGCTCGCCCTCTGCATCAGCCCACTCATCCCAGATACTCACGCCATGCTCTTGCAGGTAGCGGATATTGGTGCTGCCGGAGAGGAACCACAGCAGCTCGTGGATGATGGAGCGCAGGTGCAGTTTTTTCGTGGTGAGGCAAGGGAAGCCCTCGCGCAGGTCAAAGCGAGCCTGCCGCCCGAAGACGCCGATGGTGCCTGTGCCGGTTCGGTCCTCGCGCCCCACGCCGTTGGTGAGGACATCTTGCAGCAGGTCGAGGTATTGCTTCATGAGAGGCCAAGGGTGGGAGGATGAGACTCAAGGCGCATCAGAACCCGAAGGCGGCGCGTATCTGCAGGGCGTACATCTCTGCCTTTTCGGCAAAGCTCATCTCCGGATTCTTGTAGAGGATCCCGCGCGAGACATTGACAAGCGAGGGCGCGGCATTCCGGCGCCCGCTCAGCGCGCCGAGCTCGCCGCCCTGCGCCCCGAGACCCGGGATGAGCAGCGGCGCATCCGGCAGCTCGGTGAAGAGCCGCGTGTCGGCATTGGTGAGCCCCACCACGAGCCCCACCTCGGTGGCAGCGCCCTCGCGGCGCGCCCGCTCCACCATATCTCCCACCAGCTGGTACACCTTGCGGCCATCTGCCAGGCGCTGGCGCTCGATATCGGCAGCGCCGCCGTTGGAGGTGACGGCCAACAGATAGACCGCCTTGCCCGGGCTGTCCAGGAATGGCGCCAGGATGTCATAGCCCATGAAGGGGTTGAGCGTGACGGCATCCACGCGCATGCGCTCGAAATAGGCTTGGGCGTAGTATTTCTGAGTCTCGCCGATGTCGCCGCGCTTGGCATCCAGAATCACGGGGATATCCGCCGGCATGTCGGGCAGCAAGTCGGCCAGCAGCTTGAGCCCCGGCAGCCCCATGGCCTCAAAATAAGCAATATTGGGCTTGTAGGCCGCGGCGTAGGGAGCCGTTTCCTCAACCACGCGGCGCAGCCACTTGTCCAGCGCTGAGATATCATCTGTTTCGGGGCGAGGATCCAAGCCCACGCAAAGGGCGGAGCGGGTCGTGCGGATACGGGCAGCCAACTTTTCCGTGTATTTCATGCGCGCCACCATAGCACATTCCCCTCCGTTTGGCAATGAGAAAAAACGCATTCCATTTGTCACATTTTTTGAGTCTACCACATTGTTTGCTTGACTGCCCCCTGAATTCAGGTATCATGGAAAAAAGCACTCTTTCCTCCATTTTTCACAAATATGAAACTGCACCTGCCTTTAGGCTTGCTAGCCGCTCTTGTTGCAACGTTTGGAGCCCTTACGCCCCATGCCGAGTCTGCACAGATTCTCACCCGTAATTTCTATACTAACGATAGCTGGGAGCCCGGCCTTTTGGGTGTCTACAATCTCAATCTGGGGGACAACGCCATCCTCGGCAATGATTGGTCCATCCATTTCACGGGCACGCGCCGCGGTGATCTCCTGATCGTTGCCACGGGCCACAATGGCGCAAACTTCACATACACGGCCGGCATGCCCATTGTTTATCCGGAGGAAAGCTTTGATACCAAAAACTTTGCCTTCATGATCTCCCCGGATGGCAGGTTCCTCCGCGTGAACCTGCGTGACGACTCGCCGCAGCATGCTCACATACGCGCCACGGAGATGCAGGCGCAGGAAAAGGAAAAGGATCGCTTCACCAATGCGCATATCGAGTTCCGCTTTTCGGAGGAAGGTCTTGGGTATTATCTCAATAATGAGCGGCTGCTCTTCATCAGCGGCGGCCTGCTGAGCAACCCGCCGGATGGTCAGCGTAATTTCTACACGGACTACACCCAGCCCATTCAGTGGTTGAGTGTCTATATCGGCGGCAGAAATGAGCTGGGTGATTGCTATATTGACAATGTGTTGGAGATGGATGAGACCAACCTCTACACATGGACCGGCAACGGCGTGACCACCATGGGCGCCAATTCCGGCGATATGTACAAGAACTACAACACCTCCACGCGCTCCGATGCAGTGGCTACCATGGTGACGCAGGCGGGCTTCTCGACAACGGCTTTCTCCAACAACAAACCTGCAAACGGCTCCTACGGCCGCCTCAAGTTTGTGCCGGCGGGTGAATACTTTGTGGGGGCCGATGTGACCAACAACCGCGACCAGGATATCAGAAGCATCTCCGTGGGTGAGGGTGTGAACCTGACGACCTCTACCAGCATGGGGCGCACTCTCTACCTGGGCGGTCTCTTGGTGATGGAGGGCGCCACCAACTACTCGCTCTCGTCCCAGCGCGGGAGTGACAGCGCCCTCGTGCTCGGCAGCCACCGCCCCGGCAGCACCACGGTGGAGTTCACCATCAACGAGACATTCAGCCTGGGCACAGCGGCGAGCCCCTGGGGCTCCATCGAGCTGGATGAAGCGGTGACGGCGCTGGATATCGAAGTTGCCTCCGGCAAGAAGTTCGATCTCTATGCCAGCACGGCCAACGGCGCGCATCTGTTCACGCCGGCCAACGGCAGCCTCACGCTTTCCGGCGGCGGCTCCCTGGTGCTGCACAGCACGGCGTTTGACCTCACGGGAGCGACTATCACCCTGACGGAGGCCAGCATCTTTGACCTGGGCGGCAACACGCTGGGTGATGCGGTGATGACCATCAACAACGGCTCGCTGAAAAACGCCGCCAACTACGCCGGGACAGTCAGCATCGATGCCGATGCGACCTGCGGTGTCATCGACATGGGCGGCGTGAGCGCAGAAAAGATCACCAGCATCAAATCAACCGCCTCCAGCACCTCACTCAAGAACATCGGCACCGGCACGCTCACCTTCTCAGGTAATGAGCCGGATGTGCTGCACATCGGCCAGAAGAACCTCACGGATGAGAAAAAAGGCAGCGGCACCTGGCTGCTGCACTTCTCCAAGCCGGAGGACAGCATGCTCACCTTTGAGCCCAATGCTCAGGTGAGCCTGGTGATGGATGATGACTTGAAGTATGACCTGAACGGCTCATATGAGGGGCGCCGCTATCTGTGGTTCAGCAATGCGGATTTCGACTTTGACGGCGAGGGGGTGGACCCGACGGATTTCCACCAGCTGCAAGATTGGTTTGACTCGCACTTCAGCATCGACCCGGGCACGGAGGTGACCTTCCTTTCGGAGCTGGAGCCCAACGGCACCTCCGGCAAGTTCCTCTTCGTGCTGAGTGCATCGCATATCTGGTACACCAGCCGCCATGGTGAGGAGGTGAGCCTCATCGACCGCTTCGATGACCCGGCTCGCTGGCAGCAGATGGTGGTGGACACCAAGCTGGATCTCGACCTCACCCCCACCGCCACCAACAACACCATCTACCTGCGCTACCTCTCCTCCCGCGGAAAGGACAGCAGCGATGGCGGCAAACTGGTCATCACCCGTGTGGACCCGGATTCCAGCAATCGCGAGCTGCACGTGAATCTCTCCAATGAAGCCACTCTCAACGGCACCGCGCAGGTGAACCCCGACTCTGTCTTCAAGAAGGACATCGTAGTGGTGGATGACGCCGGGCTGACAATTTTGGAGAAGACGGGTGAGGGCACCCTGACAATTGAGGGCAATCTCACCAGCAACGGCACGCTGGAGGTACACGCGGGCACGCTGGCGATAGATGGTGATGACAGCAGCGTGGGCGCGCTGTCGAAGATAAACGGCACACTCTCCGTGGGCGGCACGCTCACCGTGACCGGTGATACCGATGTGCGCAATGGCAACAACGAATCCGGCGTGTCCTCCGAGGGTTATATTGTGGGCGATGGCACGCTGGTGGTGCAGGCAGATTTCCAGGCCGGCAGCCGCCTTTCCATGGACAACACCCTGACCCTGCAAGTAGATGAGGACGGCAAGCTGCACTTGGATGATGACACGCCCACGCACCTGGGCGCCTTTGCCGGCGACGGTGTGGTGGATCTCGGCGGGGCAGATGTCTACCTCAGCGGCAAACAGGCGGAGTTCTCCGGCACGCTCGTGTCCGACATCGGCGCCTCGGCGAACATCCACATCAGCCACGAGGGCACCCACCAGATCCTGCGCACGGACGGCGTCTCCTGGAACCTGAATGTGGAGGACGGCGCGCAGCTCACCCTCATCGGCACAGGCGCCACCACCAAGCGCGCGGGCACCGCCTCCTATGGTGATATCAACATCAGCGGGGCAGATGATTTCTTCGACAGCAAGGCCGGATACCTGGTGATCAGCGCGCCCGGCGCGGGTGAGCAATACGCCGCCGGCACCTCGGTGAGTGTGAATAACCTCTCCATCGGCGCGGACTCGGTGATTGAGCTGCGCTACAACTTCCGCGGCGCCACAGATGAGGATCTCAACACCGTGGGCGCCGTAGTCAACGCGGTGGACAAGATCACCATCGGCCGAGATGCGCTCTTCGTGCTCAACAGCGTGGGCAGCAGCTTCAACCTGCAGAAGGGTGAAGACCTCGTGAACTACACCATCATGCACGCCGAAGAGGGCATCGACGGCTACTACATGAGCGGCGAGTCTCTCAACTGGGATTCAGAGGGCATCTTCATGATCTTCTACCGCGACATCTCGCTCACGGTGGAGGGGAACAATGTGGTGCTCAACGCCCGCGTGCAGAATGAGAACGTGTTTGCCCCCATCGCCATGGACGCCTCGGCCATGGCAGGCGCCAACCTGCTGTGGGCGGCTCGCCTGAGCAAGCCCATGGAGGACATGAACTCCCTGCTCTACCAGATCATGGATTACACGGCACGTGAGGCCATCAAGGGCAACCCGGCAGAGGCCAGCCGCATCCTCTCATCCGTGGCGGGCAGCACACTGCCCACCCTGGGCACCGCTCAGCGGGACAGCCTGCGCTCCCACCTCATGCGCATGCGCGACCACACCGGGCTCATGGGGCTGGACACCGAGTACAGCTATGAGGAGCTGCCCTACTACCACTGCTGGGTGGAGGGCACCGGCCACTTTGCCCAGCTGCAGCATGACAACATGCTCAGCGGCTACAAGCTCAACTCCTGGGGCGGCTCCCTGGGGGTGGACATTGATGTGGACAACACCACGAGTGTCGGCCTGGCTGTCACCGCGCTCTACGGGGATCTCACCGCCGGCTCGGCAGACCACCTGACGGGTGATATGGATAGTGTGTACCTGAGCTTTATCGGCAAGTTTGCCAAGAATCGCTGGACTCACACCGTGGCGGCCTCGTTCGGCTTCAATGACTTCTCAACCGAGCGCACAGTGGATTATGGCTACGGCCGCAGCTACAAGACCCAAGGCTCAACCAGCGGCTGGGGCGTGGGCGCCATGTATGAAATCACCTACGACTACGAGCTGGAGGCAGAGGGTGCGAGCATCTTGCAGCCCTTGCTCAACCTCTCCGTCGCCAAGACCTCCCTGCGCAGCTTCCACGAATCCGGCCCGGAGGACATGTCGCTCGACGTGGGCAAGCAGGAGTGGACCTCTGCCTCGGTGGGAGTGGGCGCCCGCTGGCTTGTGGCGCTCGGGGAAAACTTCTTCAACCGCGCGACTCAGCTCGAGCTGCGGGCCAATATCGCGCAGGACCTGGGTGACACGCAGGGTGAGACCAGCGTAGCGCTGCAGGCAAACCCGGGCTACTCGGACAAGGTGAAAGCCGCGAAAGCCGGCGCCACGGCGCTGCAATTCGGGGCCGGCCTGCGCGTGCCCGTCTCTGAGAAGAGCACGCTGCATGCCAACGCCAATGCCGATATCCGCTCCGGCATGGCCACGTGGAACCTCACCGCGGGCTACAAGTTCAGCTTCTGATCACCACCCCGCGCGCGCTCAAGGGGCGGAGAGGGAGGCCACCCCGCCTCTCTTCCCCGGGCAGCGAGCACCAGGCGGCGCGTCGCAGGATGCGCCGCCTTTGCTTGCCGCGGGGCGGGCACATTGCGCGCAGGGGCAAATTTGTGTGGCATACGCGGCATCATGTCTCGGATACCGCTTTTATATGATGGACAAGTATGGTATATTTTACACAGAACAACGCTATGGATAAGACACCTCAGAATTACTACTACATTCCCACGGTCATCGAAAAGACCAGCACCGGCGAGCGCGCCTACGACATCTACTCGCGCCTCCTGCTCGACCGCGTCATCTTCATCGGCACGGAGATCGACGACACCGTGGCCAATTCCGTCATCGCGCAGATGCTCTTTCTGCAGATGACAGAACCGAAGAAAGACATCCACCTCTACATCAACTCGCCCGGTGGGTCAGTGACGGCCGGGCTCGCCATCTACGACACCATGCAGTTCGTCTCGTGCGATATCAATACGTACTGCATCGGCATCGCCGCCTCCATGGCCTCGGTCCTGCTGGCGGCCGGCACCAAGGGCAAGCGCTTCTGCCTGCCCAACTCACATGTGATGATCCACCAGGTGCGCGGCGGCGCCCAGGGCACGGCGGCAGATGTGGAGCGCACCATCAACTTCATGTTCAGCCTGGACAAGCGGCTCACGGGGATACTGGCTCACCACACAGGCAAGGATCCC
The DNA here is from genome assembly GCA_022510805.1 of Akkermansiaceae bacterium. Lineage (GTDB taxonomy): Bacteria > Verrucomicrobiota > Verrucomicrobiia > Verrucomicrobiales > Akkermansiaceae > Akkermansia. The sequence goes on from JAFLSS010000014.1 coordinate 19,998, forward strand.
AAGGTGGTGAAGCGTGACCAAGACCGCGATAACTACATGACGGCGGAGGAATCTCTGGCCTATGGGCTGGTGGATCGCATCCTGACGCACAAGCCGGAAGCCCCGACCAAATAACGCGCTATGGCCGAACACTCACACAGGCGGTGCATGTTTTGCAGCCAGATGGAGGAAGACGGGCGCCCCATGATGACCATCGCCGGGCAAGCCCACATCTGCTTCCCGTGCATGGAGGTGCTCAACAAGCACATGTTCCTCTCTCCCAACAAGGGAGACATGGCCGCGCGGCGCATTCTTGAGCTCATCAGCGAGACCCACCCGGAGGTGGTGCCGCAGGATAAGGTGGATCTCTCCCCCCTGCTGGAGGTGCAAACGCGCAAGCTTGATGAGCTGCCCACCCCGGAGCAGATGCACCGCATGCTGGATTCCTACGTCATCGGCCAAGATCTCGCCAAGCGCACTCTCTGTGTCGCGGTGTACAACCACTACCTGCGCCTCCGCCAAAAAGCGACCAAGGATGACACGGAGATCGAGAAGAGCAACATCCTGCTGGCGGGCTCTACCGGCTCAGGCAAAACCCTCTTAGCCAAGACCCTGGCGCGCATTCTGGACGTGCCGTTCTGCATTGTGGATGCCACCACCCTCACGGAGGCCGGATACGTGGGCGAGGATGTGGAGAACATCGTGCTGCGCCTCCTGCAGGCGGCGGATATGAATGTCGCCAAGGCGGAGCGCGGCATCATCTATGTGGATGAGATCGACAAGATCGGCCGCAAGACGCAGAATGTGAGCATCACGCGCGATGTGAGCGGCGAGGGTGTGCAGCAGGCCCTGCTCAAGATCGTGGAGGGCACGGAGTGCAACATCCCCCCCAAGGGCGGCCGCAAGCACCCCAATGAAAACTACATCCGCGTGAACACGGAGAACATCCTCTTCATCTGCGGTGGCGCTTTCGTGGGGCTGGAGGACATCATCCGCAAGCGCCTCGGCGCATCGAGCATGGGTTTCGCCTCCATCGAAGAGGACCGCAATGCCAAGGAGTACACGGAGGAAGAGGTGCTCTCCAAAGCCATGCCGGAGGACTTTTTCCTCTTCGGCATGATCCCGGAGCTCATGGGGCGCCTGCCTATCTTTGCCCCGCTCACCACGCTGACGGAAGAGCAGCTCATGCAGCTGCTCACCGAGCCGAAGAACGCCCTCGTGAAGCAATATGCCAAGCTGCTCTCCATGAATGGCGTGAAACTCCATGTGGAAGAGGGCGCCCTGCGCGCCATGGCTCGGCAGGCCATCGAGCGCGGCACCGGCGCCCGCGCGCTGCGCAGCATCTTCGAGCGCATCATGCTTGATATCATGTACTGCGTGCCCAGCGACAAGAGCATCACCGGCGTCACCCTCACCGAAAATGCGGTGCTCGGCAAAGCCCAGCCCAAGATCACGCGCAGCAATAAGAAAAAATAACCATGCGAATCCTGGGCATCGAGTCGAGCTGTGATGAAACAGCGGCCGCCCTGCTGGAGACAAGTGACTCCGGCAGCGGCGTGCGCGTGCTCTCCTCGGTCATCTCCACGCAGATTCCTCTGCACCGGCTCTATGGCGGGGTCATCCCCGAGCTCGCCTCGCGCAACCACTCCGGCTGCCTGCCCTCGGTGCTGCAAGATGCCCTCAGCCAAGCCGGCTGCGGCATCGAACAGGTGGATGCCTTTGCCGCCACAGGCGGGCCCGGGCTGGTGGCTGCCCTGCTCGTGGGGCACACCGCGGCCAAGGCGCTGGCGTTGGCGGCGGGCAAGCCCTTTGTCTCCGTCAATCACCTGGAGGGGCACCTGCTCTCGCCCTTCCTGCACTGCCCGGAAGAGCTCACCAGGCCGCACATGCCGCCGCCGCACCTGGGGCTGGTGGTCTCCGGCGGGCACACGCTGCTGCTGGATGTGCGGGGGCTGGGGGATTACCGCCTGCTGGGCCGCTCACGCGATGACGCCGCAGGCGAGGCTTTTGACAAGGTGGCCAAGATGCTGGACCTGCCGTACCCCGGCGGCCCGGAGATCGACACCCGCGCCGAGCAGGGCGACCCGCAGCGCTTTGAGCTGCCCCGCCCCATGCTGCACGAGCCGCATTTCGATTTCTCCTTCTCCGGGCTCAAGACGGCTATTCTCTACACGCTGCCCAAGCTGAGCCCCGGCGGTGACCCGCGAGAGCTTGACCCCACCACCCTCTGCGACCTCTGCGCCGGCGTGCGTGAGGCCATTGTCGACGTGCTCGCGCAAAAGACCCTGCGGGCGCTGCGCCACACCGGCCACCGCATCCTGGCCATCTCCGGCGGCGTGTCCTGCAACAAAGCCCTGCGCGCGCGCATGAGCGACCTCTGCCGGCGGGAGGGGGTGCGCCTGCTGCTGCCGCCCCCCGCGCTCACCACGGACAACGCCGCCATGATCGCCTACGCCGGGCTGCTGCACGCCCGCGCCGGGGAGTTCTCCCCGCTCGAGGCCACCGTGGATCCCAATTTACCGCTCGCAGGGTTTGCCACCCGCTCCTGACGGCGCCCCTGCTCCTCTCTGCACACTAAGCATATGAATCTGAGAGATAAACTCCGCCGCATCCTGCCCGACATCCTGCCCCGCCGCGAGCAGGATGCCATCAAGGGGCGCGAGCTCATCTCACGCGTGCGCGAGGTGCTCGGCAACACCTACTCCGATGGCTCGCTGCGGACGCAGTTCTCGCTGCTGGCGCTCGAAGCGGACACCTGTCTCGCGCGCATCCCCAATGGCCAAGGCTACTACCTGCGCCGCGCAGGAGACCCCCTGCCCTCACTGCAAGAGGTATTTGACGAGGGGCCGGACACCCCGGCCGACTCCCCGCTGCACCGCGCCATCGCGCTGGCGGTGCGGCTGTATGACACCGCGGGGCTGAGTGTTTTTGCCTACCCGCCGGAGGAAGAAAGCTGGGGGCACCCGGATCTCGTGGTGGTGCAATGGCCCGCCGGCCAATGGGGAGAGGATGGCGCCTACACCATGCGCCCCGGCAAAGGGCGGCACGCCACCTACCGCGCCGTGTGTGTGGGCGTGGCCGACTCGCCGGAGGTGAGCCGCCAGGCCTTTTACCGCGCGCTGGCCTGCGGGCAGTGGGCCCAGGAGTCAGAGCTGCTGCTCATCGGCCCGGCCGGTGAGGCAGAGGAGGAGCTCACGCGGCTCGCCTCCCTCTACGGAGTGGGGGTGCGCTGCTTGGCAGACCCGGATCAGCTGGCGCAGCTACCTGAGACAGAGCGCCTCTTCCGCGCTGAGTTATCAGCTGCGCGCGACCTGCTGGCAGAGCTCCCCCAAGTGGTGCTGGCTCCCCCGCGCCACCAGGACCACCCCGCTTTCAGCCCCGAGGACATGCCGGATGTGCTCCCCGTGCAAGAATGGGCCCGGCAATGCGTCGCCCGCGGCCGAGTCGAATCCTACGAACGCCGCGTAGCCGTGCACTAACCCACCCCCCTTATCACCAGATGACGAAGCTCCTGACCAAATGTGCCATCTTGCTCGGCGGCCTCTACGCCACCGGGTTCGCGCTTTGGAATTTGTGGCACACCGCCGTCTTTGTCTATGAATCCGAAGTGGTGCCGGGCATAGTGGAAGACATGACCGAGAAGCACAACATGGGCATGCTCGAAATGCTGCGCCACGGCAACCTGCCCTGGGAGGGCGACATCGCCTACCACCCCATCGTGCGCTATGATTTCGCCGGCTATTCCCGCCTGGACTCCACCCTGCCGGACCTCGACAACAAAGAATACTCCAACCACCAGCAGGTGGAAATCATCATCAACCCACAGCAGCCCCACCAGCGCCACCTCAACCGCGCCAAATTCCTGTGGCTCGGGGACATACTGCTGCTGGTGCTGGGGGCTCTGCTGCTCCTGATCTCCCGCCACCTGCTCAAGCGGCGCAAGAAAAAAGCCCGCGCCGCCGCCCCGGCTGCCCACAAGCCGGAGCGCCCCGCCCCGGCCGCAGAAGCCGCCCCGACGCCCCGTCCCGCGCCGGCTCCCAAGCAGGCGCCTAAGCCGGCACCCCCCGCCAAACAGCCCAAGCCGGAAGCCGCAGAGCCGGAGTTCCGGCTCGAACCCGAAGAGGCGCCCCCTGCCCCCAAGCGCCGCCGCAAGACAAGCAGCTCCTCCTCTTCTTCCCGCAGCAAAAAAACAGCTTCCGATCCCGACAAGCCCAAGCGCACCCGCGCGAAAAAAACGGCCGCCGCCGGTGATGCCGCCCCCAAAACACCCGCCAAGCGCCGCCGCAAAAAGCAAGACTCAGCCGCCGCGGCCGACTGACCAGGAAGCCCGGCCCGCTGTGCGTGAAAAAGCCGGGAGCGAAAGTCCTCCTATCCCCCAAACCGGGCGAGAAAGTAAATCCAAACAGGCACAAAAAAGAAAAAGAATTTCAAAAAATGGTAAATTCGGCTTGCGTTTTGTGCGCCGATGGTGTATAAGGCGCAACCGCTCCGCGACTTGGAGCAGCGAACCTTTTACCACGAACATCTGATTATGTCCAAACACTCCTCACTGAAAGCTACTGGTACCGTGGGCGGCAAGCGCTCTGTGCTCAAGCGTTTCGAGCGCGTCAAGATCATGAAAGAGCGCGGTCAGTGGAAGCAGGGCCAAAGTCCCATCGGCCTTCCCAAGACGAAGTTTGAAGCGTAAGGACGACGCAACTTGCGGATTCGGCCCCGCGCCGGCTCCCCGCTGCGGCGGCCTGTGTTTTCTCCATCAGCCTCGCGTCTGTGCCCACAGCTGCGGGGCTTTTTCTTTCCCCATTTTTTATCCTATCCCCCTTTATATCTACCATGGACACCCCTGACTTTAACACCCCTCGCGAAGAGGGCATCCGACTCAATAAATACCTGACACTCTGCGGCTACGAATCACGCCGCAAGGCCGACCAGCTCATAGCCGAGGGCGTGGTAGAGATCAACGGCCAGCGCGTCGAAACACCCGGCGTGCGCGTGCAGCCCGGCGACTATGTGAAAGTGCGCGGGCGCCACGCCCAGCCGAAAGAAGAGATCAGCCTCCTGCTCAACAAGCCGCGCGGCTATGTGTGCAGCCGCGAGCCGCAGGGCGCCGAAGGCACGGTGTATGACCTGCTGCCGGCGAAATACCGCCATGTGAATTATGTGGGGCGCTTGGATACCGACAGCGAGGGGCTGCTGATCCTCACCAACAAGGGAGAGCTCAGCCAGCACCTCACCCACCCCGGCCATGGGGTGGAGAAGGAATACTGGGTCACCCTCGACCAGACATACGAGAACAGCCTGCTGCTTCAGCTGCTCAAAGGCGTGCGCATCCCCGAGGGGCAGGCCAAGGCCAAATATGTGTCGCGCCTCTCACCGCGCCGCGCCTGCGTGGTGCTCGAGCAAGGGCTCAAGCGCCAAGTGCGGCAGATGTTCTCCTGCCTCGGCTTCCGCGTGCGCAAGCTTGTTCGCGTGCGCATCGGTTCGCTCTGGGGCGGGGACTTAGAGCCCGGGCACTCCATGATCCTCACGGAGGAGCAAGAAAAGCTCGCCTCCCGCAACCCCGCCCAGCGCAAAGGCTTGATCAGCGCGGCGCAGGCCTTCCCGAAATCCGGCACGCCCTCCACCGCCCAGCTGGATGAGGCGCTGGATGAGCGCTTGGCTCGCGAGGCGCTGGAGGCGGAGACAGATTACAAGTTCAACCCCGCGGATTTTGAGACGGAAGAGGAGGCGGAGGCGGAGTCCTCCCGCGAGCGGCACAACCGGTGGGAAGCGGAGGATGAGGAGGACTTCTCTCCCCGCCGCTCTGCTTTCCGTGAGCCCCGCTCCGGCGCAGGCCGCCGCGGTTTTGCCCCGCGCGAGCGCGATGCGCAGCGCCGCCGCTCATTTGACAAAGCGGGGGATCGCCCGCGCTTCCACTCCTTCCGCCGGGAGGAGGACTCCGGCTCAGGATACCGCGGGGGCCGCCGCTTCAGCCGCGAGTCCGACGCATCTGAGCGCGAGTTCACCCCGCGCCGCCGCTCCGGCGGCTTCCCGCGCAGCAATGACGAGCGTGCCGAGCGCCCCACCCGCCGACCGGCCGGCAGATTCCACCGTGAGGAGCGCGGCGCAGGCCACGGCGCCCCGCGGCGCGAGCACAGCAACTACCGCGGCGCCTCCACCCGCAGCGGCGGCCCCCGCAGCGGCGGCGGCAAACGCGGCTTTGGCGGGGCTTCCCGCTTCGGCGGCACCCGCCCCAGCTCACCTAAGCGCGGCCGCCGCTTCTAACCCACCCCTCACCACACCCCATGCGCACCCTGCTTCTCACAGCCGTCATCGCAGCCGCCACAGCGGCACTGCCCCACGCAGCCGCGCAAGACACCCCACCGCCCGCTGCCAATGCCTCCCTGCTCGAGGCGCATTTCACCGAGCTGCAGGCGCAGGCAGAGGCGGGGGATCTGCACGCCTGCCAGCAGCTCTACCTGCGCTACGCTGTGGAGGGGCGCACAGATGATGCCCGCCGCTGGGCCGGCCGCTACAACGAACTGCTGACCAAGCAGGCGGACAGCGGGGACACGCGCGCCATGCTTGCCCTCGGCGCGCGCTACTACACCGGGGCGGACTACACGCCACAAGATACCGCCCTGGCCGCCACGTGGTTCTCCCGCGCAGCTGAGGCCGGGGAGGCCTCCGGCGCCTACATGCTGGGTGAAGTCTTTGCCAAGCAGGGCAACACCCCCTCCTCCCGGCAGGCCTATGCCCACGCCTACGAGCTCTACACCAAGCGCGGAGATGCTGACCCCGAAGCCCTCTACTGGCAAGGCTTCATGGAGCAAAACGGCATCGGCACCCCGCGGCAGCCTGAAAGCGGCATCGCCAAGCTCAACCGCGCGGCTGAATTAGGCTCAGCCTGGGCCGCGGCTCAACTCTTCAAAACCTACATGCAGGGCATCGGCACCCCGCAGGATGAGGCCCAAGCCCTCCGCTTTGCCCGGAGCCTCGCGGACACCAAGGGTGAGGGCACCATGGCCTATGTCGTGGCCACGGCCTACCTGACCGGCCGCGGAGTCACGCCGGATGCAGCCCTGGGTGAGCACTACCTCGACCTCGCGGTGCGAGCCTGCGTGCCGGACGCCATCTACATGAAAGCCAACCGCTTGGAATCTGCGGGCAAGCTGGCGGAGGCCATCCCTTACTACAACCAGGCCGCCAGCATGCAGCAAACCGAAGCGCTGGTGCGCATGGGGGTGCTGCTCTTGCACGGCAGCGGGGAGCTGCAGGCAGATCAAGCGCGCGGGCTGGCCATGCTGGAAATAGCGGGCAGCCGCTTTGGCTCACCCCACGCCGCATGGGAGCTGGCGCAGTATTACACCAGCATCGGCGAGCCGGAGCTGGCCGACTCATGGTACGCCACCGCCGTCGAGCGCGGGGTGCCCCAAGCCATGGCGCGCCGCGGCCTGCTGCACCTCATCCCCGGCAGCAACTACAGCTGGAGCCCCACAGAAACCATCCGCTGGTGGCGCATAGGCAAGCAGGCGCATGACCCCACGTGCCGCCTCTACCTCAACCTCTTTTACTATGCCTTCATCCCGCTGATTCTGCTGCTGGTTTTCGGGCTGCCGGTCTACATGGGGCGCCGCCTGCGCCGCCGCGCTCAAGGATGACTGCATTTTGAGCTTTCCACAGCCGGTTGAAACGTGTACAATAGCCCCGCAGGTATGCGATATCTTCTCCAGTTTCTTAATACAATAGCTGATCTACCCTTAGCCTGGTTCACGCCGCTGTGGAGGCGGCGCGGGCACGAGGCCGCGACGCTGCTCACACGCTATATCAACCACTACCGCCCCTCCCTCCCGGAGGAGCGTCGGGCAGAGCTGCGCGCCACAAAGGACGCCCTGAAGGAGGCCCTGATCTACTGGAGGAAAGACGAAGTCCGGCAGCTCACCCAGCGCATCCACACCCAATACGCAGAGCTGCCCGGTTTTCGGCGCCATTGGGTCGTGGAATTTGTGGAGTCCTTTTTTGTCATCGCGGTGGTGTTTTTGGGGCTGCGCACCTACTTTGTGCAGCCGTTCCGCATCCCCACCAACTCCATGTGGCCCAGCCTGAACGGCATCGTCATCCACCCCGTTGAGGAGATCCCCTCCCTGCCCAAGCGCGTGTGGGATACCATCACCCTCGGCAGCTCCTATGTGGACGTGACAGCCGACAAGGCCAAGCAGATTGTCCGCATCACCCAGGACCGCCAATTCCTCCTCTTCACGATCACCAAGCTGCATTTTGACGACAACAGCTCCGTGACCATCCCCGCCGCGGCCGGTGCGGTGACCGACTACCTGCGCCGGCAGGGCAAGCTCACCACCCTCGGCGGCCGCCGCTTGTACCTCCCCTACAAGCCCGGCGAGACCATCATCCGCGCCCGCGTGGATGCCGGGGACATGGTGCTGGTGAACCGCATGTCCTACCACTTCCGGCGCCCGCGGCGCGGGGAGACCTTTGTGTTCGACACGCGGGGGCTCAACGCGACCAACTCCCAGCTGCAGGACCAGAGCGAGGGCACGCACTACATCAAACGCCTCGTGGGGCTGCCCGGTGATAAGATCAACATCGCCACGCCCTACCTCCTCATCAATGGAGACGTGGCCAAGGAGCCCGGCATCGCCCGCGTGGCGGCTCGCCAAGCCCCCTACAATGATACCGGCTATGTGGCGCTCGACCCGCGCCTCACCCCCACCGCCTATCTCACCCGCGGGCAGAAGGTGCAGCTCTCCACCTCAGTCCCCAGCAAGCCCTGGCTGCGCGAATACATGGCCATGGGCGACAACACCCTCAACTCCCTGGATTCCCGCTACTGGGGGCCGGTGCACCAGTTCAACGTGCTTGGCCCGGCCTCGTTCACCCTGTGGCCTTTTACTTGGCACTGGGGCGCCATTGACTAACGCAGCCACCGCAACATGACAGAGTCTGAGACCATCACCAGCAACGCCAAGTCCAACCTCGCGTTCACCCTCATGGACTTGCCGGAGGAGCGCCGCCGCCACATGGCGCAATTTTACGCGTTCTGCCGCATTATTGACGATATTGTGGATGAGCCGGTCATGAACAACACCGAGCGCCACGAGGCACTCGACCGCTGGATCAGCGTGATCTCCCACGCCGCTGAGCCCATGCCCGGCATTGAGCAAGAGGTGCAGAGCCTCGTGGCAGAGCTCCGGCTCGACACCGCCCCCATGCTCGAGCTCATTGAGGGCTGCCGCAGCGATATCTCGCCCGTGCAGCCCCGGACCCGCGAGGACCTGCTGGCCTATGCGTACAAGGTGGCCTCCTGTGTGGGCATCACCAGCGCCAAGGTGATGGGGGCTTCCGATGAGGCGCGGGAGTATGCCATCTCCCTGGGCTTTGCGCTGCAGCTGGTCAACATCTTGCGCGATGTGGCCGAAGACTGCCAAAAGTACGGGCGCGTGTACCTGCCTGCCAGCGATATGGCGCTCTTCGGAGTCACGGCAGATGATATCCGCGAGCAACGCTACAACTACCGCATGCGCCAGCTGCTGGCCTATGAAGCCGCGCTGGCAGAAAAATTTTTCGGCGAGGCCGAGGAGCTCTACCAAAAACTCTCGCCGGAGGATCGCAACGCCCTCGTGGCGGCTCAGGCCATGAGCATCATCTACCACACGATTCTGGAAAAGATGCAGGCAGATGAGTACCGCGTGTTTGAGCGGCGCTACGCCGTGGGCAACTTCCGCAAGCTGTGGTCTGTGCTGCGCGCGCGCATGGGCACTGTGGAGCTGCCTATCCCCAGCCTCGCTGACTGGGCTTTCTTCAAAGGTAAAACAGACGAGGAGTCCGACTCCTAATCCCCCCCCCTCTTTCTCTCATGCGCCCCCACCCCCGCCGCCCCCTGTCCCTTCTTCTGCTTGCGAGCGCGCTTCTCACCACCGCCTGCGTGCAGCAAAACTCACGTCTGGTAAGCATCGCAGACCTGCCGCTCAAATCCACCGCCCTCACCAGCATGTCGTGGCAAACGAGCCCCATCCGCGCGAATGCACAATATGCCCTCTACGGCGCCAACTCCGGCAAGGAAGCGCGCAACCGCTTGGGGGACTACTATTATGTGGCGTGGTATGACGCCGAGCCCACCCGCCCGGCACGCCTCGTGATGCGCTACACTCAGGCGGCCACCGCCTCTGAGGTGCTCACCCGCACCATGGAGTTCAACGAGCCGCGCGCCTCTGCCGGCACGCGCAAGACGCCCTTTATTTTCAATGGCCCGGAGCGCGCGAAGAAGGGTGATATCATGACGTGGCGCATCGACCTCTACGTGGGGGATGCGCTCGTGGACTCCCGCCACTCGTTCCTCTGGCAAGACTGAGCCGCCTCAGCGGCACCCACCACGCAGGGGCGGAGGCGCAGCGCGCGCGCGCGTACAGCGGCAAGCGCCTGCTCTTCCGAGCACACGCGAAAAACCAGCTCCGGCTCTTGGCCGCGCTGCTTGGAATGCGTGCTGTAGCGGATGCGCTCAATGAGGCGCGGCGTCCAAAAATCCGCATGCGCCACCACACGCTGCGGCGCCAGCACGCAGGTGAGAATGTGCAGCAGACGCGCCACCATCTCCGCCATGAGGGTGCGGTCCCCATACACCCGGTCACTCCACGCCGCCGGCATGGGCAGCAGCGCCAGACTCCCGGCCGGAATCGCCCGGCCATAGCGCCGCATCGAGCAGAGCGGCGCCTCCCCGCGCGGCAGGTAGATGGTGGCCGTGTCCTCATGCTCATCCGCCAGCGCCTCCGCCGGGCTGAGCCACTCCACCGGGAAGTGGTAGCGCCGCTGCAAATGCAGCTGCAGCCCCCGGCGCTCTGCCCACGGCTCGGCCGCCACCGCCAGCCCCAGCACCCTGCTGCCGCGGGTGCAGAGCGCCTCATCCAGCCAGCCATCCAAACTTTCCTCGCTCAGGGAGGCATAAGTCATGCAGCTCCGGCGCAGCGTCACCCCCTCCAAATCTGCCACCTCCAGCTCCCCCTGCAGCACCCCCGCCTGCAGGCGCAGGCGCAAAAACGCCCGCTCTGCAAAGCGCGCCTCCAGCGCATACACCCGCGCCGGCCGCCCCCCGCGCGTAGTCGCCTCTGCCAGGGCGCGCAGCTCCCCCCCGCGGCACAGCGCCTCCACCTCCCGGTGGATGGTGACCAGGCTCAGCCCCGTGGCCTCGGCCAGCTCCGGGCATGTGGCGCGCAGGCGCTGGCGCATCACGCGCCGTATGCTTTCTGTGGCGGCTCGCATCACTTTATTAACTTACTTAAGAAAGTATAGAGAATTTTTTTCACAGTTCAAGAACAAAACACAACTCAATCAGGCACAAGCACATACCACCGCACCGAGCGGTGGCGGGAGCCGAGCGCACACACCGCAAAACCACACGCCTACTCGACAAGGCCGCCCGCGCGTGGTAGGATAACCCCAACCAAGAGAAGACACACCATGAAATACATATTTGTCACCGGCGGCGTTGTATCATCCCTGGGCAAGGGGCTTGCCGCAGCCTCCATCGGGACCCTGCTCGAGCACTGCGGGCTGGATGTCACCATGCAAAAGTTTGACCCCTATCTGAACATTGACCCGGGCACCATGAGCCCCTACCAGCATGGTGAGGTGTATGTGCTCAATGACGGCACAGAGACTGACCTGGATCTCGGGCACTACGAGCGCTTTGTGCACTGCGAGCTCACCAAGCTCAACAACCTGACGAGCGGCAAAGTGTTCGAGCAAGTGCTGGGCAAAGAGCGCAAGGGCGAGTACCTGGGCAAGACCGTGCAGTATATCCCGCACGTGACAGATGAGATCAAGCAGCGCCTGCGCGACCTCACCGAAGCCAATAAGGAGTGCGATGTGATCATCACCGAGATCGGCGGCACCGTGGGGGACATAGAGGGCTACCTGTTCCTGGAAGCGCTGCGTCAATTTGCGCTGGAGGTGGGGCGGCAGAACTGCTGCTTTATCCACGTGACCCTGCTGCCCTACATCAAAGCCGCAGGCGAGACCAAGACCAAGCCCACGCAGCAGAGTGTGGCCAAGCTGCGCGAGATCGGCATCCAGCCGGATATCATCGTCTGCCGCACTGAGCTGGACAACCTCACCGAGGAGGAGAAAATCAAGATCGGCATGTTCTGCAATGTCCCGACAGACCACGTGGTGGCCTTCCGCGATGTGCAGCACTCCATCTACGAGTGCCCGCTGGATCTCGGCCGCGATGGGGTGGACCGCATCGTGACACAGGTGCTGGGCATCACCGTGCCCAAGCCCCGCATGGACGAGTGGCAGAAGTTCGTGGCGCGTGTCATCTACCCCTCACACAGCGTGCGCATCGCTGTGGTGGGCAAGTACATCTCCCTGCAGGACGCCTACAAATCCATCTACGAAAGCTTCACGCACGCCGGCGCGGCAAATGACTGCCGAGTCGAGATCCTGCGCGTGGATGCCGACTCACTGGAGCACGAGAAGTGTGAGGAAGTTATCGGCGAGGTGGACGGCATCCTCGTGCCGGGAGGCTTTGGCACCCGCGGCATCGAGGGCAAGATCAAGGCCGTGCGCTACGCCCGCGAGAAGAACATCCCCTTCCTCGGCATCTGCCTGGGCATGCAGGTAGCCGTCATCGAGTTCGCGCGCAACGTCCTGGGCAAGAAAGAAGCCAACTCCACCGAGTTCACCCCCGACACCCCGGATCCCGTCATCTGCCTCCAAGAAGAGCAGAAGCACATCGAGAACATGGGCGCCACCATGCGCCTGGGGGCCTTCCCGGCGCATATCCGCCCCGGCACCCTGTGCAGCAAACTCTACAACGGGCAGGAAATCGTCTCTGAGCGCCACCGCCACCGCTATGAGTTCAACGCCGCCTACCGCAGCGAGTGCGAGAAAGCCGGCATGGTCTTCTCCGCGGTGAATGATGAGCACGGGCTGGTCGAAGTGGTGGAGCTGCCCAATCTTGACCACTTCATCGCCTGCCAATACCACCCGGAGTTCCAGAGCCGGCCCACCGCGCCGCACCCGCTCTTCCAAGGGCTCGTGGCCGCCGCGCTCAACCACCGGCAGCGCTGAGTATTCCACCCCCACCCACGACGCGCAGCTCTCTGAGACGCCATGACAGCGGATATCCTGGTCATCGCCGCGTATTTTTGCGCCATCTTCGGCATCGGCCTCTACGCCGGGCGCAAGCAAGACAGCTTGGAGAGCTACGCTCTGGGCAACCGCAGCCTGCCGTGGTGGGCGATCTTGGCCTCCATCATCGCGGCGGAGATCAGCGCCGCCTCCTTCCTGGGCACCCCGGGGGAGGGTTTTGTGCTGCGCAACTACACGTATGTGCAGCTCGGCATCGGCACCCTGCTGGGGCGCATCATCGTGGGCAAGCTGTTTCTCAAGCCGTACTACCAGTACCGGGTCGTCTCCATCTACGAATACCTGGAGAAGCGCTTCGGCATGGCCACGCGCCGCTTCGCGAGCTTTGTCTTTCTCGTGTCGCGCGTGCTGGCCAGCGGGACACGCCTCTTTTTTGCAGGCATCCTGCTCGTTATTGCCTATACCTTCCTCACCGGCTCTGAGCACGCCACCGAGGGCGAGACCGTGGTGATCTACCTCGCGGCGCTCACGTTCATCACCATTGTCACCGCCATCTACACCACCCTCGGCGGGCTCAAGGCCGTGGTGTGGACAGACGTGCTGCAGGCCTCCATCTTGGCAGTCTCGGTGGTCACCACCATCATCTTCCTCCTGCTGGGCATCATGGGGGAAGGCAGCCTGGCCGACGCGTGGCAAAGCATCTGCGCCACCATCTCCGACACCTCGCTCAACCCCTGCGGGCATGAGCCGCTGCAGCCCTGGGACGTGGTGGATACGGGCATCTCCGCCACCCGCAGCTGGGCGGAGGACCTGCGCTATATCCTCGGCAGCGAATACACGCTCTGGTCCGCTTTCCTGGGCGCCACCTTCATCACCATGGCGACCATGGGCACCGACCAGGACATGGTGCAGCGCATGCTGGCCGCGCGCGACAGCCGCACCGGCTCACGCGCCGTCATCCTCTCGGGCGTGCTGGATATGCCCATCGTCCTCATCTTCCTCTCCTGCGGCATGCTCGTGTTTGTCTATTTTCAGAAGCACGGCATCACCCCGCCGGAAAAAGCCATCGAGATCTTCCCCTACTTCATCATCCACTACCTGCCGGCAGGGCTGCGGGGGCTGCTGGTGGCCGCCCTGCTCGCCACGGCCATGGGCTCACTCTCCACGGCGCTCAACGCCTTGGCCACCACGGCCACGCGCGATTGGTACCGCAGCGTGTTCCGGCCGCAGGCGAGTGACCGCGAGCTGCTGCGCGCCGCGCGGTGGTTCACCGTGGGATTCTCCGCGCTACTCATCCTTGTGGGCTCGGTGACGGCGTGGTACAGCGTCAAGGATCCCAGCATCCGCATCTTGCCCATCGCGCTGGGCATCTTCGGCTACACCTACGGCTCGCTGCTCGGTGTGTTCCTGCTGGGCATGCTCACGCGCCGCCGCGGCAGCGACTGCGGCAACATCATCGCCATGGTGAGCGGCTTTGTCGCCGTCATCACCCTCGAGCTGCTCTGCCGCCGCGGCGTCATCCCCCCCATCGCCTTCCCGTGGCGAGTCACCATTGGCACCATTGTCACCATGGGGGTGGGCCTGCTTTTCCCGACACCACAGCGGGACAGCGCGGCCTGAGGCGCGCGCCGCAGGCTGAGGCACGGCGCGTGTTGGACTTGACGCGGGCGCGCCTGCGTGGTAGAGTTATGGCATGAGTACGAAGTTCCATTGGGTTTTGCGCCCGATGAACGGAAGTGTAGATTTCGGCGATGAGCTCAACGGGCAGTTGCCTCTGCTAATTCGCAAACTGATGGCCCAGAGGGGCATCGTGGGGCGAGAGAAGGCAGAGCGCTACCTGCACCCGCGATTATCTGACCTGGGAGACCCGTTCGTCATGGCGGAGATGCCTGCTGCGGTAGACCGCATTTTTCAAGCGATTGACAATGATGAAAGCATCTGCATCTACGGAGATTACGATGTCGACGGCATCAGCTCCGTGACCCTGCTGCATGATATTCTCACCGCCTACAACGCGGAGGTGACCTGCTTCATCCCCGTGCGCACGCAAGAGGGCTATGGCCTGAGTGAAGACGGCATCAACCACGCGCTGGCCAAGTGCCCCCGCAAGCCGCAGCTTCTCATCGCCGTGGACTGCGGCACCTCCTCTGTCGCAGAGGTGGACTACCTGAACAGCCTGGGGGTCGATGTCATCATCCTCGACCACCACGAGGGCGGCACCGGCGGGCGCCCGCGCGCCGTCGCTGTGGTGAATGCCAAGCTGGAGGAGCAGAGCGAGCTGACCTACCTGTGCAGCGCCGGCGTGGTGTTCAAGCTGGCGCACGCCCTGCTCAAGCGCCGCTGGCTGGAGGAGTTCGCCCTGCGGGATCACCTGGATATCGTGGCCGTGGCCACGGTGGCGGACATCGTGCCGCTGGTGCATGAGAACCGCATGCTCACCCGGCACGGGCTGCGCATGGTCGGGCACCAGCAGGGCAATGTGGGGCTGCGCGCGCTGGCGGGGGTGACCAAGCTGCGCCTGCCGGCCTCTGCCAGCCATGTGTCCTTCCGCATCGGCCCCCGGCTGAATGCCGCCGGGCGCATGGACTCCCCACGCGATGCGCTGGAACTGCTGCTCACAGATGACAGCGAGCACGCCTCCAAGCTCGCGGCCGTGCTCGAGCACTTCAACAAGGCGCGCCAGAATGAGGAGGAAAAAATCCGCCGGGAGGCGATGGACATGCTCAAGGCCAACTTTGATCCCGCGCGCGACCGCGTCATCGTGCTCGGCTCGCGCAATTGGCACCCGGGCGTTGTCGGCATCGTGGCCTCGGTGCTCATGCGCCGCTACCACAAGCCGGCCTTCATCATCTCCATCGACGAGCAGGGGAATGGCAAAGGCTCCGGCCGCTCCATCCCCGGCATCTCGCTCGTGGAGGCCATCCATGCCTGCTCCGGCACCATCATCGCCGGCGGCGGGCACGACATGGCGGCCGGGCTGGAGCTGCGCGAGGAGATGCTGGATGCCTTCCGCCGTGAGTTTGATGACTTCGTGCGCCGGCGCACCTCCCCGGAGCAGCTCTCCCCCATGCTCAATATTGATGCTGAGGTCTCTTTCTCTGAGCTCTCTGTGGGGCTGCTGGACAGCTACGCCCTGCTCGAACCCTTCGGCAACGGCAACCCGCAGCCGGTCTTCATGAGCCGCAATGTCATGCTCAATGACGCCCCCCGGCACCTGCCCGGCAACCACCTGCGCCTCTGCCTCCGCCAAGGCCCCTATGAGCAGGATGCCATGTATTTTAACGCCGGGGACATCCGCCTCCCTGACCCGCCGTGGGACATCGCCTTCACCGTCGACCGCAACGTCTGGAAAGGCCGCGTCTACCTCTCCATGCTCATCCAGGACATCCGCCCCGCCCAGGCGGCAGAGTGAGCCCCCCCTGCGCGAGCAGCCATGCCCACCCCACCAGAGTCACCTGCCCATGACGCAGCAAGAAGATGAGATCCGGCCGCTGAAAGGAGCTCCGCGCTATATCCGGCTCTCGCTCTCGTGGCTGGTGCTTCTCCCGCTCTCTGTCGTGATGGTCTGCGCGCTGCTGCTTCAGCTCAACCAGGACTCGACACAAATATGGAAGCCGGACTTTTGGCTGGAGGAGTCCGTGTGGTTCACCCTACTGGGCGCGGGCACCTTCACCGCGCTCACCATCTCGCGCATTGCCGCCACCATTCAGAACTACGTCTACGTGCTGGGGCATGAGCTCACCCACGCCCTCGCGGCCATCACATGCGGCGGGCGGGTCTCGCGCATCAGCGTCAGCGCCGAGGGCGGGTTTGTGGATACCAATGTGGACAATATCTACGTCTCCCTCTCCCCGTATTGCGTGCCGCTGTGGATGGGGCTCTGGATGCTGGGAGTCTGGCTGGCAAACTGGTTCTTCCCCTTCCCTCAATGGAAGGCGTGGTTCTACGCCGGCTTCGGCTTTTGGTGGTGTTTCCACCTGTACTGGACCGCCAAGAACATCATCTCCATCGAGCAGCCGGACATGAAGGAGAACGGGCTGGTGTTCTCGCTGATGATCACCTTGATCCTCAATATCATCATCCTGCTGGTCGTGCTCTGCTGCTTCGGGGTCATCACCCCGGCCGGCTATGCGCAAAGCCTGTACTCCGCCGCCCTGCAGATCTGGGAGTGCGCCTGCGCCCTGTACGGCTGGCTAGTCGAGCTCGCCACCCGCTGACCCGCAGCTCTCCGCCCCCCGGGCGCGGGGGGATGAGCGAGGCGGCGGCGGGGCTTATTTCTCCGCCGCGGCTTTTTCCTCCGCCTTTTGCAGCGTATCCGCCATGCGGACCAGGCGCGCGCGGTAGTCCTCATTGGGGGACTCAGCGCAGGCTTCCATCTCCCGGCGCGTGGCATCCAGCGCCGTGTTGCCCTGCACACGCAGCGTCACATCCGCCTTGAGATCAAGCAGCACCTGCACCGCCAAATCCTGCCCCGTGCGCACGGCTGCAAAAAGAGCCGGCTCATGATTCTGCCAGCCATTCCGCACACGCGTAGGCATCTGCCGGGGCAGCAGGGCGCCCTCCACACACTCGCGCGCATCATTCCGCAGATTCACATCCAGCCCGCCGCGGCGCCACAGCACCGGCAGCAGCTGCAGCGCGTGCCGGTTCACCACCTCATAGGCCACACTGCGGCCGCTGTCGTTGTGCATGCGCACATCCAAGCCATTTTTGAAGAGGAACTTGGCCACCTCATACGCCATCACCTCACCCTGGTGGCCGGGGTGATAATCCATGACCACCTTGGCCTTGCTCAAGGCCTCTCCGCGCTGCGCGGGGGAGCGGCGCCCGAGAGTCTTCATCGGCACCCCGCTAAACGGGTGGCACCCGTGGTTGTAGAGCACCATGCAGGGCTCAAGCGCGAGCAAGCTGTTGGCGCAGGGATCCGCCCCATTATCTATCAGCAGCTTAGCAAGCTCGAAATTCCCGGCGCTGCACGCCAGCTGCAGCGCTGAGTAACGCGCCGAGGACTTGGGATCCGGCACGCACACATTCAAGTCTGCCCCGGCGGCAATGAGCTGCCGCACCTTTTGAATCTCCCAGCTCCGCAGCTCTGCCGAGCTCGAGGCGGCGCCCCGCTTCCCATTCTTGAGCAAGATGGTGTGCAGCATCTTCACCAGCTCCTCCCCCTTCTCGCGCGCCTCTGCATCATCCAGCTCCGCCACAGGGATCAACTCCTTCACCTCCAGCCTCTTGCGCCACGGCAGATTCAGCAATTCCCGGCGCAGCCCGGGCTTGCCGCAGCGGTGCGCCGCCAGCAGCCATTTCCGCGCCGCGCTCTCATTCTTCTCCACTCCATCCCCCTGAGCATATGCTTGGTAGAGCTTGTAGCACACCTCGCCATCCTTTTTGGGCGTGTTGTATAAGGCATCAAATTCCTCACCGGAGAGACCCAGCGCCACACCGGCAACCGCCACGAGAAACAAAGCAAGAGAGATGATTTTCATACGCACGTTTATCTATATGATGCATGCGCGGCGCGCGCTGTTCAATTTTTTTTTAGAAAGAACGCATCTTTTGTCTCCGGCAGCGCCCGCCGCCTCCCGATTTTTCAAAATTTTTCTCTTTTTTTACAAATAGGCCTTGACTCGCCTGCAAAATTTGCTATACTGTGCCTGCTGACTCGCCCCGCCAAGGCGCGCGAGAGATAAGCAAAGCATCAATGTCCCCATCGTCTAGGGGTTAGGACATATGATTCTCAGTCATAGAACCGCGGT
>JAFLSS010000015.1 GCA_022510805.1 Akkermansiaceae bacterium
ATCCTCTTTTATGTTAAGCCCCGTCGTGTACTCCAGCAAAACTGAAACAGACCCAGAAATGCCGCCCCATGGCACAAAAAGCTCGACAAAACGAGCGAAAACAGGTAGATTGTAGTCACGACGACACTCTGCTTAGTACATGTTAGTCAAACGTATACAACAAATCATCACCTGTGCCGCAGCGGCAATTGCCTTTGTGGCCTGTGACACAGTCTCCCAGCTCCTCCCCTCCGAAACAGTAGATACTGACGGTGAGTGCCTCTACAAGGAGGCCTCGTTCAAGACTTGGCTGCTCTTTGACACAGTCGACACCTACTACGCCCCGCTGCGCCTGAGCCGCGCCCCGCTCGTCCAGCATGCAGATGAACAAATGCGCGGCGCCTCCGGCAGCGAGTCCTACTCCCACCCGGAAGACGCAGCCTATTTCACCCAAGTGCAGCACATGAGCCTCGCGGCCGGCCGCAGCCAGCACGCCCCGTGGCAAGCCAACTACCACGCCGACATCAACCCCTTTTTGGAGGAGCAGGATCTCGCTCAACTGGCAGAGCTTTGCTATGCTGAAAAAAGCGGCCGCATCTGGCTGATCCCCGGCAGGCGCGTGCGCCGCGAGCTCGCGAGCCTCGACTCGCTCGTGCAGCAGGACTTCCGGGTGCCGAGCTACCACTACTTGCCCGCGCGCCTGGTGACCCAGTCTGCGGAGATCGAGCTCTCTCTGCTGATGGACAATGTATGGCTGCTGCACCGGCTCGCCAAGGGGGGGTGGATCGAGCTGAACTCCTCCGGCACACCCCAGCGCTGGCGCTGGAGCGCCAAGGCCCTCACCCCGCCGGCACCCGCCGCCGGGGAGACCACGCTGGCGGATCTCCCGGAGCCCCTGCGCGAGCGCTTCAAAGCCCTGCAGCTCATCTCCGGCAGCGGCGCTGACACCTGCCCGCGCATCCCCTGCCGGATCGTGTCCGAAACACCGCTTGCCACGCGTGTGCCGGACAAGGAACTCGCCACGCTGCGCCTCAATGAAGGCTGCGGCAAGCTGCAACTCACCGCCCAGGCAGATGACGCCAACCGAGCCGCCCAAGCGCAAGCCTATGCGGACAAGATGCACAGCCTGCACCTCGACACACCGGAGTCAAGTGTGCGGGTGGACTTCGGCACCCCGCTGCGCACGGCTGCCATGAACCGGGATACGCAATACAAGGCGGGCAGCTCGCTGGTGCAGCTCTCCCTGTTTATCTGCCGGCGCCCCATCTGCGAAGAATACTCGTCCGGCGGCTACTTCAACGCAACCAACTGGACCACCGGGCAGCTCATCCGCCCGTGCAAGCTCATCTTCTCCCGCTGAGCACACCTCAGCGCGCCCCCCTGCTCGCCGAGCGCGAATGAGAGCAGAGCCCCCGAGAACACGCGGGGCTCTGCTCTCACTCACTACGGGCGGAGGAAGCGTACTTAGAAATGGAACGTGGCGCCCAGGCGGACCTCATGCCAGCGCATCGTGGACGTGCAGGACTTGGGTGTGTCGGGGAAGCCGCTGTTGACAGAGGGTCTGGCCGTGGACCCGCGGAACTGATACCCCACATAAAAGCAAGTGCGGCGGCTCACAAAAGCACCCACATTCACATAGCCGGCGTAGGCCATGCCCACACTCGTGCCGTCCTTCCCGCGCTCATCATCACAATAGGGGTAGCCGCTCCAGCCATAGCCGTAATCCACATTGAGCGTCTGCACGTCCATCCCGCACTTAGCCCCCAGCTGCACCATGCCGTAGCGGCCGATGGTGCGCGAGTAGCGGTAGCCGCCCATGAGGGTGAGACTCGTGCGGTCATAACTATCGGTAAAAGGGTAGACACCGTGGTGATCTGCCACCCAGAAATCATTGGTCTCACCTCCGCCGGCAACCCCGACAGAGAGTGTCAGCGCGTGGTGCGGCAGCACAAAATACGCACCCTCCAGCTCCGCGCACACCATATCGCACGCGTACTTGCTGTCCGGCACACCGCGGAAAGCATAGCCGATATTCAGATCCACCGTGTAGCGCCCCAGCTCATCTTCCACCGGGGCGGCGGCAGCACGCGCCGGCTTGGGGGCTGCGGCACGCGCCGGGCTATACACCATGGGGCCCACCGGCAAAGGCGCAGCAGCTGCCGCACCCGCCGCAAACAGGATTAACAGTAGAGACTTTTTCATGGCCATCAGCTCAAAGGGGAACACCGGCTCCCTTGTAGCAGAAAAAACGCCGTCCTGCAAGCTCTAATCCTGACTTGGGCGCACGCGCTGCCGGGCGCCTCAGAAACGCCACGACACGCCGGCCCTCACCTCATGCCAGCGCAGCGGATCCGTGTGCAGCCGGCCGGGATTGGCCGCAGGCCCCGGCTCCGCATCCGGCGCACAGGTAGTGCCGCGGAACATATAGCCCAAGCGAAGCTCGGCATCCTCCCCCAGCCGCAGCCCCATCTCGGCATAAGCCGCGTAGCCGAGGCCGATCTGCGAGTGAGTCTTGCCGAAATCCCAGCCAACCAGCGGCACCGACTGGTGGTTGTCCCCCTCAGCAGTGGGGCGGCCGTAGTCCACATTGAGCACACTCAGATCCGGGCCGGCCTTGGCACCCAGGGAGAACTGCACATGCTTGCCCACGCGCTGCGTGAAGCGGTACCCCAGCATGATGGCCGCCGCATCCCGATTATAGTTATCCGTGTAGACCTTGGAGTGCTTGTCGACCTCCTTACGCGCCCAAGCATAGCTCAGCGAGAGAGTCAGCGCATGATGCGGCGACAAATGGCGCGCCATCTGCAGCTCCACATCCAGCACATCACACGCATACGGCCCGGAGGAAGCGGCGATGCCATAACCGCCATACAGGCTCAAGTCATAAAGCTGCTTATCAATAAAGGGAGAGCTCGTGCTCTCCGGCACTTGTGTGTAGACAACAGGATAATCCGAAGCCGCAGCAGCAGCAGACCCGGCCGCCACTGCGGCGAACAGGCAGAGCATTTGAAGTTGTTTAGTCATAGCAGGTATAAAAAGAAAGTGTCCCGGGAGTCTCAGCGCCGCGCCTTGTCCTCAGCCTTGTACCGCGCCACATACTCCGGCGGCACAAAGAAATTGCACATGCCGCCGCCATTGAAATAACTCTGAAAATTCACCACGCGATCCCCCTCAAAGCAGAACTGCAGCCGCGCCACCTGAGGCACCACATCCGCCACCCAATGCGGCGGCGTGTAAAAGACATGCGGGTGGCCGCAGGCGCCGACCCACATATGCGGGTGCCCCGGGGCAAGCCACGCCGTGCGGTAAGTGGCATCATGCGCCCACTCCAGCACCCGCACCTGCCCCTCGCGGAACTCGCGCGTGGGCGCCCCCATCAGCGCCACCACCTCCTCGCTCGAGCGGCCCATCATCTCACGGCAGAAGCGCTCATTGTAGCACGTGGTGCAGGCCTGCAGCAGCAGAGCCGCACCCGGCAACCAGAGCATGCGTAGGAGGGGAGATTTCACAGCGCGCATTATAACCACTACCCGGAAGACCTGCAAGAAAAAAAGACTTGTCAACCGAGCACATTGTGCTAGGCTTGTGCATAGCAATGCGGCATTTTCTCATCACCCTTCTATTGGCAGTCATCTCCTGCGCCGCGGGGCAGTTTTTTGACCCCCCGCCCATCAACCCCGACCCCGTGTTGGACTCGGCGGCGACTCGTGGGCTCCACCCTGCTACCCCCGCATTGTCCACCCCCGCAGCCGCTGCGGACAACCGCCCCGTTGATCGCGAGCTCACCCGAGTCGCGGTGCTGGGGTACCACAATTTCAGCGAGACAAAGCCCGTCACAGAGATGCTCATGCGCACCTCTGAGTTCCGCCGCCAGATGGAGTACATCCGCAGCGCCGGCCTGCGCGTCATCAGCATGAAAGAATTTTTGGACTGGCGCCTCGGCGAGCTCCGCCTCCCCGCGCGCTGCGTGCTCATCACCCTCGATGACGGCTGGCGCAGCGTGTACACAGATGCCTACCCCATCCTCAAGGAATTCGGCTATCCGTTCACCCTGTTTCTCTACACAAAATACCTCACCGGCAAGGGGGACAGCATGACCCCGGACATGATCCGCGAGATGCAGGCTCACGGCGCCACCATCGGCAGCCACTCCACCAGCCACCTCTACCCCAAAACATGGAAAGCCGCTGCCGCCCGCAGCGAGGCGGATGAGCAGGAGCTCATCGACAAAGAGATCGGCGATTCATTCACACGCCTTTCAGAGCTCTTCGGCCCCATCTCCACATACTGCTACCCGGGCGGCTACATCACCCCCTCCATGCAGCGGCAGCTACCCACCTACGGCTACACCGCCGCCTTCGGCATCATCCCCGGCAAGGTGGACTGCCAGGAAGACGTGTGGCAGGTGCACCGCTACATGATCTTCGGCAACAATGACTCCATCTTCGAGCGCGCCATGGAGTTCGACTCCGCCGGGCGCAAAACATCCGTCCCGGCCGCCCGGCTCTCGCCCACGCCTCCCTTCCCCGTATACCCCGCGCCCAATGCCACAGTACCTGCCGGCCTGCCCCTCATCTCGGCGCAGCTGAGCAGCATTCAAAACATAGACCTCTCCTCCGTGCAGATGAGCGTGAGCGGCTTCGGGCGCGTCCCCGTCAAGATAGACTCCGGCACCGCCTCCGTCTCGTGGAGCCCGCCCATCCGCATCTATCTGCCTACCCTTTCCGTCCACCTCACCTGGAAAACCTACAATGGCGCCAGCCATAAAACCGAGTGGTTCTTCCATATTTCTCCCGAGGTGACGGCTCAACACTAATACTAACCATGCCAGACACAGACAACACACCGTCCGTTGAGCCCTCGCAGGCTCCGGCCCGCAAAACAACAACGCGCAAACCGCGCAAAACCGCCGCTGCCAAAGCGGCCGAGCAGTCCGCTGCTGAGCTACCCGCCGCCGCGCCCGACAATGCGCCCAAGGAGAAAAAAGCGCCCGCAGCGCGCACCCGCGTGCGCCGCGTTAGCACCAAGGCCGCCGCCCCGGCAGAAGCCTCGGCTGCCGCAGAGCCGGCACCTGCCACTCCTCCTGCCCCGGCTGCTGCGGCGGCAGAGCCCATCCCCGGCGGCTACGCTGCGCCCGAAACAGTGGGCGGCCATGAGCCCCAGGGCAATGGCAACCACCGCAAGCGCCGCCGCCGCGGCCGCCGCGGAGGCGACAACTCCCAGCCGGCGCTCCCACCGCGCGCGGTGGGCATTGATCCCGATGAGCTGAAGCGCCGCGCCTGGAAAATCTACCTCGGCGAGGTCACCGAAGAAGGGCTGGCGCTCATGGATGACCGCACTGCGGCCGAAGCCGCCCGCCGCGCCTTCCGTGTGGCGGAGCTCTTCCTCATCGAGACCGCGCACCACCTCCCTGCCCCGCAGGAAAAAGAGGAGCCGCAGGCTCCGGCCGAGCAGGCATGAGGCGCAAGCCTCACCCCCCCCTCACCGCCAAACGCCGGAGGCCACCCGCCCCGGCGTTTGGTGTGTCAGCCCCCTGCTCCCGTGCGCGCGCAAAAAAAGTGACCGAAAGGTCTTGACAAGGCATACAAGTATGATAAGATGCTCACCCGCGCTGCGACGGTAACGCAGCCGATGTATCGCTATGAAGACTGATCTGCACCCCGATTATCATCCTGTTGTGTTCGTGGACATCACCACGGGCCGCCGCTTCATCTCCCGCTCTACTGCGACTTCTGCCAAGACAGAGGAAATTGATGGCGTCACGCACTACGTGATCTCCTGCGGTATCACGTCCGACTCTCACCCGTTCTTCACGGGCAAGAATCAGTATGTGGATACCGAGGGTCGCATCGACAAGTTCCAGAAGCGCTTCGGTGCGGTGCGCCGCGCCAAGAAGCCCAGCCTCTCCTGATCTCTGGCGAGAGAGGGCTTTTGCTCCCTTTTCCCGGCGGTTCGAGCAACACTTGCCCGAACCGCTTTTTTTTGTTGCGCGTGGGGAGGTGGTGGTGGAAGGGAGGAACTCAGGCGCCCGGCTCTGAGAAGAGAGCCCCCTGCTGCGCGGCCTGAGTGGCAGACTCCTCTGCCAGCACGCAGGCGCGCAGCTCACCCTCGGAGACGGCAATACTCAGCTGCGTGCCCGGGGGCGCCTGCTCTGCCCGCCGCACCAGGCGGCCACTCGGCAGGCGCACGAGCGCAAAACCGCGCTTGAGAGCTTGCTGCGGGCTGGCGGAGGCTATGCGCTCCTGCCACACGTCCAGCTCTGCCCGCTTTTGCTCCACGATGGAGGCAAAGCGGCTGAGCATGCGCTGGCGGGCGGATTCCAACAAAGCGTGGGTGCGCTCCAGCTGCACCAGCACGCGGCGCGGCGCCAGGCGGGCGGCTAGCAGGTCGAGCCGCGAGGCCTCCTCACGCAGGCGGCGCGCCGCCGCTTGGCGCAGCTCCTCCTCCAGCACATCTACCTTCTGCGCGTGGGAGGCCAGCAGCTCCATGGGGTTGCGCAGGTAGCGGTGCTCTGCAGCACGCAGGCGCAGGCGGGCTGTTTCAAACTCACGCCGGAGGCGCTGGCGCATGGTGCGCTCCATCTCGTCAAACCAGTCGAGCAGCGCGGCGGCATCGGGCGTGGTGAGCTCGATGGCAGCCGTGGGTGTGGGGGCGCGCAGGTCAGCCACAAAATCGGCTATGGTAAAATCTGTCTCATGCCCCACCGCAGATACCACAGGCAAGGGGCAGGCGGCGATGGCGCGCGCCAGCACCTCCTCATTAAAGCACCACAAATCCTCCAGCGAGCCGCCGCCACGCGCGATGATCAGGTAATCCACCGGCGGCAAGCCACCCCGGGCGTGGCCCCATGCCTCCACGGCGCGCGCCAGCCCCTGCTCTGCGCCCTTGCCCTGCACTTGCACCGGCAGGAGGTAGGCGCGCATCCACGGGGCGCGCTGCTCAAGGCGGTGGCGCATATCCTGAATCACCGCGCCGGAGGCAGAGGTGATGAGCCCCACACTCTGCGGGAAGCGCGGGAGGGGGCGCTTGCGGGCGGCATCAAAAAGCCCCTCAGCCGCAAGTTTCTGCTTGAGCAGCTCAAACTGCTGCTGCAGGGAGCCCACACCGCTTTCCTTCACCTGCGAGACAATGAACTGAAGCGAGCCGCGCCCCTCCCACACCGTCGCGCGGCCACCGAGCTCAACCTGCAAGCCCTCGCGCAAGCGCACGCGGCACATGTGAGCCTGGTAGCGGTAGAGAACGCAAGAGAGCTGAGCCGCGGCGTCCTTGAGAGTGAAATAAATATGCCCGCTGGAGGCAGTCTTGCAGGAGCCGATCTCGCCGCACACGCGCTGCTCCCCCACCTGTGACTCCACAGCATCTTTGAGGAGGGTGAGCAATTCAGCGACACTCAGCGGCTGCTCTGCGCTCATCGGGGGTAGAGTGAGGCATTGGGATCCACCCAGGCCTCATCATAATTTTTGGCGTAGGAGAAGAGATCCCGGTGCATGTAGGGCGTGAAGGACTCTGCCGCCTCAGCATCCAGGCGCTCGAGCACGGCGGCATTCAGCACGCGCGCGATTTTCTGCATCATGCTCAGCGTGAGGCGGCGGCCGGAGCGCGCGCGCTGCACCTGCTTGTGAGTCAGCTGCTCCGGAGCAGCCGCCAGCACCATGTCATGATTCTCAATTCCCCAGCTTCGCAGGAGGGCATCCACACGCTGAGGTCCCCAATTCAATGCATCCTTGGCACTCTCATTCATAGCAAAACACCTATTAGTAACCGGGTATGTGGCGCACCTTGAAACCGCTGCACGGGCGCGGCTTGGAATACCAGCGCGGCCCCACGCCGCTGCCGCTCCCCGTCGTGTCAAACCGCAGGCCGGCAATCAGCAAGAACACGTGCCCGCGCTTCACATACACCGTGAGCCACTTGCCGAAGCCCGGCCGCCCCCAGCGCAGAAAATCTCCCGAGGTGGGGGAGGTGTTTTTGCGCAGCATGCCGGCCTCACGCAGCACGAAAGCCACAGAGCCGGAGCAATCATACGCGCGGTCCCAGTGCCGCCCGTGTCCGCCGCCGCGGCGGTAGGGGCGTCCCACGATCTTGTTGGCCGCGGCGATGGCGCGCTTGATGCGGGCGGGCGCTTGAGAGGGAGCCAGTGCCTTACCATGCACCAGCCGTGCGGTGTAGCCCTTGCGGAACACGTAGTTCGGCGTATACTCCACCTTTTGCTGCTGGCAGCATGACAGCACGAGCAGCAATAAACACACGAATAGGGATAAGGCTTTTCTCACGTTCGGGTATATTTTAGCACATAGGAGTGGCGGCGGCAAGCCGCAAAAATCTCAGCCGCGGCCGGCGGGGCGCATTCTCAGCACAGCTAAGCGCTGATCCTCATAGAGTTGCGCACGCCGACCAAGCTGAGACCGGACTTCATTTATGACGCGCATGGGAATGACGCGTTCACCAAAAAGCACCAGGTGCGGCAGAAGAGGGCGCGCACCTGGTGCTGCAGAGGCAGGGACAGCCTGCCGGCAACTGCTTACCAGCTCGGGTCGAACTTGGGAATGCGGGGGCCGGAGCCGGGGGAATCCGCCGGCACGCCATACTGCTCACGCAGGCCGTCGTAGATGTCTTTCAGCTTCTTGAAAGTCGCCTTGTAGCTCGGATCCTGAGCAACATTGCGCAGCTGCTGCGGGTCTTTTTCGTTGTCGAAGAGCACCCACTCATTTTCGGGCTTGCGCACACCGGCCTTGCGTTCCTCCGGCGTGGGGGTCCAGATGTGAGCGAGGGTGTAGCGCTTGTTGCGCAGGCCGTCATGGCGCGGGGCGTTGTGCTCACCGGGCTGCTCGTAGAAAGCGTAGTAGATGGCGCGGTCAGCGAAGCCCTTGGCCTCACCCGTGGCAAAGAGCGGGACGAGCGAGACACCATCGAACTTCTTCATATTCTCCGGCGTGTTCGCGCCGGCCACCTCCACGATGGTGGGGGCGTAGTCGATGTTCTGCACGATGGCCTGGCTGCGCTTGCCGGCGGGGATATGGCCTTTCCAGCGCATGACCAGCGGCATGCGGAAGGACTCCTCGAAGATCCAGCGTTTGTCATAGAGGCCGTGCTCGCCCATGTAGAAGCCTTGGTCGCCCACGTAGATCACGAGCGTGTTCTCGGAGAGGCCGTGCGTGTCCAGGTAGTTG
This sequence comes from Akkermansiaceae bacterium, assembly GCA_022510805.1. GTDB lineage: Bacteria > Verrucomicrobiota > Verrucomicrobiia > Verrucomicrobiales > Akkermansiaceae > Akkermansia. The sequence continues at coordinate 9,150 of JAFLSS010000015.1, forward strand.
AGGAGGGTGGCCACCGAATCATCCACCGCGAGGATGGTGCCCAGGTAGTCCTCCATATACCAGCGCCAGCGGCGCAGCGTCATGTCCTTCTGAGTCTTGATTTTGCCGTTTTGGAAATCCTTCACAAACTCGCGGGTGCGGGCAGCGTAGTATTCACGATACAGCGGGAGAACACCTTTTTCGACGGCGTGCAGGCCATTGCCGAGGTTGGTGGAAGGGGCGAACTTGGGCTTGTGCGAGGCGAGGTCAAAATCCGCCGGCACCTTGTCCTTGAACAGGCCTTCCTTGATCATGTTGGAGAGCATGTTCTTGGGCACGATCTCCTTCATCACCTCAAAGGGGATGAGGTCGCGCTGGAGGTGGGAGTCATTCCAGTTGCAGAGATCCCAGCCCACGGTCTGGCGGTTGAGTTTCAGGAACTCCGGGCGGTTGGCCCAGTCGTCATGCAGGGAGGCGGGGGGAGTCATCTTGGCCACATAATCGCGGATGACCGGCAGGTGGCGCGGGGCGGGCAGCCAGTTGCGGTGCGGCGCTTTGTGGCCTACCACCAGGGCAAAGGGCTTGCTCTTGTCGCGGTTCTCCATCCAGTCGATGGCTTTTGTCGTCACGACATCTGTCACGTAGCCGCGGTCGCGGTGCTGCACTTGGCGGCCGCCGGGGCCCTCTGTCAGGATGGTGGGATCAAAATAGCTGCCCTGGCCGGGGAAGATCTGCCAGGAGGAGAAGCCGGCGGGGTTGGACACAAGGTGCCATTTGCCGATCAGGCCGGTCTGGTAACCGGCGGCCTGAAGCATCTTGGGATAGGAGGGCTGAGCCGGGTTGAAGGTGGTGCCGCCCTCATTGTGGGTGAAGCCATTGTGGTGAGTGTGGCGCCCGGTGAGCATGCAGGCGCGGGAGGGGCCGCACAGAGAGTTTGCGCAGTAGGCGCGGTCGAACACCATACCCTCACGAGCCAAGCGGCGGAAGCCCGGCAGCGGCACAGGGGAGTCCTTGTCGCAGCTGCCCAGCGCCTGCACGGCGTGGTCATCGGTAATGATAAAGAGAATATTGGGGCGCGGGTCCGCTGCGGGCTCTTGGGCAGCAGAGGCGTAGCCCACAAGGCCGGCCACTGCTCCTACACAAGCGCATATCCAGTTTTTCATGTCTGCCGTATTCATGTGTCTATTTTTTAGCATGTTTCGTGCGTCAAGTCAAGACAAGGAAGCCTCCTGCGGCAGGATTTGCTGTTTTTTAATGAAAAAAGCGGGCCCCCGTTGAGAGAGGGGGGCCCGCCGGGATCCGGGTGGTGGGGAGGAGGCGGCCGCGCCGCCGGCTAGCGCGCTTTAGAAATTGAAGCGGTAGCCGACGTTGGCATCAAGGCTGGTGTAGCCGCGGCGCATCTCGACCGAGGCGTCGATGAAGATCGAGTCGCCCTCGCTGCCCACGGGCACCATCAACCCGACACCGAACTCCAGCCCCACAGCGCCGATCTTGGCGCTCTCGAGCTCGCGGGCGGTGCCATCGCCATTGATGAGGCGGTTCATGACCGTGCCGGAGCGGTCGCCGGCGTCACCTTTCACCAGGACACGCCCCTCGAGCACCGCCGAGCGGTTGAAGGCATTGGTGCCCACCATGGCCTGCAAGCGCACACCGGCGCCCACAGTGATGACATCTTGGGAGATGTCACCCACCTTGAGCCCCGCATCGCTGCCCGTCTCCGAGTAGCCCGCGAGGGAGGCGTGCCTGAACGCCACATTGAACACGGGCTGCAGCACAGCCGAGCCGCTTTCGCTCAGCACATGCGCATAGCCCACCTCGTAGAGGGCGCCAAAGGCGTAGCCATCTGTCGAGCCATGGGTGGTGTAGGAGGAGGCGCCGTAGTTGACCGTGCGGTTGAGTTTGACATCTGCCACGCCGCCGGTCACCACCACGGTGTGCAGCCATGCGCCCTGCGCCATGCGGGCAAAGGCAGTCACATAGGTGGTGTCCAGATCCCCGCGGGCGGAGTCTGCCGCATCGGCCTTGAGGTCATTGTACATGGCCGAGAGGGCGAAGCCCACGGTGGTCTGCTGGCTCACATTGGCATCCACCCCCACTGAGCCGCCCCAGCCGGAGAGCGTGAACCCGGGCGCCATGCCGTCCGCCCCCAGCTTGTGGTAGCTCGACTCACCGCTGATCCACGCGTGGTAGAAGGGCAGCGTGTCGTAGGAATCATAGTGCGGCTCCGGCGCCATGTTGATGGTGCGGTTGCGGATGGCGGAGAGCTGGCGCTGCACATCCTGCGCGAAGGCGGCGCCCAGCACAGAGGTGGACGCGCCGGCGCCGGCGGCCAGCAGTTTGCCCATAGCGGCGCGCTTGTCCGCGGCGAGCATGCCCGCCAGAGTGGCCACCATGTTGTAGAGATCAGAGGTGCCGGACTCTGCACCGGCGGCGCTGATGCGCTGCCAGTTGCTCGAGTACGGGTCGCTGGCGTTCCAGAACAGGTCAGCGCCGGCGAGCTCATTCTTGCTCATGTCACTGCTGCGGAACGGGTTGTCACGCAGGAGATTCATGCCCACCATCAGGTGGCCGGACTCCGCATCGCGGTAGATCTCACCCGCCTCGTAGTGCAGGAAGGGCAGGCCCGAGAGCGAGATATCCAAGCCGCTGCTGCGGCTGAGCTCATTCTCCACGCGGCCGAGATCCAGCGAGTCACCGTAGAAGGTGCGCTTGCCGGCGTTCTCGATGGTGAGGTGGGCGCCGTCGCTCCACTCAAACGAATCCATGGCGAGGCGGCCGGTGTAGCTGCCGTCTGTGTTCACCCGCACAGTCGTGTCGGAGCCGCTGCCCAGGGACACATCACCAAGCTGCGAGAGGCGGCCGCCGGATACATCCATGACCAGGCTGCCCTCATTGCTCACGGACCAGTGGCCGGACGCGTCGGCCTGCACATTGTCGAGCACGAGGGCGGACTCCCGGCCGACATGCAGGGAGCCTGTGCCGGAGAAGGTGCCGGAGAAGGTGTTGCCGCTGCCCTGCACATCCAGCGAGGCGCCGGCGCCGGCCAGGGTGCCGCTGCCGCTCAGGCCGGAGATGGAGTTATCCTTGGAGGAGCCGAGGTCGAGCGTGCCCTCCACGGAGGCGCCATTGCGGGCATGCAGCGATGAGGTGTCATCTGCCAAGCGCACCACACCGGATTCACGCACCTGCAGCTCGCCGGAGGAATCGACCGCGGAGGCGCCGCTGAGGATGAGCTCACCCGCGATATCGAGCGCGCTGTCGCCGGTGATGCCGGCCCCGCTCTCAAGGGAGAGCGTGCTGCCGTCCTCCACGCGGGCGCTGCTGTCTACCATCTGCGCGCCGCCGGTGAGGCTGAGTTCACCGCTGGAGACCACTTCCACCTGCACCTGCCGGAGGCGCGTGTCATCCCCGGAGCCATCCCCCTGCAGCGTGAGCTTGCCGCCGCCGGCGGCGCCGTTGCCCTCCACGCAGAGAGTGCCGGAGCCATCGCCGGTGAAGGAGGTCGAGCTGAGGGTGGTATCATCCTCGGCATCGAAGATCAGCTTGCCCTGCTGCTCGAGGCGGATCACATTGTCAGCCGCCTCAGAGCCCTCTTCGGCGATGCCGTGCACACGCGTGGTGCTGCTGCGGAAAGTGAAGCCGCGCTCGCGCTCGCCGTTGGCGGAGTCCTGCGGGGTTTCATAGGCAAAGACGAGGCGGCCCACTTCATTGCCCTGGCCGTTTTGGTCGCCCTCGATGCGGAGCGCACCCTCGGTGAGGATGATATCTCCCGCCACCTGCACACCGCCATCGCCATAGCTGCCGACGGTGAGCGCGCCCTTGCCGGTCTTGTTGAAGTTCACGCCCTCATCGCCGAGGATGACGCCGTCGAACGCCGTATCCTGGCCGCGCACCTCTTCCACGCTGTCGAGGCCGCCGTGGGCGGAGCCGGTGACACCCGCGCCGTCAATCTTATCTTTGGTGATGCGGGAGTTGTTGAGCTCGATGGTCACCTCACCGCTCTCCGGGGAGGCATTGTGGCCGTGCAGCGTGCTGCCCTCCACACCCACGAGATTATTCACGCGGGCGCTGCGGCGGTCATCTGCGGCATCTGCGCCGTCGAGGTAGATATCCAGCGTGGCATCCGAGGCCACCACCGTGGCGAGCTTGGACTCGAGCTCCGCCTTATTATCCGCCGTCACCCGGCAGGCATCACTCTTGGCATCATCCTCACCGAGCACGAGATACACATCTTTCGAGCTGCCCGTGAGCACGAGCTCGCCCGGCGCTGCGGCGGAGTCGAGCTTGAAGCCCAGGTCTGCCAGCAGGCGGAGGATGGTGGACTCACCCGTCACATTGAACAGCAGGTCCTCCAGCCCGGTGTAGCGGAGTTCACCGCCGTTGAGCAGGTGCAGCCAGGCGCGGCCATCGCTGCCATTCACATCGGCCTCACGCATGGCTTTGAGGGCTTCCACCAAGGCATTGGTGGAGAACTCCAGCGTGAAGCCCTGGGAGCCATCGCCTATGTCGAGCGCACCGCCGGGAGTCATGCCGATGAGGAACTCACCGCTCTTGCCGGCGCGGGTGTGGATGTTGTTCGCATCCAGCACGAGCTTCACCTTGGTCGTGCCGCCGGAGCCATCGCCCGCGGTGATGACGCCGCTCACGTTGCTGAGGTGGCCGTTGGCATCAATGGTGATGTCGTGGAACAAGCTGCCCTGCGTGCCGCCGGCATCCACGGTGGTGCCGGTCGATTTGGTCGGGCGCGCGGTCTGCACACTCAGGGTGACCCCGCTCGCAATCCCCGCAGCATCGAGAGCGCGGGTCAGCGCGCCATTCACCAGCACAAACGCGCCGGAGTTGCTGCCGGGCGCCACCTCAAACACGCTGCCTGCCCATGAGCCCGCCACCTCTGCATCGCCGAGGCGGATCTCATTGTCATGGAACACCAGCGCGCCGTCGGAGGTATTGCCGGTATTGCCGAGCACAAATGCGCCGGCCATCATATTCTCCAGGGACACATGGCCGCTCACCAAGCCGCGCAAGCGCGGGGTGTCATCCCCCGTGAGCGCCACCAGCACCTTGCCCGAGCCATCATAGCCGGCCAGCACATCCCCCCCATCAGGCACCGCGCCGTCCAGCGTCCAGGTAGAGCCGGCATCACGCGCCAGCAGGGTGCCGGTGAAGGCGGAGATATCACCGCTGATGCGGTGGGCGGAGGTGCCGGAGTTGGCCATGACGCCGCTGCCCGTCAGATCGCCGGTGAAGACAATCTGCGCGTTCCACAGCGTAGTATTTTCGGAGGGCTGGCCCACGTAGTTCACCGTGTCCGCCGTCACCTCCACCGCCGCTTGGATGAGCATCTCACCCGCCTCATTCAGGTCTGCCTCCGCATCACTCAAGAACGAGAAGCCGCGGCCGCTGAGCACCAGCTTGGAGGCGTGCAGCGACCGCTGCCGCGCCACCTGCACAAAGCCCTCGGAGCTGTCGCCCACGAACTCGATGACACCATTGAACTCACTATTATCAGAGGCCAGGACATAGGCATTGTGCTCCTCGGTGCCGCCGAGCGCCACTGTACCATCGCCGACAAACGGGCGCACCATGCTCAGCGTGCCGGTGCTGCCATTGTCCGTCAAGATAAATTGCGCCTTGCCGAGGCCGCTCACCTCAATGGGCGCCATCGACGCATCTTGCGATGAGCCGAAGCGAACGATGGGCCTGGCGAGCGCACCGGTCGCCTCAAACACAGCCGTGCCATCCGTCACGCAGATGGTATTGGAGCTGTAATTGACATTCGTATCCGCCAGCCAGCGCACCACCAGCGCGCCGCGGCCGGACTTCACCAAGCCATCACTCAAGATGCGGCGCACACCCTCCGTCGGCTGCCCGGAGGCGGCAGAGCCCCAAGTCACCCTCAGCGCCTCAGCCGCAGCCGCCACCCCAGCCGCAGCCTCGCGGGTGAGGAGGGTATCGCCACTGCTGTTGCCCACTTGGATGCGGATCAGGGCATCCTCAGCCCGGGAGATGCTGCCGGAGAAGTGCGCGTCATGCACCTGGCCGCTCAAGTCAGCATTGATGACCAGCGAGCCATCTTCATTTTCACCGTAGGCGAGGGTGCCGCCGTTGAACTCGATGATCGAGGGCGCCGCGCCACCCACTTGGATGGCTCCGGCAGAGGAGATGGTGAGCGTGCCGCCCTCATTGAGCTGAATCTTCGGGATGCTCACATTGTCGAGCTGCAGATCCAGCGAGGCGGATTCGACCACGCCATTCACCTCACCCAAGCCCACGCGCAGCACATTGTCAGCGCTCATGCGGATACCGGTGGTGTCCGCATCCTCAGGGGAGAAGGTGAAATCCCCGCTCTCCACCCACACATCGCCGGGTGTCACCTCGCCGCTCACCAGCACATTGCCGTTCGCGGCGCCGGAGTTGAAGAACACATCATCATTCTCCGTGAGGTGGTGGCCGGTTTCGCGGCTCCAGTTGCCGTTGTTCGAGTTGTTCTGCCACACCTGATCCGCGGCATCCTCACCGCCTTTCCAGATCCAGGCGTTCGGGTCATCCAGGTAGACCTGAAGCACGAGGCACGCATCGCGCAGCACCACCTTGGCCTTGAGGGTGGAGTTGGCCTCCAGCCAGCCCAAGCCCTCAAAGTACGCGGTGTCCAGCACCTGAGTCAGCAGCTCCTCCACGCCCAGGCTGCCCAGCTGGCCGCCGTTGAGCTCACCCGTCAGGTAATAGGTGCCCTTGCGCAGCTCAAAATCACCCTGCGCGGTGAATTGGATATTGGCCTTGTGATCCTCATCCACCAGGAGCATGGCGCCCTCTGCCGCCTGCAGCCAGGCATTTTCCTTGGTGCAGGCGCGGCGGTCGGTCATATCGTACACGATGGCGCTCGGCCGGCTGAGCTGGCAATCCGTACCCAGCGCCAGCACGCCATCCTGTAGCACCAGGCGGCCGGTGAAATCTGCCCCGGCGGCGGAGCCCACAAGCCCGCCCATCAGCGTGAGCCGCCCGGCGCCCAACTTGGTGAGGCTGGCGTCATCCAGCGCGGAGAGTGAGCCGCCCACCACCACATCGCTCGCGTTGTTCACGTGCGTGAAGTCGCGCAGGCTCACGCGGCTGATGTTTTCATAACCCGAGTCGGTGAACACGAGTTCCGCCTTCTTGACAGTGGAGATGTCTTGCGCGGCATCGAGGACGCTCTTGTGGTAGCCGCCGCTGATCAGTTGCTCACCCGCACCGGAGAACACGACAGCGGAGCTGAGGTTCACGGTGGTGGAGTTCGTGGTGACCTGCAGCGGGGTCGCGCCGCTCACCACCTGAGCCGTGTGCTCGCCGGCGGCGTACACATTCCCCGCCAGTTGGCCGCCCAGCAGGGAGATGGTGATATCCCCCTGCTCCACACCCGCAGCGAGGGCAGCGGAGGTCTCGCGGTGGCTGCCGCCGATGATATCTCCCTGCACATTGCCCTCATCGCTCAGCGTGATCTGCACACCATGCAGCTCCAGCATGTCGGGATGAGTCGTATTCTCCGAGTAGTGGCCGCCCACCACATTGCCGAGCACGCTGCCGCCGGTGATGCGGATGGTGCTTGTCCCGGTGAGCGCCAGGCTGTTCTGCCCTGCCGAAGCGCCGGCATAGCTGCCGCCCACCACCACACCATCCACCTCACCGCCCGTGATCTCCACGAGCGAGTTACCCTTCACCACAGTCGAGTGATTGCCCGCCACCAGCTCATCCATGAGCACATGCCCGGCCACCACGGCCAGCGCGCTGTGGGAGTGGCCGGTGGTCCCGGAATCATGCGCCACCTTGGCGCCGTCGCCAATCACCACATGTGTGGCCAGTTGATCCTTTGTCGCAGAGGCGTCAATCGTGACGCTGCCGCCCGTTCCCTCATCCGTGAGGTAGCTGCCGCCCACCACCAAGCCGGTGATGCTCACCCCCTCACCGGTGATGCTCACGGAGGAAGCCCCGCGCAGCACCGGCCCGTAGGAGTTGGTCACCGCATCGGTGAAGTTGGCGTAATCACCGCCCACGATGTGGATATCCTCAAATGTGCCGCCGGTGATGACCACGCTCGTGTTGCCCGTGCGGACATGGGCGGGGGTGTTCTCAGAGCCCGCAGCGCCTGTGCCGCGGTACAAATTACCGCCCGCCACCAGGCCGATATCCGTCTGCAGCAGCTCGCCACCGGCGCCGGAGGGCGCCGCATTGCGGAAGGTGCCGCCGGTGATGCTCACACTCGCATCACCCGTGACAGCAGAAGTCGTATTCGCACCGCCCAGCATCACCGAGCCGCCGATGGCGCGCCAGAACTCCCCGCCATCCAGCAGCACGGCCGTGTTGCCGATGAGGGTCGAGTCATGCTGCCCGGAGGCGCTCTTGTCAAACCAGAGACCGCCGGCCACCATATCGGTGTACTTGCCGCCGTGCAGCTCGACCATGGTGTCCGCCTCGAAATAGGTGGAGCCGGCGCCGGCGCTCGCGCGGCGGCTGCCGCCATTCACCCCGGCGGTGAAGGTGACCCCATCTGTGGCGTAGATGATGATGTGAGCGCCGTACTCCATATCGCCATTCTGGCGGAAGCGCGTGCTGCGGGTCTGCGCATCGGACTCCGCATTATCGAATGCCACCGTGTAGTTGCCGCCCACAATCGCCTTGTCAAAGCTGCCCGTCTTCACGGATTCCCAGCCATCTGTGCCATCATTGAGCACGATCTCGATGCGGCTGCTGCCGCGGAAGAGCGGATCAGAGGTGAGCTGCGTATCGGCCTCCACCAGCTCAATCCACGCATTGCCGCCCACCACAGCCGCGAAGCTCTGGTGCGCCGCGCCGGCGCTGCCGGTCGTGATCTGCGGAGCACCTGCTGCCCCGCCGCCGAGCACAGAGTGGAGGTAGATGTAGCTGTGGCCATCGAACTCGATGGCGGCGCGCTTGTCCGGGTCATCTGTATTCATGGCCGCACCGCGGGTGATGGTGCTGCCGCCCACAATACCGCCACGCACGGCGGCATCACCCATGACGGAGATAAAGCTGTTGCCCTCAAAACTGTAGGCGCCGTTGGTCACATGATTACCGCCCACAATGTAGTCCACCACACCGCCCTCCATCTGGATGTGCGTATTGCCGTCGAAGCGGCGGCGCGTGGCGGGGATAGTGGTATCATGGTACACAAAGGAGGAGCCGCCCACCAGCAAGTGGTAGTGCAGCGCGTTGTCCGCACGCGCACCCTCCGAGGGATCCACCAGGATGTACACGCTGCGCGTCTGGCGCGTGGAGGTGGGCACCTCCGCGGCCTCATCAATCAACCAGCCGCCGATGATGCTCGCGCGGGTGTCCTCCGCGGTGTCGCCGCGGTCCAGCTTGACCAGCCCGCGCGCCGCCTCGCCGAAGATGCCGCTGCCCAGCGCCGCAGCCGCCTCGTTGAACTCACCCGTCGTGTGGCCGAAGATGGCCGTAGTCGTGGCCGTGGATTTGGAGATAGCGGCCTGGTCCATGACCCCGGAGCCGGGCACGGCGGCGGCCATATTCTCCAGGCCCCACTTGCCGTCCCAGGGGAGTTCATCATTCACATACTCCGTCACAATGAGGCGCAGGTGGCCATTCTCATCCCAGCGGAGCGTGTACTGCGTCTTGGTGGGGTCGAGGCCATCGAGCTCCAGATAAGCCAGCAGCTCCGTGGCGTCGGCATACTGCGCCATGCCGGTGATACCCAGATCCAAGCCGCCGGCAGTCTCGCTGAGCTGATCCACAGCCTTGGCGATGATATCATCCACATTGACCAGCACGAGCCCGGCCTCATTCACCAGCTTATCCGCATCCCAGGTGATCACGCTGCCGTCCTGCTCGATCGTGTACTTGAGCACGCTGCCGCCCTCAATGGAGAGCTCGCCGATGCTCAGGCTGCCGGTGTAGTTCATGTAGAGCACGCCCGCATCCGCCTCACCATAGGCGCCGATGTGGAGCGTGTTGTCAAAGCTGAATGAGCCGAGCCCACTCTTGCGGAACTCATAGCTGTAAGCATCTATGCCCGTGATGCGGCCCTCCATGCCCAGGGCCTGGTCCACACTGCCCACCAGCAGCATGGAATCCCCTGCCCAGGCGGCGCCGGTGTAGTTCACCGAGCCGTTCAGATCCACAATCCGGTGGATATCCAGCAGTTTTGTGCCATACTGCCCGTTCACCGCAGTCGCCGCTGCATCCAGCGTGAGCACGCCGGTGCCCGTGAGCTTGTAGATATGCCAATTCTCCGTGGAGCCGGAGCCGGTGCGCGTGGACCAAGCCAGGCTGCCTGCCGCGCCGGTGGCCTCTGTGGCGCCCAGCGCCAGCGTGCCCAGCTCAAGCAGGGACTCCGCCTCACCCGCCAGCGAGGTGGAGGAGCGGAAGCTGCCGCCGTTCTTGAGGGTGATCTGCGTGCCGGCGCCTGCGGTGCGCTTATCGGCCGCGTGCCATGTGCTCTTGGCCACATCCAGCACAGAGGAGGCGCCATCCACCACCACCTCGCGCAGGAAATACGCCGTGGTGTTGGTGCCGGTCACCGTGTTATCCCAGCGGGCTGAGAGAGCATCTGCCCCCGCCACAGCCAGCTGCAGCACGCCGTTGCTCACTGTCACCTGCTCTTCTGCGCCGAAGTTGTAGAGCACCTGAGTGCCCGCGCCTTTCTTCTCCAGCAGCACCCCGGTGCCGAGCAGCCAATTCCCATTGGTGAAGACCACCGGGTCGCCCGTGGCCACATTGAGCGTGAGGCGCACGTTCTGCCCCTCTGCCTGCACCCGGCACGCCGTGGTGTCCTGGCCCAGCGAGCTCACCAGCCCGCTTGCCTCCAGATTGCCATGGAGGATCAGGCCGCCGCCGTTGTTCATATCCAGCAGGCCGGAGAAGCTGTGAGTTCCCGTCTTGGTGAGCTCCAGATCCACCGCATCCAGGCGCAGCGTACCCGCGCCCTGCAAATCGCCGTCCACGCGCTGGTGAGCGCCTGTCGTATTGGCCGCCGTGGTGTCATACAGCACGCCGTCCTCACTCCAGCTCAGGATCGCCCCCTCATCCACAGACACATTGCCCTTCAGCCAGCTGCCGGCCAGCTCCAGCGTGCCTTCCGTCACACTCACCACATCCGCTGCCACCAGGCCGCGCAGGTTGAACACACCCTCGCCGGACTTGGTGAGGCGCACCCGCTGCGCGAGCTCCAGGTAGCCATCCTGCGTGGCCATGTTCAGGTTACCCGCCGTCGTACCATCCGCCACATCCACCGTCAGGGTGTACGTATTGGAGGGCGTGGTGTTGGTGATGGTGTTGGCGCGGCTCACCGCCTCCACTCCATCCCCCGCTTCGCGCACCCGTGTGCCGTCCACCAGCAGGTCATGCACCGTGAGGTCGCGGTGCATCGTGAGCTGGCCACCGCCCATCACCTCCAGCGCGCCCAGGTAATCATCATCCGGCCGCGCAAGCGTGTAAGTATTGAGTATCAGGTTCGTGTTCGTACCCGTCACGCGCAGCGCACCCGCACCCCACAAGCGCACATTGTTATACACATTGCTTGTCGCGCCGGTGAACGACACGCGGCCCTCCTGAATATTCAGGCCGCCGGCACCCATCAGATTCACCGCGATACCGAACTCCTGAGTGCCCTTATTCTTCTTCACCACGCCGATCTTGTTCTGCGCGGCCGTCGCTGAGCCAATGGCGAGGGAGGGATTATTGGCGGTCGAGGTCACGCTGAATGTCTTATTCTGACCGGGATTAAGCACCAGCAGCACATTATCCTCCACCGAGTCGGCAGAGCGGATCGTGCCGCCGCTGATATTGCCCTCCAATTTCAGGCCGCCCACACTCAGGTCATCCCCCAGCGCCAGATTCGTGCCATTGCTGACCCAGAGGTGGCCATTGATATCTCCCCCCTTTTCCCAATTCATCTGCAGCACACCGCGCAGCTCCACATTGCCGGCATCTGTCGCCGCGCCGCCATTCGCCTCCGAGATCTGCGTGACACGCTCCTTGAGCGTCATCGTGCCGGAGCGGAAGACCATGGTAGCATTATTGCCCAGCTCCAGCGGCCCGCCGATGGTGGAGAGCTCGCTGTTCAAACCGCCATTCAGGTCACTGACGAACTGCGAGGAGTCATTCCGCAGCCGCAGCGTAATCCCCTCGGCTATGTTCATGGCGCGCATCACAGAGTTTTGGCCGGTGATCTCGATGACCGCCGAGCCCTCGCTGCTGCCATCCTCATTCCAAATGCCGATGCCGCCGCCGCCCCAGCCTGCCAGGCCGCCCACACTCAGCGTCTTGCCATTGCCGATATTCAGGGCGATGGAGTCTGTCCAGAACTTCGTCTGGCCTGTATTGCCTGAAATATATTTGTAATACCCCAGGTACAATTCTCGGGTGATGGCGCCACCCTCATGCAGGTTGACCTCGCCATACACGGCCTCATTGGCAAAAGGAGTACCGGCATCACCATACAGCACACCGGAGCTGCTGCGGCCAAAGCGCAGGGAATAAGTGCCTGTCACCTCCCGCAGCACATCCACCCGCTGCGCCGCGCCGGCCAACCCGCCCGTGAAGCCGATGGCGCCGGAGCCATCCCTCGTATCCAGGGCGCCGATCACAGCATTGCCCCGCCCCAGCGAGAGCTCAGCGCTGGCATAAGTATACCCCGCCGTCCCTTTGGAGCCCGCACGGGAATCTGCAAAGGCGAGCGTGCCCGCGAACTCCATATCCCCCGCCTGCGGATCCAGCTGCAGCAAAGCCGTGTAATTATTTGACCCTGCGGCAGATGAGCGGCGCAGCTGCAGCACCGCGCCCTCCCCCTCGCCACTCAGCGAGCCGCCGAGATAATACGTCATAGAGCCCATCGCGGAGCCACCATTTGCCTCCAGCTCGATGTCCAGCACGCCGCTGTCCACGATGATATCATTCAAATACACCGTGTTCACCTTGCAATCGGTCCAGCCGCCCGAGATATTGTAATACAGCGTCAGCGTATTGGTGTCGGCGCGGGACACCATGGCGTCATCCCCTGAGTCCTCATCCGGCACGAGACTGCCCACATGCAGCGTGCCGCCCACGGTGAGGCTCCCCAGATTCTCTGCGACATTGCGATCCCAATGAAAATCCTTGCCAATCGTCGCATTGGCCAGCGTGGATCCATCCGTAAACGCCAGCTCGCCATCCCCAAGAATAGCAAGCGACCCGGTAAAGACCTTGTTATTCTGATCCGCAAATCCGAGCACCAAGCGCCCATCTTCCACGGACACATCAATGGTATCTGTGCCCACCTCACCGAACGACACGCGCTTGATGGTCTGCGTGCCGGACCCCGTCTTCCGCAGGAGCAGATTACCGCGGAAATCCACCACATTGGCCGACACAGCATTACTCCCGGCGACATTCAGCGTCAGGGCAAACTGCTTCTCCAGCCCATCATCATCCAGCGCGCCGGAGCTGTCAATGCGGTGTTGGCGCTCATTCTGACCATCTTTCCGAATAGTATCATTTGTCCACAGGCCGCCTGCCTCAAAATCCGAATCCAGCGTCAGGCGCGCACCCCATTCATTCATGCGGATATGGCCGGTCAGCAGGCCGCCGCCGTGCAGCACCAGAGCCGTTGTCGTGTCGTCCTTTCCTTCCTTGAGGAAATTCTCCGTCCACACTTCCAAATCACCATCGCCATAGACCCCCTTGTTGAAGTTGAAGACAACCCCCTCATCCGTGGTGCCGAAGCACACCTTGCCGCTGATATAGACCGGTATATCGAAATCGGCGTTTGAATTGGCACCGGACTTTCTGATCCAGTAGGTATCCTTTGTATTATTGATGCGAATGCCGACACCCTCTCCGTAATCAAGATAATTTGTAGAATTATCCAGCCCGTAGAGCCCAAGGAAGTCGTAGTAACGGATGTCTTGACCACCGGTGGTGCCTCCCTGTGACGAAGCCACTGAGCGAGACACCCACACAATATCCTCCACCCCATCTTTGCGCTTGATGGCAGACCTATTATTGGCCTCCATGGCGCCCACCTCCAGATTGCTGACATCCAAATCACCCCCCAAGATCAGGCCGCCACCCCATGCCAAGTTAAGACTGCCGCCCAGCGCGCCGCCCTTCTCCATCAGCATGTACGCACCCCAGACCTTGAGTGTGCCGCCGGTCGACACAACCTTCTCATCCACCGCGATGAAAGGTCTGTCAGCGTTCGCATTATGCACATACACCTCCACATCATCTCCCCATGTCAGCGTGCCGATAGTGGCATTCTTCTCGACAGCGCTGGAGGTCAGCAGGTTGAGCTCCTCAAAATGCACAAACTTCTCCAGCTCCGATGCGTAGGTCGTCCAGTCCGTATCCCAGGTGTACATGCTACCCCGCTGGGACCAAGTGAGAGTACCGCCATTCACCGTCACCGAGCCGGCAGCCTTGACCACCTGATCTGTATTGGTGGAGCTCAGGTTCAACTCACCGCCGGTGATGAGAGCATCATAGATCGACACCTCGCCGGAAAAAGTCTGCCTACCCGTGCCTTTTTTCGTGAAGACGACCTCATCATCCGTGATGGAGAAAGAACCTGCAAACGTCGCGTTTTCCGTGTTGTTCAGCGTGAACGAGCCGCCTTGAATCGTGAGGGAGCCCACGCCACTATTTGTCACGACACCTTGTTTTTCCACCGTGAGATCACCCAGAGACACCACGCTGGAGTTGCTGCGGACATCTATCTGCTGCAGCGTCACCGTCGACCCCTTCTCAAAGAGCGCAGAAGCAGAGCCCTGAAGAGTCAGTTTGCCGGCCTTCGTGTTCTCTGCGGCCGAGCTTGTGACGGTGCCGCCATTTTTCACCACAATCGTCCCCTTGGGGATGGTCTTGTTTTCCCCATTCTGAATATCCAGCTCACCGGTCTGCAGATCCAGCACACCACCCTCTTCCACAAACATATTACCCCAACTCAGCGTCCACCATTGATTCGTGTTCAAACGCAGCGTAGCGCCCTCTTTGATGATGACATCTTTATCAACCTGAGACTGGTTGCCGGTGAAAGTGTATTCCACCACACCACCTGTCTGCCCGGAGGCAGAGGAGATGATCACCTCGCGGCAATCATTGCCCGTATACCCACCCACTATAGAGAGCGTTGTCAGCTGCACCTTGGCGCTGGAGCCCAGCACAAATTCCACAGCGGTGTCGCTGCTGCCCTTGGCGATGGCCAGCGTGCTGAGGGAAAGCGTGCCGGCGTCGACCACCACACGCCCGCTGGTGAGGGTGAGGGTGCCGAGAGTCTGCTCACCAACGCCGGATTTAGTGAACTCATAGCCGGCATCCATGGTGAGAGAGCCGGCAAAGGAAGAGGTTCCGCTTTCGACGGTGAGCGACACATTGCCATGCGCTGCAATAGAGGCAGATGCGCCATTCCCATCGCCCACCATCAGGCCCGCACGATCTGCCATCAGATCCCCATTCAGGGTGATGGTGCCGTCTCGCACGTCAAAGGCACCCACTGAGACATTCTGTTCAAAGACATAATTGCCGGCGTTGTTGATGGTGAGATGCCCCATGCCGGCGGTGTTGGTGATGGCGCCATTCACTGTGGCGTCGCCCTCCAGGACAATCTCTCCGTTATCCAAAAACTCAATGTCATCAAATGTCGAGCTGACAAATGTCTGCCAGCCGGAAGCAGCGCTCATCACCAGCTTGACATCTTGGAACGTGACATTCTGCACCGTGTTGTTGGTGTCGGTGCCGACAATCACTATCTCCGCATCATCTCCTTCACCCTCAATAGTCAACCCATCACCCCGCAAACCATCCGTCGTCTCCACACGGCCGGAGACGGTGCCATTCTGCGCCTCGAGATCCAAAGCCTGCACCTGCGGAGCTGACACGAGATAGGACACCAACGCCGCTCCCAATAACGAAGAGGCCGATGCCAGGGTCACCGAAGGCGCAACAAGAGCCGCAAGGCATGCCAACAACGCCTTGCGAAGCGAGGAAGGAAGATGCAACTTCATAAGCTTGATTCAGTAAATGGAAAATTTGGAAAGTGTTTCTCATTCGTGATTATAGCTTTTTGAAAGAGATGCGCAAGCAAAAAGTAGACAATCTTTTATCTGTGTGTACCTAGAGTTTCAGGCACACACAGAAAATAGACGGCACGCGGCGTCAAATCCGAAAAAGTGATATTGATTTTATGGCGTGATATTCAATGAGTCACAAAAGATGCAACTGTATATCGCATTCAAAAAGAGATGCGCAACTTCCCAACAAAAAGGGGGAAGAGGCCGCTCAGGATCAAGGCAAAAGGCAGCCGGGGCAGGAGCGCACCAAGTGGCCGGGGCTGATCTCCACCAACTCCGGGGTGTGCTGTGTGAGGCAGAGCTCCGGGTGGCCGAGGGTGTTGCGCGGGCGGAAAGAGCAGCCGCGCACCGGCTCGCGCAGGGTGGGCGGGAAGCCGGGGATGATGGGGAGCGGGCGGCCCTTGAGCTCCGGCGTGGGGCAGGACTCCATGAGCGCGCGGGTGTAGGCGTGGCGCGGGTGCTCCAGCAGCTCGGCCGCCGGGGCGCTCTCGATGATGCTGCCCGCGTACATGACTTGGATGCGCTGGGCGTATTGGCGCACGACTCCCAGATCATGCGTGATGAGGATGACCGCTGTGCCGAGCTCGCGGCGGCGGGTGTCGAGGAGGTCGAGCACCTGCTTCTGCACCGTCACATCGAGGGCGGTGGTGGGTTCATCGGCAATGAGGATGCGGGGGCGGGTGATGAGGGCCATGGCGATCATGACGCGCTGGCGCATGCCGCCGGAGAACTCATGCGGGTAGGCAGAGGCGCGCTCGCGGGCGCGGGGGATTCCCGTGCGCTCCAGCTCCTCCACGGCCAGCTCGCGCGCGCGCCGCCACGAGTACCCGCGGTGGATGACGAGGGGCTCTGCCACCTGGTCGCCGATGCAGATGCAGGGGTTCAGCGAGGACATGGGGTCCTGAAAGATGGTGGAGATATAGCTGCCGCGCAGGCGGCGGTGCTCCCGCTCCGGGAGGCGCAGCAAGTCGTAGGCGCCGCCCTCACACAGGGCTGTGGCCTGCGGGGAGATGCGGGCCGGCGGGCTGGGCAGCAGGCGCAGCAGGGCGGAGCAGGTCACAGATTTGCCGCTGCCGGACTCACCGACAATGCCGAGTGTCTCCCCGGGGTACAGGTCGAAGCTCACATCGGTGACAGCGTGGGTGATGCCGGCGCGGGTGTGAAACTCAACGCTCAGGTGGCGCACTTGGAGCAGGGGATCAGGCATGAGGGGAGGCGTGGGATTCAGATTCAGCATTTCACGGCAAAGTCCAGGCAGCGCAGCGGGCGGCTCTGCAGCTGCAGGCCGGAGACCACCGCGCGCAGCAGCTCCAGCGAGCCGGCGGCGTCGAAAAGCGCATCATGCCAGCTCTTGCCGGGCACCAGCGCCTCCACCGCCGGGCGGAGCTCCAGCGCCTCACACACGGCGCCGAGGGCGAAATCCCGCCGGTCGGGCAGGCACTTGCGCGCAAGGGCGAGCGTGTCCAGCCACGGGCCGAACCCATGAGCCGGGAAGGCGCGCAGGAAGCGCTGCTCGGTGGAGGGGTTGTGCCCCACGACAACACAGCCGCTGAGCAGGCGGCGGATGCTGCCCCAGAGGCTCAGCAGTGAGGGCGCGCCGCGGAGCTGCTCGGTGGTGATGCCGTGCACCCGCGAGGCGCTCCAGCGCACCGGCCGCGCACACGCGAGGTAGGAGGTGAAGACCTCTGCCTCTGCATAGAGGGACTCCACGCGCACGATGCCGACTTGGATAGGCTGATCTGTCTCCCCCGGGGCGGCGCCGGCTGATTCGAAATCAACCGCCGCAAACGCGAGCTGCGATATGGGCTGGTCTAGGCTGAGCGCACCCATGTGAGGGCCTCCTGTATTTCTTGGAGTAGGGCGGGGTAGTCACAGGTGGTGAAGCGGCCATCGCGGTAGAGCTCTCGGCCATCCACGACGGTGAGCCGGTTCTCCGCGCCTGTGGCGGCGTAGACTACCTGGGAGATGATGTTGTGCACGGGCTGCATGTTGGGCGCCGTGAGATCCAGGGCGATGAAATCGGCACGCATGCCGGGCTCCAGCGAGCCGATGAGCGGGTCATGCAGGGCTGCCGCGCCGCCGCGCGTGGCGAGATCCAGCGCCACCTGCGCCGGGCATGCCGTGGGGCTCAGGGCGTGCACCTTGTGCAGCAGGGAGGCGAGGTACATCTCCCGCTGCATGTTTTGGGCATTGTTGCTGGCGGGGCCATCCGTCCCCAGCCCCAGCGGCACACGCGCCTCCAGCATGGCCGGCACCGGGGCCACCCCGCTGGCAAGTTTCATATTGGACGCCGGGTTGTGCACCCCCGCGCTGCCGGCCTCCGCCAGCAGCAGCATATCCGCCGCATCCACATCCACCAGGTGGAAGAAGGTCGAATCCGCCTGCAGCAGGCCGAGCGAGGCGCAGTAGGGCACCGGGCGCAGGCCGTGCTCGCGCAGGCACTCCTGCGTCTCGCGCGCTGTCTCCGCAAGGTGCATGCCAAAGAGAGATGAGGTCTCATCTGCCAGGGCGCGGCAGGCGCGCAAGAGCTCAGGCGTGGTCGTGTAGGGCGCGTGGGGCACCACTGCCTGGCGGATGCGCGGGTGGTGCTTCCACTCCTCAGCACGGCGGCGCACGGTGTCGGCATAGGCCTCCCGGCTAGCGCAGGCGAGGGAGGGGAAAAAGCGCGTGACACTCTCCCCCAGCACCGCGCGCAGCCCCAGCGCATCCGCCGCGCGGAACACGGCATCCTCATGCATGTACATGTCATAGAACGCCGTGGTGCCGCTGCGAATCATCTCCGCCAGGCTGAAGCGCGCCCCAAGCTCCACAAGCTCAGGCGTGAGCTTGGCCTCCTGCGGGAAAATATCCTGCTCAAGCCAGTCCCGGAGCACCTTGTCATCTGCAAAACCGCGCAGCAGGCTCATGGGCACATGCGTGTGGGCATTCACCAGGCCGGGCATGATGACGGCGGCCCCCAGCTCCACGCGCCGCGCGTGCGGGTAGAGTATCTCCAGGAGATCCGCATGCCCCACGCTCAGGATGCGCGACCCCGCGATGGCCACACCTCCGCGCCGGATGACATCGCGCGCGTCATTTTGGGTGATCACGTAGTCAGCCGTGTAGAGTGCATCGCACTCCGTAGGGGGCGGAAGGGGCGGCGTATTCATAACCAGAAAAGAAGAGCGCAGATCAGCACGGCAGCCCCATAGGCCGCACCGGCACACGCCAGCACACGCACCAGCCCCGGCCGCAGGCGCAGCCACGCCACCCAGTCCCGCAGCAAGTAGGGCTTGGGCACCCAAAAAATGGCACAGGCCAGCACCGGGTACCACCACAGCGGGATCAGGATGCGCGTCTCAGGCTCCTTGAGATAAGCCGCCGAGAGCGGCACGATGCCCAGCAGCAGCAAAAACACCCCCAGCGCCCGCCCAAAGAGATTGGGGCCGGAGTGGGCGTACATGATATAACACACCACCGGGCACGCCAGCAGCAAAAACTGACGCGCGGGCGAGAAATCATACAAATCCATGCGCAGCGGGTTGCCCGGCACATCCAGCAGCAGCAGCGCTATCCACACAAAATCCAGCACCAGCAACGCCCTGCCCGCCGCGCTCGACTCACAGGCCCGCGCCGCCAGCCTCAGTGTCTGCTGCGGGTACACCGCCGCCACCATATGCCCCAGCACCAGCGCCAGCCCCATGCACACCCCTGCCGTGCCCAGAGATAATTTTTCGTAAAGATGGATATACTGCTCAACCATATACCACAGCAGATGATGCCACAACACTCCCGCACTGTCAAGCATGGACACACACGCCCCGCGCACTCCGCGCCGCCGCCTTTCCCGCCCCGCCCCCTCTCAAATGAGGCTTGCAGAGCACGCGGCCGCATGGTAGAATGCGCGCGGTGAAGAATGCGTGTCCAATGCACGGGGCGGGCTCATTCCACGAGCGCCCCTTTATTTTGTTCTGGGAGGTGACGCGAGCCTGCGCGCTGGCGTGCAGGCACTGCCGAGCCGTGGCGCAGCCGCGCGCGCATGCGGATGAGCTCACGCCGGAGGAGGCGCTGCGCCTGGTGGACGACATCGCAGAGCTTGCGCCGCCCATGCTGGTGCTCACCGGGGGAGACCCCATGATGCGCCGCGACCTGCCGGAGCTGGTGCGCGCCGCCGTGAGCCGCGGGCTGCGCGTGGCGCTCAGCCCCGCTGCCACACCCCGCCTCCTGCACGCAGACTTCAGCGCCCTCCGCCAGGCAGGCGTGAGCAGCATGAGCCTCAGCCTGGATGGCGCCACCGCCGCCACACATGACCTCTTCCGCGGCGTGCCGCACACCTTTGAGCGCACCCTGCAAGCCGCCCGCGCCGCCCGCGAAGCCGGCATCCCCCTGCAGATCAACACCACCCTCTCCCGCACCACCCTGCCCGAGCTGCCCGCCTTTGCCGAGCTCATGCGCGAGCTGCAGCCGGCGGTGTGGAGCATCTTCGTGCTCGTGCCCACCGGACGCGCCAGCGCGGCAGACCTGCCCGGCGCCGATGAGCTGGAGCAAGCGTGGCACTACCTGCTCAGCCTCCGCGGCACTCTGCCCTTTGCCATCAAAACAACCGAGGGGCACCACTACCGCCGCATCCTCCTCCAAGACGCCCGCCGCAGCGGCGCCACCCCGCCCCCCATCATCCCCACGCGCGATGGCAAGGGCGTGCTCTTCATCTCCCACACCGGCGAGGTGCAGCCCAGCGGATTCCTGCCCATCACCCTCGGCAATGTGCGCACCCACCGCCTGGCAGAGCTCTACCGCCACCACCCCATCATGCAGCAGCTGCGCGATGACAACGCCCTGCGCGGCAAATGCGGCCGCTGCGAATTCCGCCACATCTGCGGCGGCTCCCGCGCCCGCGCCTACGGCCTGAGCGGCGACATGCTGGCCGAAGAACCCCTCTGCAACTACACCCCAGCCGCCCTGCGCGCAGACTCCCCACCCTCATCATGATCAACCTCACCCGCCTCTGCACCGGCGCCGAGCAGCCGGCCGACCACCTGCGCTACGGCCTCCACTCCGCCGCCGCACCCTGCGCCCCCGCCTCCTCGCGCACGCGCAAACCCATCGTCGTGTGGAACATCACCCGCACCTGCAACCTGCGCTGCGTGCACTGCTACGCCGACTCGCACGCGCAGCAATACCCCGGCGAGCTCACGCCGGAGCAGTGCCTGAGCGTGGTGGATGACCTGGCGGACTACCAAGCCAGCGCCCTGCTCCTCTCCGGCGGAGAACCCCTGCTCCACCCCCACCTGCCCGCCATCCTCGAGCGCGCCACCTCCCGCGGCCTCAAGGTGACCCTCTCTACCAACGGCACCCGCATCACCCGCGAATGGGCCGCCCGCTTCAAGGAGCTCGGCGTGGCCTATGTCGGCATCTCGCTGGATGGCATCGGCCCCGTGCACGACTCCTTCCGCGGCGTCCCCGGCGCCTTCGAGGCCGCCATCCGCGGCTTCCGTCTCTGCGAAGAAGCCGGCCAAAAAACCGGCCTCCGCCTCACCCTCACCCGCAACAACGTGCAGTGCATGGCCGACATCCTGCACTTCATCGAGCAGGAAAACATCCCCCGCGTCTGCTTCTACCACCTCGTGCCCACCGGCCGCGGGGTAGATGTCGCAGCCCTGCGGCCGGAGGAAGCACGCGCCGCGCTGGACATGCTCATCGAGCGCGTGCACACCTGGCGCGCCGCCGGCAGCTCGCGCGAGCTGCTCACCGTCACCCAACCGGCAGATGGCATCTACATCCTCCTGCGCCAGCTGCGCGAAGGCAACCCCCTGGCTGAGCAGACCCTCCGCCTCCTGCGCTGGAACGGCGGCGGCGCCAACAGCTCCGGCCGCGGCATTGCCAACATCGACACCCAGGGCTTCATCCACCCCGACCAATTCTGGCAAAGCGTCACCCTCGGCAACGTGAAACACGAGAAATTCTCCGACGTGTGGGAAGCCGCCTCTGCCCCCTCAGCCGAGCGCCTGCAAGAGCTGCGCGGCAGCGATGACCCGCTCGAGCGCCAGAAAAAACTCAGCGGCCGCTGCTCCACCTGCAAGCACTTCGCCCTCTGCGGCGGAGGCTACCGCACCCGCGCCGCCATCGCCAATGGCCACTGGTACGGCTCAGACCCCGGCTGCTACCTCACCGATGAAGAAACACAGCTGGATCTACCACCCCTCCACCAATAAAAATTCAAATTTCTTCCACAACCGGCGAAATTTTGCTTGCAAAGCGCCAGATATTGTGGTAATGCTCTTGAATCATGAAGCGCACACTTCTCTCCGCACTCCTTTTGGCTATGGTCGGCACCGTCTATGCTGACATCCAAGCCCCCCCTGCTTCTGAGTACACCGCTACTCGCAAGCTCGGCCGCGCTTTGGGCAATATCTTCATGGGCATCGAGGAGCTCCCCGTGACCATGCTCCGCTGGCAGGACCGCGAGGGTGACTACGCCGGGTATTCCGTGGGCATCGTCGATGGCTTTGCCCGCACCTTCACCCGCATGGGCTACGGCTTCTACGAGCTTGTCACCTTCTGGGCGCCCACCTACAAATGCACCTACCGCCCCCCCTACCAGGGGAGCTGCGGGCGCAGCGGCCTCATCGAGTACAACTCCTGGTCCGGCTTCTCCGAATTCCCCGCAGAACTCGGCTACCAGAGCAAGTACAACTACTCCCGCAACAGCCCCTATTAAGCAGCTGCGGCGGCCCTCAAGCCCGAGCTATCGTTTCCCCAACGCCCCACGGCCACAAGCCCGCGGGGCGTTTTTGCTGCCCTCTCCGCAGATCCTCCGGCACCGGAGCGGCCGGATATTCAGCGCGCTCAATTTCCGCTCGTCATTCGCAGCTCGTAGTTCGTCCTTTTCGTAATGCGTCAGCGCGCTGAATTCAGCAATTGCCATCTTGACACCCCGCGCTTGGCAGGTTAGAATGCAAAGCATGACCCTGCCCTCCTTCATCGCCGGCATCCTCTCCACCCTCTTCTTCATGGCCGGCTGCCTCCAGCTGGGTATCTACATCGGCACCACCCCCAGCACCCCATTTGAACTCTTCCTGCCCGGCGCCCTCACCGCCTCATGGCCACTCGCCGTGGCAGCGCTCCTCTTTGTCCTGCTCGACATCCGCACCCACCAGCCGGACCCGCAGGCAGACGCCGCCACCCCCGCGCCGCCCCCGGCACTCCTCCGCCGCCCCGCCGCCCCGGCAGACCCCGCCCCCGCCGCCCCGGAGCAGCCCACCTACTTTGCCGCCACCCCCGCCCCTGCACCGGCCACCCCCGCACCCGCGCCCGCTCCGGCCACCACACCACAGGCCACCCCGCCCCCCGCTCCGGCCACCCCGCCCCGGGATCCGAGCGACAACGGCCTCAACTTCTTCAAAGTATAACCCCCCGCTGCCCGCGCGCATAATGCCTGAGACCCCCCGAGGAGCCGCCGTGCTCGCCCAGCTCATGCAGACATACTGCGGCGCCGCCGTGCGGCCGGAGGACATGCAGCTCATCGCAGAAGGCGCCTCGCGCCGCTGCATCATGCGCGGCCCCCAGCCCCTCACCCGCGGCCTCATCGGCATCTACTGGACCCCCGAGCGCGCGGACAACAACTCCTTCCTCCCCGCAGCACACGGCCTGCGCCGCGCCGGCATCCGCGTGCCCCGCGTGCTGGCAGAGCAAGACTGCGGCAGCGGCTGCGGCGCCTGCCTGGTGCAAGACCTCGGGCACACCTCCCTGCTCAGCCTGCGCCACGCCCCGCAAGAAGAGCGCACCCGCGCCTACCACTCCACCCTGCGCGAGCTACACCGCCTCCACCAAGTCCGGCCGGATTGGGAACTCCAGCCCCCATTTGACGCCGCCCTCTACCGCTGGGAGCAAGACTACTTCGCCCAATACCTGCTCGGCCTCCACGCCGGCATACCCGGCGCCGCCGCCCTCACCACCGCCTCCCCCGCCTGGGCAGAGCTCGCCGAGTGGCTGGCCGCCCTCCCGCGCACCCCGGTGCACCGCGACTGCCAGAGCCAGAACATCCTCATGCACGGCGGAGAAGCCTACTTTATCGACTTCCAGGGCATGCGCCTCGGCCGCCCGGAATACGACCTCGCGTCCCTCCTGTACGACCCCTACGCCGACCTGCCGCCCGCAGAGCGCCGGCAACTCCTGCAATACTACACCCAACTCACCGGCACCCCCCTGCGGGAGGACATCCTGGCCGCCTGCGCCCTGCAGCGCCTCATGCAAGCCCTCGGCGCCTTCGCCAAAATCGGCCACGAGCAAAACAACCCGTGGTATCTCAACCTCATCCCCACCGGCCTGCGCCTCCTGCGCCAAGCGGCCGACGCCGCCCCGCCGCACTCACCCGCTGCCCACCTGGCCCTATGTCTCGCACCACTCTGCAACTAATCAAACTCATCCTCTGCGTCGACCTCATCCTCGCCATAGGCCTGCTCGCAGAGCAAAAACTCGCGGGAGCAGACACCTGGCTCTACACCACCGCCGGGCAGCTCTGCGGCTGGGCCAAAGGCGAATACGCCCAACTGCTCACCCCGGGCGCCACCCCCGCACTGGAGCCCACCCTCCGGCGCCAGACCACCCGCAGCTACCCCCCCGTCTACTACACCGAGTGGAATGACGACCTGTACGAGGGCCAAACCTCCCTGCCCCAGCCCCGCCTCCAAGAACTCGCCACTCTCCTCAACTGCATGGCCGGCCGCGCCGGCATACGCAGCGTCGGCGTAAGCAGCCCCCTCATGTGGGAAGACCGCAGCGACCACATGACCCACCTCATGCTCGCCAAAGCCCTCAGCGAATTCCCGCACGCCATCATCGGCCTGGCCGGGCGCAACGCCGCCCAAGCCCAAACCACGCCCGAGCAGCTCCTCCCGGCCGCCCTGCCCGCCGCACATGTAGAAGGCAGCATCTCCGGCCTCCCCGCAGCCAACTCCCCCCTCCCCTACTTCCTGCCGGAAGAAGCCCTGAGCACCGCCCGGCTCGCGCCCGACTTCGTGGATGACGAACCCCTCACCCACACCACCACCGGCAGCGCAGCCTCCCCCGGCGGCCTCTCCCTCCCCCTGCTCATGCGCTGGAACGGCCGCATCCTGCCCACCCTCCCCCTCAGCCTCGCCATGGCCGAACTCGGCCTCACTCCCGAGGACATCCACGTGAAACTCGGCAGATCCCTCCGCCTCGGCCAGCGCCTCCTGCCGCTCGATGCGCACGGCCGCACCCCCCTGGGAGCCGCCCGCGCCCAAGCCCTCCCCACAGGTGACATCCTCAACCCCCGCGCACCGCGCACCGCGCGCGAAGGCAACTGCGCCATCCTCTCCCGCCCCTTCTCCCCCGGCACCTCCCAGCACCGCGCGCGCCACCTCGCGGCCAGCGTATCCGCCCTCCTGGGCCAAGAAACCACCTGCTACTTCCCCACCCAGCGCCCCGCCGGCAACCACCCCATGCAGCTCAACCCCCTGCAAGCCAGCACAGCGGGGCGCCTCCTGCTCGCAGCCCTGCTCACCTGCGCCCTCGTGTGGCTGCCGCAGCTCCCGCAGCGCGCGCAGCGCCTCGCGCCCGCCATCCTCGGCGCCGCCGCAGCAGGGCTCGCCCTCATGTGGGCCAACCAAGGCACCTGGATGAGCCTCTGCGCCTGGGCACTCTGCTGCACCCTGCTCATCCCGGCACTGCGCCTCCTGCGCCGCCCCCCGCAGAGCAGCTGATCCCCACCCGCCGCCGCACGCAAAATTACAGCCCAAATGCAAATTTGTATTGACTTAGCGCCCAAGGAAGATTAAAATTCCCGCGCCTTGCCGGGCCGGGTGGTCCGGTGGGAAAACCCATCAACAACACTACATATTTAATAAACTATGGCTAAATACGCTATTAACGGTTTCGGACGCATCGGCCGCAACGTGCTTCGCGCCATGTCCCAGACCGAGCTCGAAAAGGTTGTTGCCATCCACGACCTTACTCCCATTGAGACCACCGCCCACCTGCTCAAGTATGACTCCACGCAGGGTAAGTTCAAAGGCACTGTTGAGATCGACGGCGACAACCTCGTCGTCAACGGCCACGCCATCAAGATCCTCGGCGGCATGCTCGGCCCCGACCAGCTGCCCTGGAAAGAACTCGGCGTCGACGTCGTGCTCGAGTCCACCGGCCTCTTCACCGACCGCGCCAAGGCTGAGGGCCACATCACCGCCGGCGCCAAGAAGGTCCTCATCTCCGCCCCCGCGAAGAACCCCGACCTGACCTTCTGCATCGGCATCAACGACCAGGAGTACGACCCGGCTAAGCACAACATCATCTCCAACGCCTCCTGCACCACGAACTGCCTTTCCCCCATGGTGAAAGTGCTCAACGACAAGTTCGGCGTGGAGAAGGGCATGATGAGCACCATCCACTCCTACACGAACGACCAGCGCATCCTCGACCTCCCGCACAAGGATCCCCGCCGTATGCGCTCCGCCGCTATCAACATCATCCCCACCACCACCGGCGCTGCCAAGGCTATCGGTGAGGTGATTCCCCAGCTGAAGGGCCTGCTCAACGGCGCTTCCTTCCGCGTGCCCACCCCGACGGGTTCTCTGACTGACTTCGTGGCCATCCTCAAGAAGGACGTGACCGTGGAGGAAGTGAACGCCGCCATGAAGGAGGCCGCTGAGGGCGAGCTCAAGGGCATCCTCGAGTACTCTGAGGAGGCTCTCGTGCTTCAGGACATCGTGTCCAACCCGCACTCCTGCATCTTCGACGCCGGCTTCACGTATGTGGTGGGCGGCAACATGGTGAAGGTATGCGGCTGGTACGACAACGAGTGGGGTTACTCCAACCGCGCTGCCGAGGCTATGAAGA
>JAFLSS010000016.1 GCA_022510805.1 Akkermansiaceae bacterium
ACCATCATCACCCTCATGGCGCTCTACCCGCTGCACCTGCGCTACGGGCTCAAGACCATCATCGCCAGCAGCTACCAGGCCGTTTCCGGCAGCGGGCAGCACGGCATCGCAGAGCTCGATGCCCAGGTGCGCGCCCTGGTCGAGGGCCGGCCGGTGGAGATCTCCACCTACCCGCGCCAGATCGCTTTCAACGTGCTGCCGCAGATCGACCGCTTCACCGACTCCGGCTACACCAAAGAAGAGCTCAAAATGCTCAACGAAGGCCGCAAGATCATGAGCCTGCCGGAGCTGAGCGTCTCCTGCACCTGCGTGCGCGTCCCCGTGTTCCGCAGCCACTCCATCTCCTGCGTGGCCCAATTTGAAAAACCCATCGATGTGCCCGGCGCGCGTGCCTGCTTCGAAGGCATGCCCGGCGTAGCCCTCATGGATGACCCCGCGCAAAACATCTGGCCCACGCCGCTGGACTCCACCCATGGCGACACCTGCTATGTGGGCCGCATCCGCAAGGATCTCGCCCTGCCCAACGCCCTCAACCTCTGGGTCGTGGGTGACCAGGTGCGCAAGGGCGCAGCCCTCAATGCCGTGCAAATCGCGGAGCTTCTCATCAAGTAATTCATGGACATCCCGGCCCTCATCCACGACACCGCCCGGCTGGTAGAGCAGCGACTCGACCAGATGCTCCCCCCCGAAACCCGCCAGCCCACCACGCTGCACAAAGCCATGCGCTACAGCGTCCTGGCAGGGGGCAAGCGCATCCGCCCCCTACTCTGCCTCGAGGCGGCCAAAGCCTGCGGGGGAGACACCGAGACCGCCATGCACGCCGCCTGCGCCCTGGAGGTGCTGCACACCTACACCCTCATCCACGATGACTTGCCCTGCATGGACAATGATGACCTGCGGCGCGGCAAGCCCACCAACCACAAAGTATTCGGAGAGGGTGTGGCCGTGCTGGCCGGAGACGCCCTGCAAACGCAGGCTTTCCACATGCTCGCACTCACCCCGCCCAACAACATGTACTCCACAAAAGAGTACATCTGCGAGCTGGCAGACCGCACAGGCTCTTTCGAGCTCATCGGCGGCCAAGTGCTGGACCTGGAGGGTGAGGGCCGCCCCCTCAGCCTAGATGAAGTGCGCGCCATCCACCAGGGCAAAACAGCCGCCCTCATCATGGCAAGCGTGCGCCTGGGCGGCATGTCCGCCGCCTGCAGCACCCGCGAGCTCAGCGCCCTCACCGAATACGGCCGCAACCTCGGCCTCGCCTTCCAAATCATCGATGACATCCTGGACGTCACCTCCTCGCCGGAAGTCCTGGGCAAGAGCATCGGCAAAGACGCCAAAGTCTCCAAGGCCACCTACACCAGCCTCGTGGGGCTCGACCAAGCCCGCGCAGACGCCAAAGCGCACACAGCCGCCGCCAGCGCCGCGCTGGACATCTTCCCGCCGGAGCGGCGTGAGGCCCTGCTGGGCATCTGCGACTACCTGCTCAACCGGCAGTACTAAAGCCCCCACCGCCAGCTTACCCACCACCCAAGCCGCAGTGCCCCCACTGCGGCTTTTTTGCCCCCCACACAACAGCCGGAAACCACCCCCACCCGCAGCAGAATACCCCGGAGAACACAAAATTCAGTTAATTTTTGTTTCAAGTCGCATATTTTGGCTTGACCTATCGCCATTGAAAGCGTAGACTGTCCGAGCCGCTTTGTAGGTGCAAAGCGGAAAACAAGAATTAATCTGAATACACAAACGATGAAAACCCATGTGAAAAAAGGTGATGAGGTAGAAATCATCGCCGGCAAAAGCAAGGGCAAGCGAGGAGTCATCCTCTCCATCAATGCCAAAAAGCAGACGGTGATCGTGGAAGGTGCTCGGAAGCTCAAGAAAGCAACCAAGCCCACAGAAGCAGACCCGGACGGCGGCATCAAGGAGGTGGACGGCGCCATCCACATCTCGAATGTGAAGAAAGTGAGTTGACGCCCAACAGGCAGCAACTCCGCGCTTAAGCCAAAACCAAGATACACATAAGAGCTGACCCGCTAATAAATTATGAGTAAAACCACAGAATTAGAGACATACTACAAGGAGAAGGTCGTCCCGGCCCTCCGCGAGAAGCACCAGTATGCCAATGTGCACCAGATCCCGCGACTGGAAAAAATCGTGGTGACCACGTGCATGGGCAAGCACCCCGACCGCAAACAGGCGGTAGAAGACGCCGTGGCTGAGATCGCCAAGATCACCGGCCAAAAACCCTCCGTCACCTACGCTCGCAAGAGTGTGGCCAACTTCAAGCTGCGTGAGGGCGAAGTGCTCGGCGCACGCGTGACGCTGCGCTCCACCCGCATGTGGGAGTTCCTGGATCGCTTCATCAACATCACCGCCCCGAACATCCGTGACTTCCGTGGCCTGCCCACCAAGTCGTTCGACGGCCGTGGTAACTACGCCATCGGCATCCCTGATCAGTCCATCTTCCCGGAAATTGAGCTTGACCAGATCAAGCGCAACATTGGGTTTGATATCATCTTTGTGACAAGCGCTCCCACCGATGAAGAGGGACGCGACCTGCTCACCGCTCTGGGAATCCCCTTCCGCAAGCCCAACAAGAAGCAAGAAGAAAACGCCTAACCCTCTCATACAACCATGGCAGTATTAACTGATCCGATTGCAGATTTCCTGACTCGCGTGAAAAACGCGGGGCTTGCTCGCAACGAGAAATTCACCGTGCCGCACTCCAAAATCAAGGCCGAAATCGCCCGCATCCTCCAGGAGGAGGGCTACATCTGGTCCTATGAAGTGAGCGGCGAGGGCAAGGACAAAGTGATCCTTGTCAAGAGCAAATACACCCAGGAGGGCAAATCCATTGTCACCAATGTGAAGCGCTGCTCCAAGCCGGGGCGTCGTCAGTACGTCACATCCGAGCAGATCCCCACCGTCATGAACGGCTTGGGCATCTCCATCGTCTCCACCTCGCAGGGCCTCATGACCGGCGCCAAAGCTCGCAAGCTTAGCATCGGCGGTGAGCTCATCGCACTTGTTTGGTAACCCTTAACCCGCAGAGAAAACATTATGTCACGAGTAGGTAAAAAAGTGATCAACATCCCCGCGGGTGTGAGCGTCAACATCGCTGACGCCAAGGTGACGGTGAAAGGCGGCAAAGGCGAGCTGAGCTGGGAGCTGCCGGAGGGCATCTCCGCCGCTGTCGAGGGCAATGAGCTCACCGTGAGCCGTGCCGACGACTCCCGCCGCCTGCGCGCCCTGCACGGCACCAACCGCTCCCTCCTCTCCAACATGGTAGAAGGCGTCTCGAAAGGCTTTGTCAAAGAGCTCGAGATCGTGGGCGTGGGCTTCAAGGCCGCCGTCAAAGGCAGCGCGCTCGACTTGGCGCTGGGCAAGTCACACCCCATCCTGCACCCCATCCCCACCGGCCTCACCGTCACCGTGACGGAGAACACCAAGGTGAAAGTGGAAGGCATCGACAAGCAGGTGGTAGGTCAATTTGCCGCTGAGGTGCGCGGGTACTACCCGCCCGAGCCTTACAAGGGCAAAGGTATCCACTATGTGGGTGAGCATATCCGCCGCAAGGAAGGCAAGAGCGTTGGCAAATAACCACTAACCGGATAAAGACGAAAATGAGCACTTTAAATCGTAAAGACGTCCGCCGCAAAGTCCGCGTACGCATCCGCAAAAAGATCTCGGGCACAAGCGAGCGCCCGCGTCTGGCCGTGTTCTTCTCGAATCAGCACGTGTACGCACAGCTGATCGACGACACCAAGAGCCACACGCTTTGCGCCTCCTGCACGAAGACTCTGGGGCTCAAGAAAGCCAATGTTGAGACCGCATCCAAGGTGGGCGAGGAGATCGCCAAGAAAGCCTTGGCCGCAGGTATCACAGAAGTGGTGTTCGACCGCGGTGGATTCCTCTACCACGGGAAAGTGAAATCCCTGGCCGATGCCGCACGCGAAGCCGGCCTTAAATTCTAAATAAGGACAAAACATGAATACAGAAGAAAACAAGGAAACGACCGCTGCCGCCGCTCCTGAGGCCGCTGCAGCACCCCAGCAGCGTGCGCCGCGTGGCCCCCGCCGGGACGGCGCTGCCGGCCCCCGTGGTCAGCGCTCCGGCCGCCGGGATGGCGGCGCTCAGCGCCGCTTTGACTCGCCGGCTGAGGAAGGCCCGCAGCTGGTGGAGAAAGTCGTGTATGTGAACCGCTGCGCCAAAGTGGTGAAAGGCGGTCGCCGCTTCTCGTTCTCGGCCCTCATCGTCGTGGGTGACCAGAAAGGGAAAGTGGGTTACGGATTCGGCAAGGCCAACGAGGTATCGGACGCCATCCGCAAGGGCACCGATGCCGCCAAGCGCGCGATGAAGAAAGTTGTCGTGGTGAACGACACCCTTCCGCACGAGATCTACACCGAGTTTGGTGGCGCCAAGATCGTGCTCAAGCCTGCAGCGCCCGGTACAGGGCTTGTGGCGGGCGAGAAAGTGCGCGCGGTGCTGGAAGCCGCCGGTGTGAGCAACGTGATTGCCAAATCGCTGGGGTCCTCGAACTCCGCCAACGTCGTGAAAGCCACCATGAAAGCCATGCTCTCCATGCGCACGGCGGACCAGGTGCTCTCTGCCCGCGGCAAGAAGAAGAAGGACAGCGCTGCAGTCTGAACCCATTAACCCCTAGTTTCAAGATATGTTGACACTCGATTCTCTCAAACCGAATCCCGGAGCCAAGCACCGCAAGAAGCGCTTGGGCAATGGTGAGAGCTCCGGCCTGGGCAAGACCTGCGGCAAGGGCAACAAAGGCCAGAAAGCCCGCTCGGGCGGCACCATCCGCCCCGGCTTTGAAGGTGGCCAGATGCCCCTGCACCGCCGCCTGCCCAAGAAGGGCTTCAGCAATGCCCGCTTCCGCAGCAACATCGCCATCGTGAACCTGAACCAGCTTGAGGCTTTCTTTGAAGCCGGCGCCACGGTCACCGAGACCGAGCTGCGCGATTGCGGCCTGGTGAAAGGCAAATGCGACGCGGTGAAACTGCTGGGCAAGGGTGAGCTTTCCAAAGCACTGAATGTGTCGGTCGACTTTGCGAGCGCCTCTGTGGCTCAAAAGGTAGCCGCCGCCGGTGGCACGCTCACCGTGCTGAGCTCTGCGAGCTGACGGCACCAAGCCGGGGGAGGCAGGCCAGCTGCCCTCCCTCGGCTTGCACTTCGCATACCAAACACGCAACGCGGAGGCAGGGTGGCGCCGAAATGCCCACCCTGCCCCATGTGTGAAAGGACAACGGCCCAGTTTTTCACACGTTTTTTCAGACCCCCGAGGCCCTCTCATCAAGCAATATGATAGCCGCTTTCGCCAACACAATGAAGGTTCCCGAGCTGCGGAGCCGCATTCTCTTCACCCTCGCCATGATCGTGGTCGTGCGCCTGGGTGTGCATCTTCCCCTGCCGGGTGTGGATGTGCAGACCATCTCGGCCCACATGGCAGAACTTGCCAAGGACGCAGGTGGCCCGCTGGCTGCGCTGGGCGCTATCCTCACCATTTTCTCCGGCGGCGGCCTGCAGCAATGCGGCATCTTTGCGCTGGGTATCATGCCCTACATCTCGGCATCCATCATGACGCAGCTCATGGGCGCCGTCCTCCCCTCATGGCAAAAGATGCTGCGCGAAGAAGGCGGGCGCCAGAAGATGACGCGCTACACGCGCATTCTGGCCATCATCATCGCCATGGCGCAGGGCTTCTTCCTCACGCGCACTCTTGAAAATCCCTCGGTCATGGGCCTCGACATGCCGAATTTGGTGATGAATCCGGGCTGGATTTTCACGATATCGACCATCTTTATCATCGTGACAGGCACCATGTTCCTGATGTGGATCGGTGACCAGATCACCGAGCGAGGCATCGGCAACGGCATTTCGCTCATCATTTCCGTGAACATCATCTCCGGTCTGCCCGGCGCTTTCTCCACAGCGTGGAAGACGCTGATCATGGGGGATGGCAAAGAGATCAACCCGCTGGGCTCTCTGGAGCTGGTGGCTCTCATGCTCTTCATGGTCATCGTGGTGGCGCTGGTCATCATCGTGAGTCAGGCACAGCGCCGCATCCCGGTGCAGCAGGCAAAGCGCGTGGTGGGCCACGGCAAGATGACACAGGGCGGCACCTCCTACCTGCCCCTCAAGCTCAACTACTCCGGCGTGATGCCCGTCATTTTCGCCACGGCCATCCTGGCGCTGCCCAACATGCTGGTGCAGCAGCTTTTCTCAGGCGATTCCTGGCTGGGCGGGGCGATCATCACCATCCTCTCGCCGAGTGACATCTGGTACTACATCATTTCCTCTACCCTGATCTTCTTCTTCTCGTACTTCTGGGTGGCGACCATGTTCCAACCCCAGCAGATCTCTGAGGATCTCAAGCGCTCCGGCGGCTATATCCCCGGCGTGCGCCCCGGCCCTCCCACGGCGCAATTCCTGGACACCACCATGCAGCGCCTCACCTTTGCGGGCTCGCTCTTCCTGACCCTCATCTATTTCCTGCCCAGCCTGCTCTCCTTGGGCAGCAAGATGCCGCCCCTGGTCACCCAGTTCTTCGGCGGCACCTCACTGCTGATTCTTGTGGGTGTACTGCTTGACATGATGCGTCAGGTGGAGGCCACTCTGCTGCAGAAGAACTACGATGGCTTCATGAAAAAAGGACGCCTGCGCGGCCGCTACTCGCACCTGCAGGGCACCGGCGCCCCGGCTGCCAGCCGCGGCATTGTCATCCTCTGGGTCATCATTTCCCTCTTTGTTCTCGTGTGCCTGGTCATCATGTCGACCTCAAACTGATGATCACCGCCCATGTGACGGCACGCGAGTCACAGCATTGCTCATCGACTCAGGCGTGAAAAAAGGGCTACGCTCTGCTCCGGCAAGCGTAGCCCCTGTTTTTTCCCCCGCCTTCTCGCAGCTCTCCCCCGGATGCCGCGGAAGCACGCGCCGGCCGCGGGGAGGGCGCGTGAGGATGAAGCGCCCGCGGCAGAGAGGCAGGAGCCCCTTATTTGAGGAAATAGCGCCGCTGCTTATCGCTGATGGGCAGATGCGCGATTTCCATGACGCGCAGCATCTCTTCCCACAGGCGGCGGCGCTCTGCCAAATCAGCCGTGCGCAGCAGGTAGCTCGGGTGGTGAGTCACCACCACAGGCACGCCGATGAAAGAGGCCTGCGGGAGCTCCTGATACGCCGTCAGCGGCAGCTCCCCACGCTGCAGCAGCCCCCGCGCTGCAATCACCCCCAGCGCCACGATGACCTTGGGCTGCACGAGGCGAGTCTCAAACTCCAGCACGGGGGTGGAGAGGCGGATTTCATCCTTACTGGGCGGGCGGTTGTTGAAAGTTTGGCGGGCAATCTTGGGGCGGAATTTGACAAGGTGGGTGATGTAGACCGCCCGGCGGCTCAGGCCCATGGCCTTGAGCATGCCATCCAGCTTGGCGCCGGCCTCTCCGCAAAAGGGGCGGCCGGCCTGCTCGTCATAGTAATTGGGCGCATCACCCACAAACATGATATCTGCCCGCCGTGAGCCCTCCCCCCACACCGGAGTGTCGCGCAGAGTACCCAGCTGGCGCAGCGGATCCCAGCGCACCAGCAGAGAGGCGGCCAGCTTCCACGCTTCTTCGGCATTGCGGCCACCGGGGCGGAAAAAGAGCTGATCCGGCTCCTCATCCTCCTCAGCCTCGGAAGAGCGGGGCTCTGAGAGAGAGCGGCGCAGGCTCGCGAGCATCTGGCTGGCATCCTCGGGCTCATCATTCTCCGGCGGTGCGGCGGCAGCAGCAGAGCGGGCGGCTTGGCGCCCCTGCTTTGCCGCCTGCATCCAGCCGCGCAGCACCATGCGCGCAGCCTCATCTACCGGCACGCGCAGCTCGCCACCTGCAATGCGCGCTTGCAGGTAGTCTCTCAACAGCGTTTTAATTACCACCCCCCCATCCTAACCCGCCATCCGGCACTTGTCAAGCGCGCAGGCGCGCACACATGCTGCGCGCGGGCGCATTCGCGGCTTGACATTGGGCCGCATGGTGGTAGGATGAGGCGCATGAAGCTCAATCACGAAACACTCGAGAAGAAAGGGCTCAAGCTCTACCCCGCTCCTCAACCTGTCGGTTCCTATGTGCAGTGCATCCGCACGGGGAATTATCTGCACCTCTCCGGCGGCATCTCTGTGAATGGAGAGGAAGCCTATTACGGCAAGCTGGGGAAGGATGTGAGCATCGAGCAAGGGCAGAAAGCCGCCGCAGCCGCCATCCTGAACCGCCTGGCCGTGATCGAGGCAGAGCTGGGCAGCTTTGAGCCGCTGCGCCGCATCGTGGCGGTGAATGGCTTTGTGAACTGCGTCCCGGATTTCACAGATCAGGCAAAAGTGCTCAACGGCGCGTCCGACCTGCTGGTAGAGCTCTTCGGCCCGGAGGCGGCGCACTCACGCTCTGCTGTGGGTGTGGCGAGCCTGCCGCTCGGCGTGGCTGTGGAGATCAACATGATTGTGGAAATTGACCCTGCGGTCTAAGGGCATATGGCGACTGTTGTTCTGGGTGTGTGCGGGTCCATTGCAGCCTATAAGGCGGCAGATGTGGTCTCCGGCTTGGTGAAGCGCGGGCATGAGGTACACTGTGTGTGCACCCCGACAGCGCTGCGCTTTGTGACGCCGCTCACGCTCATGACCCTCTCGCGGCATCCGGTGCTCAGCTCATTTGATGATGAGACTCAGGACTGGGTGCCGGCGCACATTTCCCTGGCGCAAAAGGCGGATCTGCTGGCCATTGCACCGGCCAGCGCCCACACGATGGCCTGCATGGCGCGAGGCTTGGCGCCCAATGTGCTCACCAGTCTCTACCTGGCCAACCACGCGCCGGTGCTCGTGTTCCCGGCAATGAATACGCACATGTGGGAGCACCCCGCCACGCAGGAGAATGTGCAGATTCTCGCCGCCCGCGGCTGCAGCATCCACGGCCCTGCTGAGGAAGGACGCCTGGCATGCGGCGCGTGCGGCAAGGGGCGCTTGCTGCCCGTGGCAGAGATTTTGGAGGCCATCTGCGCCCGCCTGCCCTGAGCCCCCCTTTTTTCCCACCACCTAAGAAAACGCGCAAGAGCTCCGGCGGCTCTTGCGCGTTATACATTCTGCGGGCGGCACTCAGCGCTTTTTATGCACAAACTGCTCAGCCGGCACCACCCGGCGCGGCGTCATCTTGGCGCCTTGGCCCCTGTTCCACTCCAGGCGGAGTTTGCCGGGCGCCTGCGCACCCTGCACCACGGTGATGGTGATGGCATGCAAGCCGGCCTTGAGGGGGATGCCGGCCTTGCCGGTGTCTTTCTCGATGCGCTCCACCGTATTGGCCGCGGCGGATTCGGTGGCCACGCTGCCGGGGGTGTAGTTGGCATCTGCATCTACCAGCTGGAACTCGTGCATCTTCACATACGCCTTGGTGCCGGGCGCCTCACTGAGCGTGAGGTAGAAGTGCCAGTGGTCACCATCTTCCGGCACGCGGATAAAGCCCGTAAACTCGGACACGCTCCCGGCCGGCAGCTCCACCCCGGCCGGATCTGCCACCACAGACGCCTCAGCCTGCGCCGCGCCCGGCAGCGTGTCAAAGGCGGGGACCCACGGCGGAGTCGCCTGCACGCGGCGCATCACCAGCCCCAGCGCCAGCGCACGCTCAGGCTCAGCATTGGCAGGCACGCGCACAGCATCATAGGGGCGGGAGCCCTTGCAGGGATTGTTGCGCTTGCCGGCGGCAGGATCGCGCACGTAATCATAGGCGCGGCGGTTCCAGAGCACAGCCGTCTTGAGCTTCTGCTGCACCTTGTCCCCCAAGGAGGCTGAGAGATCATGCGCCTCATGCGTGTCGGTCGCCACATCGTAGATCTCGAAATTCTCATTAGCAGAAGCCGAGATATTGGTGCGGATGGCTTTCAGCCAGCGGGGGCCATTCTTGCCGGGCTGGGAGAAGAAGATCACCTGCTGCTCGCCGCGCATGCGGTTCGCCTTGTTGGGGGCATAATCGCCATACACAGGCATCTTATTGGGGAAGAAATACTCCGAATACACCACTCCCGGCTTTTGCGCTTTGGCGTTGCCGCGCAGGGTCGGCAGCAGGGAAACACCATCGCAGCGCATGGGCGCGGGCACCCCTGCGAGCTCAGCAAAGGTGGCCATCCAATCCTGAAACTGGCTGGGGTGCGCCGAGCTCAAGCCGGCTTTCACCAGCCCGGGCGCCCACACCAAGCAGGGCACGCGCAAGCCGCCCTCCCAGGCATCGCGCTTGATACCATCCAGCGGGCCGTAGCTGCGGAAGAATGAGGGATCCTGCCGCGGGGCGGGGTGGTCTGCCACTCGGGGCACAGCGCCGGGCTCATCATGGGGGCCATTGTCGCTGAGGAACACAAGGAACGTATTTTTGTCGATGCGCAGATCACGGCACAGCTGCATGATATCGCCCACGGCGTCATCAATGCGGGTGATCATGGTAGCATGGCGCCGCGCCGCCAGCAGCTTGTCAGCAGCCGCATTGCCATATTTTTTCTTCGCATAGTCTTCCCACGCGTGCCGGTACTCGGGGTAGATGAACGAGTCCCACTTGCCCTGGGCGGTGTTGATCATCTTGCCGGGCGTGCCGAGCCACTGCACCCCGCCGCGCAGGCCGCCGCCCTTGGGGTAGGGCCCTGTGGGCACCGCAAGCCGCGCATGCGGCGCCACGAGGGTGAGCGCCAGGAAGAACGGCTTGTCAGGCTGCGCGGCACGGGTATCCACAATCCATTTTTTGGCGCGCGCCGTGAAAAGATCCGTGCTGTAGCAATTATCCAGCTGGGCGGTGATCATCCGGTCCCCATCCCACACAGCATTGGCCCCGGTCTCCTTGTCCGCATGAGCCTCCTCTTTGGGGTAGTGGCGGTGGCCGACGATGTGGTTGTTGTAACCGAAGAAATAGTCAAAGCCGCGCGCCGTGGGCCAGGCACCGGTCGTCGAGGGGGTGCCGCCCTGCTCCATGCCACCGCCGATGCCCCATTTGCCGATGAGCGCCGTGGCGTAGCCGGCAGAGCGCAGCACACTCGCCAGCGTGTGGCTATCTTCCAGCGCGGCGTCAAAGCTATTGTTGCGGATCACCTCCGCATGCCCCTGGTGCACGCCGGAGAAGAGAGAGGCGCGCGCCGGCGCACACACGGGGGCGCAGGTGTAGTGGCGCGTGAGCTGCGCGCCCTGCTCGGCCAATTTGCTGAGCTGAGGCGTGTTGATGCGCGGCGCGGCGTTCTTCCCCCGCTCCTGATTCAGGCTCAAGTCTCCCCAGCCCATATCATCCACCAGCACAAGAATAATGTTGGGCTGATCTGCCGCCGGCACAACACACGAAAGCGCCAACCACGCGGCGAATAACAGTGAACAAAGCTTCATGATGCCGCCTATTCTACCACGCGCGGCACCCGCATTCAACCCCAAAAAACCTGACACAATGCGCACTTGCCTTTTCGTCCTATTCCTGCTAGAGTATCCGCAATATGGCAACAACAACTCTCACTCCCGAATTAGTAGAACTCACCCGCACTCTGGCCAATGCCTTTGCCCAGAGCCAGAAAGTAGTGGCGGCCAAGGCTCGCATCGGCCTCTTTTACCAGAATGCCGAAGCCACAGATCTTTTCCGCAAGGTGAATGAATATGGTGAGGAGCTGCGCAACAAGCACCTGGCAGGCATGCCGCCGAGCGAGGAGGAGATCTCCAAGTTTGACTCGCTGCGCCAGGCGGTGGTGGACAACCCGCTCTGCAAGGGATACCTGGAGGCTCGGCAGGAGTTGGAAACCCTGCTCAGCACGGTGAATCAATACCTCTGCCTGGCTATTGATCAGGGCCACGCCCCCACGGATGAAGAGGTGGCCGAAAGCATGAACCAGCAGATGAGCGCGTGCTCCTGCGGTGGCGATTGCGACTCTTGTGATGGCAGCTGCGGGCACGAAGATGGCCACGAGTGCAGCTGCGGCAAGCACTCCTGAGCCCCCCTCATTTTCTCGGCGGGGGAGCCGCCCTCCCCCGCCGTTGCTTCTCTCTCCACCCGTCTTCGGACGCGCTTCGCCCCCCCTGCTCATGCTTGCCTTGTTGCACTCACGCGTTGTGTTCTGCGCCGTTGTTGCAGCGGCGGCCGTGGTGTCAGCCATCTGCCTGCTCTGCTGCCTCCCCCCGAAGCTGACAGGAGAAAGCGCAGAAGCGTGGCTGCTCATCGGGTGGCTCGGCGGGGCAGCGCTGCTGCTGGCCGCCTGCCTCTACCGAAGCAGGAAAAAAGGCGAGCCCCTCCTGCCGAGAGCCGGCGCCCTGTGGGGAGTTCTCCTCATCGCCGGCGTGGGAGACCTCCTCTGCAACATCAGCGCCCGCTACGTGCCGCTCATGCTGCCGGCCAACATCCTGCTGGGCATGGCAAGCATCTGCCTCCTCTGGGCGCTGCTGCGGCGTTTTTCACTGATATTCTGGTATCCCTTCTTCGTCTTTCAGCTCGCCCAGCACGCAGGCTATACCCAATACGGCGCACGCATCAACGCGCTCGTGATCGCCGAGACCCTCGAATCCTCTGCCGAAGAAGCCATGGGCTACCTCACCGGCAGCAACCTCTTCATCTGCGTGGGCATCCTCATCCTCAGCGGCGTGTTCTGCTGGGCCATCGTCAAGGTCCTCCGCCGGGAGAGGCAGCGCCTCCCCATGCTTCAGGCCTCCCTCATCTTCACACTCGGCGCCGGGCTCTACGCCACCCTGCCGCACCCCGCTGTGGAAAAGACAGATTACTACTGGCCTGTCAGCGAGGCACACCACCTCTACCACGTGTGGGCAGAGGCCTTTTTCCACAACCAGGCCACCATCCACCAGGCAGAGAGCTTGCCCTCCCCGGCACTCAAAGGCTCTGCGCTGGATACCCTCACAGGCGATGAGGGAGTGGTGCTGGTGGTACACATCGGCGAGAGTGTGCGTGCCGACCGCATGAGCATCAATGGCTACGAGCGCGACACCACCCCGTGGCTCCGCGCCCAACCCCGCCTCATCAACTACCCGCACTGCATCTCCGCCGCCTGCGACACCTGCCAAGCGCAGCTCGCCATCCTCACCGATGCCCGGCGGGATATCTACGAAACCGACCCGCAATACCAGCCCACCACCGGCTCCGTGCTGGATCTCTTTGCGGCCAATCACTTCAAGGTCTATTCCTTCTTCGGCAACCGCAACGCCACGCACCTCAAGTACGACCTCGTCGTGCGCCTGCTCACCCGCTGCTCCGAAGAGCGGTTTCACGCCCCCGGCAGCCCCTGGACCGCCGTGCCGCAGGTGGCAGATGTCCTGCGCCGCGAGGGCGACCACCAGAACACGCTCATCTTCATCAACAACGAAGGCAGCCACACCCCCTTCCTGCACTACGACCAGCTCAACCCGCCCTTTGCGCCGGCAGGCATCCACTTCGACAACCCCGCCACCCACGCGCAGGAGGTCAACAACGCCTATGACGCCACAGTGCACTACACGGATGAGTTTGTGCACCGGCTGATCAATCTCCTGCAGGGGCGGCCGTGGGTCTACCTCTACATCAGCGACCACGGCGAGTACCTGGGGCATGATGGCATCTGGGGGCGCGGCGGGCTGGGGGAGCGCCAGCGCGACTACCACTCCACCTCCGGCTGCCGGGTCGGCATGTTCCTGCTCACCTCCCCGGAGTTCGAACAGCTGCACCCCCACTTCGCCCAGGCGCTGCAGCAGCTCAGGCACAACAGCTCCCTCACCGTGGGACACGAGCATATTTTCCACACCCTCCTGGGGCTCTTTGGACTCCGCACCCCGTACTACAACCCGGCGCTGGATCTCGCCTCCCCCGCGGCACAGCCCTACACAGGCCCCTGCCCCTCCACCCCCGCCGGCACCACGCCCTGAGCTCCGGCGCAGCAGAAGCGGCCCAGGCTCCGCGAGGCTTTCGCTGGACTTTGTCGCCTGATATGGTAGAATACACACATGACAATCCGCCAGACCTCCTACTTGCGTAAATCACTCATGCCCGGAGAAAAAGCGCTCCTCGAAGCCCGGCTGCACTGGATTCACTACATGGGCACGTGGTGCGCCGGCATCATCAGCTGCGCTCTGCTTGTGGTAGCCCTCTGGATCCCCCTCTGCCTCATCGGCCTACCCATCAGCGGCCTCTGGGCCTTCATCAGCTGGATGCGCGCGCGCAGCACCCAATTCCTCGTCACCAACAAGCGCGTCATCTTCAAAGAAGGCATCATCAGCATCCACACGGAAGAAATCCGCAACGCCAAGGTAGAATCCATCGAAATCACCCAACCCATCATGGGGAGAATCCTCGGCTACGCCACCATCCACTTTGCCGGCACTGGCAATTCGGACGTCTACTTCTGCGATGTGGCAACCCCCTGGAGAGTGAAAAGCGCCGCCGAGGCCATCGTCAACGGCGACTACGAAGCCTAACCCCCCACCTGCCGGCAGCCGTGCCCACCCCTCTCCTCAGCCCGGACAACGCGGTCTATTGGCTCGCGGCCGCCCTGCTGCTCATCCTGCTGCTGGGCTTGGCTACTGTGCTGCGCGGAGCAGCCAGGCTGCGCCAATATCAGGCAGAGCAGCAGCGCCTTGCGGCAGAGCGCGCCGCCCTGCAGCAGCAGCTCGACCAGGCAGCGCGCCACCACCAAGAATCACTGGACATGCTGCGCACCCATTTCAAAGAGCAGCAGCAAGCCGCGGCAGCCCAGCTCGAGGCGCTCTCCGCCCGCGTGCTCGCCAACAACATGCAGCAGCTTCAGGCAGTCAACAACGAGCAGATGCACACCCTCCTCGAGCCGCTCCGCCGCCAGCTCACCGACCTGGATCAGGCCCTCCGCCACACCAACACGGCCAACGCCACCCAAAAAGCCTCCCTGGAGGGGCTGATCAACCGCATGCTCGAGCAGACCCGCCGGCTCGACACCGAGGCGGCCAATCTGGCCAAGGCACTCAAGGGCGACACCAAGAAACAGGGGGATTGGGGGGAGCTCATCCTCGAGCGCCTGCTTGAGGAATCCGGGCTCAAAAAAGGTGAGGAGTACTACCTGCAGCAGACCTACCAAACCGACGCCGGGCGCGCCGTGCGGCCGGATGTGGTGGTGCGCTTCCCGGAAAACCGCTGCCTCATCATCGACTCCAAAGTATCACTCACCGCCTATGCCGCCTACGCCGCGGCAGATGATGACACCACCCGCTGCACCCACCTGGCGGCACATGTCGACTCCGTGCGCAAGCATATCCGCGAGCTCGCCGCCAAGGACTACGCCGGCGTGGTGCAGGAAGCCGTGGGCTATGTACTCATGTTCATGCCCAACGAAGCCGCCTACATGGCCGCCGTGCAAGCCCGGCCGGAGCTGCCGCTGGAGGGCTACCGGCAGCGCGTGCTGCTCATCAGCCCCACCAACCTGCTCATGGCGCTTCAGCTCGCCTACCACCTGTGGCAGAAAGAGCGGCAAACGCGCAATGTGGAGGCCATCTTCAAAAAGGCAGCCGCCATCTATGACAAATGCGCCGGGCTGGCAGAGAGCTTTGACGACGTCGGCAAATGCCTGCGCAAAGCCCTCGATGCGCATGAGGAAGCCATGCGCCGCTTCAACACCGGCCGGGGCAACCTGACCCGCCAAGTGGAAGACCTGCGCCAGATGGGCATCTCCCCCTCCAAGCGCCTGTCCCTGGCAGATGATGCCGACTCGCCGCTGCCCCCGGCCTGAGAGCCGGTGGGTCTCCCCCCCGCTCTCTCCCGGCGGCTAGGGAGTGCGGATCTGCCCCCGCCGCTTGGGCGACACCAGATAGGCCAGCAGGAAGATGACGCCCAGCACCACGATGATCGTGGCGCCGAGGTGCCACCCCAGCGGGTAGGATAAGAAAAAGGCGAGCACACTGCCGCCGCAGCCGATGAGCCCCCCGCCCCAGAACATGAGCGAAGCGCGGTCTGTCAGCAGGTACATGGTGGCCGCCGGCGCAACAAGAAGCCCCAGCGTAAGAAAGGCCCCCACCGCCTGTAGGGAGGAGACCAGCACGAGGATGATCAGCGCAAAGATGCCATAGTTGAAAACCAGCGTGGGCAAGCCCATGGTGGCGGCAATCCGCGGGTCGAAGAGGTAAATGAGCAGCGGGCGCTCAAAGATGGTGATGAGCAAGAGCGCCAGCGCCCCGGTGATAAAGGCAACCCACAAATCAAAATGCCCCATGCTCATGATGCTGCCAAAGAGCCAGTCATCCACCTTCTGCTGCAGGCCGAGGTTCACGAGGATGATGTAGCCGATGGCGAACGCGGTGGTGTGG
This sequence comes from Akkermansiaceae bacterium, assembly GCA_022510805.1. Lineage (GTDB taxonomy): Bacteria > Verrucomicrobiota > Verrucomicrobiia > Verrucomicrobiales > Akkermansiaceae > Akkermansia. The sequence goes on from JAFLSS010000016.1 coordinate 16,295, forward strand.
ATGATGGAGAGGGAGGTATCGTGGTTGAGCCGTGAGGTGCGCGAGACAAAGAGAGACCCCAGCCCCACAAGGAGAGCCGCCAGCCCGGCGCCGCAGAGGATGCTCATGCGCCCCAGGCCAAAGAGCAGTATACTCAGGGCAATCCCCGGCAGCAGTGCGCAGGAGATAGTGCCGATCTGCAGCGCTGAGCGGCGCAGCACCACAAGCGCACTCACAAAACCATTGGTAAAGCCGATGATCGCACAGGCCCACAAGCTGCGCAGCGCGATCGGCTCAGTCATGAACTGAAGGAAGTCACTCATATCTTCTGCCCAAATGCGCGGTTGAGATTTTCAGGCGTGAGCACCTCGGCCGCCGAGCCAAAAGCCAAGACCTCCTGCTTGAGCAGAAGCACCTTGTCAAAAAGCCGCGGCGCATTCGCCACATCGTGGTAGGAGGCAATGACCAGCCGCCCCTCATGCGCCAGTGAGCGGAGCAGCTCTGCCAGTGATTCAGCCCCGGGCACATCCAGCCCGGTAAACGGCTCATCGAGCAAGAGGATATGCGCCTCCTGCGCGAGGGCGCGAGCCAGGAAAGCCCGCTGCTGCTGCCCGCCGGAGAGCTCGCTGATCTGCCGGTGCTGCAGAGGCTCCAACTGCAAGGAGGCCAAGGCCTTTTGCACAATCTCCTCATCATGCGCCTTCGGGCGCCGCCACATCCCGACAGACGGGTAGCGTCCCATCTCCACCAGCTCGCGCACGGTCATAGGAAACGCCCAATCCACTTCCGAGCGCTGGGGCATGTAGGCTATCTCGCGCCGCGTGTCATGCAGTGGGCGGCCATTCCACAACACCTGCCCCTGCTCCGGTGTCAACAAACCGGCCAGCACGTTGAGCAGGGTCGACTTGCCCGCCCCGTTGGCACCCATGAGCGCGAGGGTGTGCCCGCAGACGATCTCGAAACTCACCTCGCGCAGCGCCTGCACCCGGTGGTAGCAGACCCCCACACCGCGCACGGCCAAAGCGTGGCGGCAGTGGTGGTGGTGGTTGGCGCCCCCCCAGCAGATATGGTCTGTATCATGTGTCACCATTGGAACAAAAATACTGCGTGCATCAGCTCCTCCCCGGGCTCTGTCCATTGAGTATCGCGCGCCGCCGGCAGGCGGGCGGGGCTGAGCTCCAGCATCACCGCCTGCGCAAAGTCCCGGGGCGCGGGCCACTCGGCTTCCAGCTCCAGCTCCAGCTCCAGCTCCGCACCCGGCTCAGGCCGGGGCAGCTCCAGCTTGCCCTGCCACCTGCCCGCCGCCGCATCAGGCCGCAGCTCGCGGAGCAGGCGCCCCCCGCAGGAGATGCGGATCTTGAGCGGCGCGCCGGTGAAGCGCAGCTCTGCCGGCACTTCCGAGGTGCGGGTGAGCGGCTGCGCATCTGCCTCTGCTGCTGCCTCACGCGGCGCTGCCGGTGCTGCGGTGAAATACACAAGCGGCACACCGGCTGCGATAACGCCTAATATGCAGCAGCAGAGTTTGGCTAAGGGGGATATCATGAGGCGAAGAGCGGGCGGAAGAAAGCGCGGCAGCGCGTGCTGTTATGGGGTGGTGGTAGAGGCGGGGGGCTCCGGCGCCAAACCGGCGCAGATCGAGCGCAGATTAAACAAGAAAAGACTCTCGTAGTCAAGCAAATCCGGCGCCACACCATCCATCGCCAGCGGGCGCACCTCAGCCCCCAGCTCCTGCGCAAGTGTTTCGATGATCTTGGGAGAGTCCTGCACCTCGGCAAAAAGGCAGCGCACCCTGCTCTGCCGCAGCTTGGCCAGCAGCTGCGCCAAGTGCGCCATGTCACCCTCACTCTCCTTAGCCACCCCCTGCGCCGCCACCGGCTCCAGGCGGAACGCCTTGCAAAAATGGCACATAGCCGCATGCGCTGTCACCAGCACACGCGCGGACCTGGGCACACGCGCCAGCTGCAGCCGCGCCTCGCGCGTGAGGCGGTCCATGGCGCGCGCGTACTCGCCCTGAGCCGCGGCAAATGCCTCCGCATGCTCCGGCGCCTGCGCCGAGAGAGCATCCGCCAGCGCCAGGGAGGCGCGCTTCATATTCTCCGGGGCATTCCACCAATGCGGGTCGACCACACCCCCGCCCGGCACCTCCACATCGGGCACAGAAGCGCCGAGCTCCAGCACCAGCACCTGCGGGCCGAACGCCTCACGCAGATCTGCCAGATAAGGCTCCACCCCCTTGCCGCACGCCAGGGCCAGACGGCACCCGGCCGCAGCAGCCAGCGCAGCATGCGAAGGCTCAAACGCATGCAGCTGCGCATTGGGCGGGAAAAGATCCACCACCTCCACATGCTCCCCCCCCACGCGCCGCGCCATATCGCTGAGCAACGGGTGCAGGCTCGCCACTTTCACCGAACCCGCCCACGCCACTCCCAGCAGCATCAGCAACAACACGCAGAGCATCTTCTTCATATCTGCCCCCCATTCTACCCGCCCGGGCAGGCAAAGTCAACCTCTGAGCCTGCCTGCACCCCGGCTACGCAAAAAAACACAAGCGACTCACTTTGGGCGCCGGCGGCATTTGGCATAAACAAGATATTAAAAAACAAGCATTTGACCCGCAGAGATGCAGGCTGGACAAGCGGCCGAAATGGGCTATGCTCATGGGCGCCATGAAGCCGCCCTCTCTCATGCTCGGCGCCGCCATCGAGCGCTTCCTCTTCTTCTGCCGCTATGAGAAAAACCTCAGCCGGCCCACGCTCGCCGCCTACAAGCTCGACCTCTCCCAATTTGCCGCCTTTCTTCCCGGCGTGGCGCCATGCCCGGCGCGGCTCAGCAGCATCACCCCCGACCACCTCCGCGCGTTTCTCCGCAGCATCTCTCACTACAAGCCCAGGACCATCCGCCGCAAGGCGGCCTCCCTCAAGGCCATGTTTCACTACCACGAGCTGGCAGATGAAACCTTCTGCAACCCCATGCGCAAGCTGGACATCCGCATCCGCGTGCCGCTGCAGCTGCCGCATGTGCTCACCACGGCCGAGCTCTCCGCCCTGCTGCACACTCTCTATGCCGAGCAGCGCCGGCCCGCGCCTCACCCGGCCGCAGCCGCCACACACCGCGAGCGGCAGCTGCGCACAGCGGCCATCGTGGAGCTCCTTTTCGGCACCGGCCTGCGCGTCTCTGAGCTCTGCAGCCTCACCCTCAGCCGGGTCGACCTGAGCGAGGGCAGCATCCGCGTGCACGGCAAGGGAAGCAAAGAGCGCATCATCCAAATCTGCCAGCCGCCCATCCTCCACATCTTGCGGGAATACCGCGCCGCCACCATCCGGCAGCACGGCGCGGCCGATTCACGCCCCTTTTTCATGAACCGCTTTGGGCGCGCCCTGAGCCCGCAGACCGTGCGGCACACCATCCGCAGCCTCGCCGCGCGCGCCGGCATCACCAAGCGTGTCACCCCCCACACCTTCCGGCACACCTTTGCCACGCTGCTCCTGGACGAGGGGGTCGACATCCGCTTCATCCAAAGCATCCTCGGGCACAGCTCGCTGACCACCACGCAGATCTACACCCACGTCTCCACCTCCTCACAGCGCAGCATCCTGCAAATGCACCACCCGCGCCGCCACCTGCCGGCAGGCTCCTGAAAGCCGCCCCCCGCGCCGGGAGAAGTGCGGCAGCTCAGCCGCGCGCTGCCGCCTCACCCCGGTGCCGCAGCGCCACCAAACCCAGCCCCAGGCAGACCACCAAGAACCCCACAGCCACCCCAAAGGCCGTGTGGTACGAGGTGGCCTCAGCCAAGGCGCCCCAGCCTCCGGCCGCCAGAGTCCCCCCCGCCGCCAGGGCGATGGACACCCCGGCATATATGCGCGTGTAGCACCGGCTGCCAAAGACCGCCCGCACCAGCAGCGGCGTCTGCACCGACACGCCGGCAAATGCCCAGCCGAACAAAAAGGCCCCGGCCACAAAAACCGAGGGCGGCCCCTGCGCCAGCAGCAGCAGCCCCGCCACACCGCTCAGCGTGCTCACCACCACCCCGAGCGCATGACTCTTATCATTGATCACCCCCAGCGCCACCTTGCCGGTGGCCACCCCGAGCATCACCGCCGCCGCCACCAGCGCCCCCTGCTCAGCAGAGGACAGCGGGGTCACATAACTCGGCATAAAAAGGCAGATCGGCGCCGTGGCGTTGATGAGGAACGCATAGACCACCAGCACATAAAACACCGGCATGCGCAATGCCTGCTCATGTGAGATCCCCTCCGGCTCTGCCGGAAGCTCAGCCGCCGCAGCCGCCTCTCCACCGCCCGGAGCCGCCTGCGGCTGTGCCGGCGCATTGCGCAGCAGCAGCGCCAGCAGCGGCGTGAGCACCAGCAGCACCCCGCCCCCCAACACCCCATAGGCCACGCGCCACCCATATTCCTGAATCAACAGGCCGCACAGAGGGTTGAACACCGCACCGCCCACCCCCATGCTCGCGCTGCATATCCCCATATACAGCCCCACCCTCCTGCGGAACCAGCTATTCACCAGCGTAGGAAAGCTCAGATAATACAAAAAGGCGAGGGACACCCCCATGAGCGCCCCGGCAGCGTAAAACTGCCACAGGGCCGTAAACAAACTCATGCTCAGCAAGCACCCCCCCATCAACCCCGAGCTGATACTCAGCATCCGCCGCGCGCCCCAGCGCTCCATAAGCCGCCCCGCCACACTCAGCATGAGCGTGCTCGCCAGGAAATTGAAGCTCATGTACCACCCAAACCTGCCCACACTCACCCCCAGCTCCTGACTCACTGGCAGATAAAACACTCCCGCACAGCTCATCGCTATGCCGGCATTCACCGCCATGATCAAACAGCAGCACAGCAGGATGACATACCCATAATAAAAACGTCCACTCTTCTGAGGCATACCCCGGTTGTAGCACATCCGCCGCCCCTTGTCCAGCATGGGCAACAAAATACCGCGCCAAAAATGAAGATGCATCATTGTTGGCGCGGCAGCAGCCGGGCACCTGCCCTCACAGCTCAGGCCGCCAAGGGCTCACACCTTGTACTTGTTGATGATATCAAACAAGGTCAGCATGCCCTGCGGATCAGAAAAATTGAGCACATGCCCGTGGCCGATATCCAGCGTGCGGATCGCCGCCATCTCCTCCTCGCTCAGGTCAAAACCGAGGCAGTCGAGATTCTCCTCCATGCGCTCGCGGCGCACCGTCTTGGGGATGGCAATGATTCCCCGCTGCGTGAGGAAACGCAGCCCCACCTGCGCCACTGTCTTGCCATGCGCCGCCGCGATGCGCTGCAGCGTCTCATTGGCCAGCAACTCCGGCGCCGCCTCAGCCAGCGGCCCCCAGGCCATGAGCTTGGTGCCGTGCTGCGCCGCCAGCTCCTGCATCTGCCACTGCTGCGCCAGAGCGCTCACCTCGATCTGATTCACAGCAGGCTTCACCTCCATATGCGCCGCTATATCCAAGAAGCGGTCATAGTAAAAATTACTCACCCCAATCGCCCGCACCTTGCCCGCGCGCAAAGCCGCTTCCATGGCGCGGTACGTGCCGTAGTAATCACCAAACGCTTGGTGAATCAGCAGCAGGTCGATGTAGTCTGTCTGCAACTTGCGCAGCGACAAGTCGATCGACTCCGCCGCTTTCCGCTCGCCGGCATTGCTCACCCACACCTTCGTCGTGAGAAACAACTCCTCACGCGCCAAGCCGCTCTTGCGCCAGGCTCTCCCCACTCCCTCCTCGTTAAAATAGGCCTGCGCCGTATCCACCGAGCGGTAGCCCACAGCCAGCGCATCTGTCACGCAGCGCTCGCATTCCGCAGGATCCACCTGAAACACGCCATAGCCCACCAGAGGCATCTCCACTCCATTATTCAGAGTTATTGTCGTTTGCATTGTTGTCTTCATATTAAAGGTTCTGACTCAACCACGCCTCCAGCTCATTCCGCACGGAGGCATCCTTTTTATACACGCGAGATCCCTTGATGGGAAGCCCTTTTTTCACCTCTGCATTCGGCAGAGCCTTGTGAAGATCCCTGATACTGCGCCCCATGGCGCTGCCCTCATGCGTGCAAAACGGCAGAATACGCTTACCCTCAAGCCGGTGCTTCTCCAAAAAGGAGAATACCGCCATCGGCATCGTCCCCCACCAATTCGGATACCCTAAAATGATGGTATCATACTGCTCCACATTCTCCACTCCGCCCACAATCTCCGGCCGCGCCTGCGCCTGCATCTCCGCCTTGGCCACCTCTGTCGTCTCCCGATAATCCGCCGGATACGGCTTTACTGTCTTAATCTCAAACACATCAGCCCCAGTCATCTCGCGAATCATCTCCGCCACCGCCGCTGTATTCCCCACCGGGAGATTCACAATATCCCCGGACACATAATTGCTCCCGGAGCGCGAATAATACACCAGCAAGATCTTGTGCCCGGCAGCAGCCGCCTTGACATCCGCCCCCTGCGCCTCCGCCGGACACAGGAACAACACACCCATGGCCGCAAGCGCGCCCACCGACAATAATATAAGCATTAAAGTTTTCATAGCCTGTTTTCTTACTTTACCCCCTCATGTTACTTGAAGGCAAGAAAAAACACAGGCGGCGCCGCCGGAGCACACCTGCTCCACAGACAGCGCCGCCGCCCTCATCGGCTAATTTTTGAGATTTTAGCTCTTATTTACCGATCCCTCTTCCGAACGGGGCAGCCCCGGCACCTCCTTCGCCGGCAAGATCTTGATCTTGCCACCCTTTTCCACATGAATCGCCTTCGTCTTGCAGGGGATGAAGCATCTCTTATCCGCCTCCTCGCCGAAGAGGATATCCGCCTTCCCCTCTTTCAGTTTCTTGACACAGCGTATGGTGCTCACTTCGCAAGGGGAACAAGTATTGGCCACCAGGAGGGATGAGGGCGCCGCCGGCCGGTAAGTGCTAGACCCCAAATATGTGAAGCTCATGCGCGGCATCTGCTCTCTGTACACAATACCGGTCTGAGCATCTTTTTTCAGATCAGAACCGGGTTCTTTCACCACAAGTACAATATGCTCCGGCGCTTTGACATTCGGACAATGCAAAGCTATCTCCTTTTGCTGCGCACATGACGCGCAGAGCAGCACCACACCCGCCAACACCTTGGATATGAATAATCTTTTCATCTTGTTCATTTAGCAATACGTTCTTCTAGGGTGACTCCCTTTTCGCTGATGCGTATCTTCTTCTTGCCATCCATCTCTACATTCAGCTCATCCACCACCTTACCATCTTTCAGAACATAGACATCGACATGACGCTCATACAGATCATCCGGTATTCTCAAGGACAGTTGACCGGATTTCAGGGCGCTTCTCTCCACCCAAGCGTCACGATACGGCACGTAGAAGCTGGTACCATTTCTGACATAGGCAAGATGCACAACCGCAGGACATATGCACAGCTCTCGCTCCTGCCCCTCAGGCAGGCGAACATCTATTTCCAATTTCGGATGAGTCGCGCACGATACGCACAGGCAGCCCATCCCAAGCACTGCTAATCTTTTCATGATCGAAGCTATAATATGATACTAACGCCCACCGCCCTCCCCGGCACCGAACGGCAGAAGGAGATGTCACGTTATTGATAGGTTAGATGCTGTGACGCTTCATTTGTTCAAAATATGTCCAAAAAACAACCTTCCCGGCCATGATTCAAACACATTTAAGATTGACATTTTACTCCGAACAAAGTAGATAGGACGTATTACAAACAGATTAAAACATGCGGATTTCTCCTTCTCTCATTGCCTTGGCAAGCCTTGTAACAGCGGCGTATGCGGCTCAAGAGGCCGGTAATACAGTGAGGAATCGCTGGAGTGCAGAGCTCGATGCGACTCTCAACCTGGCGGCTCAAAGCCTGACCGCAGATACCCCCGGAATCAACCTGCACACCGCCGGGGTGGATCTGACAGGTGTTTACGCGCTGAATGCGCACCACGCCATCACGCTGCGCCTCGGTTATGCCTCCGGCGAGGCGAGTGACTCGACCCTGCACGGCGCAGAGGTGTATGATATCGAGGGGAAGCTGAGCACGTACTCCCTGATGCCGGGCTACCGCTACACAACCCCGCTGAGCCGGCGCTGGAGCATGCGCACCGGCGTGAATGCTGGCTTTGTGTGCCACAGTGTAGAAGAGCGCGAAACCTTGGGAGAAAGCGCGTGGGTGCATGTGAGCAATTACGCATGGGGACCTGCCTTTTCAGCGGAGTTGGGGCTGAGCTACGCCCGGTCACAGCGGCTCAGCTACCATGTGAGCTACCGCTTCTCGGGCTCGACAGCTCGGCCGGAGCTGTTCTGGAATGACGGCGACACCAGCTTCTCCTCTACCCTGCGCACCCAGCTCTACCACAGCATCAGCGCCGGCGTGTCGTGGAAGTTCTGACCCGGGTGAAACAACCCGCAAAAACAGCCCATTCTTTGCGCTTTTCCGCTTGCCATGCCCGCCTGCGTGTGTTAGGATGGCGCATTATCGTTTTATGATCGACTCATCTCTCATATTTCACGAATTTGCAGATTGTCTCTGGATCCGCTGCACGAGCCGCGGCTGCTTTATCAACAGCCCCTCGCTGAAAACCATCGCGGATCATTATCTGATGCAAGGTGGCGCGCACATCGTGGTGGATCTGGAGCTCTGCCCGGGCGTGGATTCCACCTTTATGGGCACGCTGGCCGGGATTGCCCGGCGGTGCATCGCGGCGGATGGTGAGCTCGCCATCGCCTCGCCCACAGCGCGCACTCGCGCGGCGATGGAGACGCTCGGGCTGGATTTCCTGGTCAATATTGACCCGCCCGAAGCGGCATGGCAGGCGGATATCGCCTCCCGGCGCGAGGTGCTGGCGCAGGATACGACGGCGCTGGAGGACCAGGAGCAGCTCTCGGAGGTGGAGCGCACGCGCCACGTGCTCGATGCGCACAACACCCTGCGCGCGATCAACAAGCAGAATGATGCGGCGTTCGGCTATGTGTGCGAGACGCTGGAGGAGGATCTGCGGCGCCACAACAGCGGCGAGGATAACGCCCCGGCATGACCCACCACGGCCCACAGCATCTTGCGGCGTCCTATTCCCGCTTCCGGGCTGAGATCCTGTGCAGCCCGGCGGCGGCAGATGCCCCGGAGCGCCCGGTGGAGCTCCCGGAGCTGGCTGTGCAGGAGCTCTGGGAGCTCGGCGCGCTGGGCTGTGAGGGGGTGACTCAGCGCCACGGCCCGGTGCGCCTCCTGGACTTCGGAGAGTGGAACCGCGGCGCCGGCCCGGATTTTTGCCGCGCGGAGATTGAGCTTGGCGGCACCCGCATACGCGGGGATATTGAGATCGACCCCGACGCGCGCGACTGGGAGCGCCATGGCCACGGCGCCAACCCGCTCTACAACAACGTCATCCTACACGTCGTCCTCTCCGAGCCGCCGGCAGGCTGGTTCACCCGCAACTCACTGCACTCCGAAATTCCCGTGCTCTTCCTGCCGCCGCGCCGCGTGCGCGATGCGCTGGACATGGCGCCGCCGGTAGATGCGGAGCTGGTGTCCCTGTGCCGCGCCCCGCTGGAGCAGATGCCGGCCGCGCGCGTGGAGTCCCTGCTGCAGGCCGCCGCAGCTCACCGCCTGGAGCGCAAGCGCAAACGCTTCCGCTGCAAGGAACAGGTGCTCGGCCGCGACCAAGCGTGGTTCGAATCATGGGCTGAGACGCTGGGCTACAGCGCCAACAAGGACGCCATGCTCGCGCTGGCGCGCCGCGCCCCGCTCGACCGCCTGGGTAAGGATGCGGAGGCCATCCTCTTCGGCACAGCCGGCTTTCTGGTGCCCATGCTGCCCGACAAAGCCTCGGCAGAGGCGCGGCTCTACCACCGCCAAGTGTGGGATTCCTGGTGGCTGCACAAACAGCATTTTGCCCTCAGCGCCCCGCGGGATATCCGCTGGTCCTACGCCGGGCTGCGCCCTCTGAATCACCCCCAGCGGCGCGTGGCCGCTCTCGCTCTCAGCGCGCTGCATTGGCGGCAGCTCGCACCCCTGCTCACGGCGGAGCTCGCGCCGCGGCTCGAGGAGCTGCTGACCCACCTGCGCCACCCGTTCTGGGACTACCACTGCACCCTCAACTCCGCCCAGCGCAGCGCCCGGGCCGCCCTGGTAGGCAAGGAACGCGTGCGCGATTTCCTGGTCAATTTTGTCTATGTGCAAGACACCGCGCCGGCGGCGTGGGAAACCTTCCTGCGCCTCAAGAGCGCGCAAGCCCCTGCCCGCGTGGAGCGCACCGCGCGCCGCCTCTTCGGGCAGCGCAGTGACCTGGCGCCCCTGCTGCGCCACCACTACGCCCAGCAGGCGCTCCTCCAAATTGCAGCAGATTTCTGCACCACCACCGCCTGCCGGGAGTGCCTCTTTCCCACGCAGCTGCAGCAGTGGGCCGGCGGCGGCAACCGGCTCAGTTGATGACCACCTCCGTGCCGGACGGCAGCGCGTGAAAAAGCGTGATGCAGGCCTCGCGCGTCATGCGGATGCACCCGTGAGACGCAGGCACGCGGTACACATCCCCCACGTGCAGGCCGACTCCCTCATTCGTGAGCCGCATAAAATACGGCATCGGGCAGTCGTAGAGATTGGACCGGTGGTGAACATCCTTTTCTGAGATGCGGAAACTGCCCGTCGGCGTGAGGTGTGAGCGCGTGCCCGTGCACACCGGGAAATCCATGGCCACCCGCTCATCCACCAAGCAGAGGCCGCGCTGGCTCTGCAGGTCTATCACCACGCGCTTGCGCCCCTTGCTGCGCAGCAAGGCCTCATCCTTCCAGGTGCGGAACGTGAGGCGGTAGTCCTGGCTGCGGCGGAACTCCTCATAACTGGCCGGGAGCGCCGCCTCCGGGAAAGGCGCCACCCCATTGCGCGCCACGTGCGGGTAGCGCACGGTGATCTGCGCGGGCGGCGGCGGCAGCTTGGGCTGCGTGCTCGCGGGGTAGAGAAGCTCATCCTCCGGGGTCTGGCAACTCACCGCGCCAAATACTCCGGCCAGCAGGGATACAACAAAAATGGGTGATAGACTGCGCATGGAGATCAATATGTATAATTAGGAATTGGAGATGAAAAAAGCCACTTGCGGCTAGGCAAGTGGCTTTTGCTCGCAGAAAGCGGGCACGCCCGGCACCTCAGCGCATATCGCCTGCGTGCTGCGGTGCGTGCTCCGCAAACTTCTGCGCCAGTTTATCCTTGGCCTCCGAGCCCCATGAAGTGGCCTCCTCTTTGATGTGGCCGAGGGCATCCATCGCCTTTTTCTTGGCCTGCTTGCCCTTGTCCAAGCCCTTCTCCCAAAGCTCGCGAGTCTTGGGGCACTGCGACGCGGCGCAGATGGCGACTGTAGCCGCCACGCCGCCCAAAAAGAATAATATGCATGATTTCATCATTCGTCTGTATGTGTGGGTTGATGTACTCCCTACACTACCCCTAACCCACGCCGCGCGCAACTTCTTTCGCTAACGGCCTGAAACAGGACACCACGCCGCGCGCCCGCTCTTCCCCTCACCGCGCCGCGGCTCGCTGCAATATTTCGCTTGACTTCACGCAAAAAAAGCGTAATCTGCCTCTATACAATTAAACGCTTATTTAATCATCATACAATCACCACCATGAAAAAACGCTACAAGATTGAAGTAGAATGCGCCAACTGCGCCAACAAGATGGAAGCCGCCGCCAACAAGGTGGACGGCGTGCGCCACGCCGCGGTGAACTTTATCCTGCAAACGATAACGGTCGACATCGCCGATGAGCGCGATGCGCAGGAAGTGATGAGCGCCGTGCTGCGCGCCTGCAAAAAGATCGAGCCGGACTGCACCATCTCATACTAACCCGCGCCACAAGGGAAGTATTCTCATGAGCAGGAAACAACGCATCATGCTCTGCCGCATCCTCACCGCGGGCGGGCTCTGGGCGGCGCTCCAGTTCGTGCCGCTCCGGGGGCTTCCGCTGCTGGCGGCAAGCCTCGGCATCTACCTCATCATCGGCTATGACATCCTGCTCAAATCCGCCAAAGGCATCGCGCGCGGCGCCCTGATGGATGAGAACTTCCTGATGAGCATCGCGAGCCTCGGCGCCTTGGCCCTGGGCATGCATGACAACAGCGGGGACTACAATGAGGCCATCGCAGTGATGCTCTTCTACCAAATAGGCGAGCTCTTTCAGCGCTGCGCCGTGGACAAAAGCCGGCGCAGCATCGCCGCGCTCATGGACATATGCCCGGCGAGCGCCCGAGTCCGCCTGCCTGACGGGCAGGCAGAAACACGCCCCCCGGAGGATGTGCGCGTGGGTGAGACCATCATCGTGCACCCGGGCGAGAAAATCCCGCTGGATGGCGTGGTCACCGCCGGCGAATCCAGCCTGGATACCAGCGCCCTCACCGGCGAGAGCCTCCCGCGCCCCATCTCCCCCGGCGACACCGCCGCCAGCGGCAGCATCAACCTGCAGGGCGTGCTCCACATCCGCACCACCCATAACTACAGCGACTCCACCGTCAGCAAAATACTCGAACTCGTCGAGGAAGCCACCGAGCGCAAATCCCGCTCAGAGCAATTCATCACCCAATTCGCCCGCATCTACACCCCCCTCGTCTGCGCCGGCGCCGCCCTGCTGGCCCTGCTGCCGCCGCTCATCCGGCTCAGCCTCCTGGACGCGCCGGCAGAGTGGAGCAGCTGGGGATACCGCGCGCTGGTCTTCCTCGTCATCAGCTGCCCCTGCGCCCTCGTCATCAGCATCCCACTGAGCTTCTTCGCCGGCATCGGCGGCGCCAGCCGCGCAGGCATCCTCATCAAAGGCGCCAACTTCCTGGAAACCCTCGCGCGCACCCGCACCCTCGCCTTCGACAAAACAGGCACCCTCACCCGCGGGGAATTCCGCGTGACAAGCATCCACCCCGTCGCCTGCTCACAGGAAGAGCTCCTGACCCTCGCCGCACTGGCAGAAAGCGCCTCCGGCCACCCCATCGCCAAAAGCCTGCAAACCGCCTGCCCCCACACACCTGATCCCCGGCGCGTGGCAGACATCTGCGAGCACGCCGGGCGCGGCATCACCGCCTGCATCGACGGGCAGCGCATCACCCTGGGCAGCGCCGCCTTTCTGCACTCCCAAGGCATCCCGGCCCCCGAAGCACCCCACCCCGGCACCGCCGTGCACCTGGGCATCGGCAGCGCCTACGCCGGCTGCCTCTGCCTCGCGGACAAAGCCAAGGCAGAAGCCGCAGAAGCCCTGCAGGAGCTGCGAGAGCTCGGCATCCGGCGCACCATCATGCTCACCGGGGACCACGCCCGCGCCGCCGCCCCGCTCGCGCGCGAACTCGGCATCGACCAAGTCCACGCAGACCTCCTGCCGGCGGACAAGGTGAGCTGCATCGAGGCGCTCCTCACCACGGCCCCCGGCAAACTCGCCTACGTGGGGGACGGCATCAACGACGCCCCCGCCCTCTCGCGCGCCGACATCGGCATCGCCATGGGCGCCCTGGGCAGCGCAGCCGCCATCGAAGCCGCAGACCTCGTGCTCATGCATGACAACCTGCGCCAACTCCCGAAAGCCATCCGCCTGGCGCGCCGCTGCCTCCGCATCGTCTACCAGAACATCGGGCTCGCGCTCGGCATCAAATTCACCTGCCTCGGCCTGGGCGCCCTCGGACTCGCCAACATGTGGCTCGCCATCCTGGCAGACGTAGGCGTCATGATCCTCGCCATCCTCAACGCCGCGCGCGCCCTGCGGCTCCCGGGCTGAAGCCCCCGCCGGCGCGCGCGCCGCCCGGCCCCTCAGCGAGCCAGCTCAAACACCCGCGCCGAATCCTCCGCCGCCAGCGGATAATAGCCCCCCACCAGCCGGCCCTTATTAGCATGGAGATTCTGCACCAGCCGCTCAATATCCGGCTGCGCAATCCCCAATTCCGCCAGCGAGACAGGCATACCGATCGACACAAAAAACGCCTTGAGCAGCGCCACCCCCTCCCGCGCCGCAAGGCGATCATCCTCCTGCACCACCCCCAAAACATTCCGCGCCAGCATCGCCACCCGCTCCGGCCGGAACTCCAGCACATACGCCAAATACGCCGGAAAAATGACCGCCAACCCCGCGCCGTGCGCCACATCATACAGCGCCGACACCTCATGCTCCAAAAAATGGCTGGCCCAATCCTCCTGCCGCCCGGAGCCACACACCCCATTGTGCGCCAGCGTCCCCGCCCACATAATATTCGCCCGCGCCTCATAGCCCTCAGGCTCCGCCAGCACACGCGGCGCCTCCTCCATCACCGCGCGCAGCAGCCCCTCGCAGAGACGATCCGTCACCACCACCCCCGCCGTAGGAGACAAATAACGCTCCAGCACATGCGCCATCATATCCACCACACCACACGCCGTCTGATACGGCGGCAGCGTGAACGAAAGCTCAGGATTAATCAGCGCAAAAAGCGGGCGCAGCAACGCCTCCGTCCGCAGAGAAAGCTTCTTGCGCTCCGCCTCCAGCGTAATCACCGCATTACCGGAGCCCTCACTCCCCGCCGCAGGAATCGTGAGCACCACCCCAAGGGGCAGCGCCTGCTCCGGCACAGCACAGCCGGCAAAAAAATCCCAGAAATCCCCATCATACAACACCCCGGCCGCAATCGCCTTCGCCGTATCAATCACCGACCCGCCGCCCACAGCCACAATCCCACACACCCCCTCGCGTCGGCACAGCTCAATCCCGCGCCGCACCGGGCCATCCGTCGGATTCGGGCGCACCCCACCCAGCTCCACCGCAGCCACCCCCGCCGCCGCCAAAGCCGCAGCCACCTCCCCCAGCAACCCCGACCTCACAGCCGAGCCCCCGCCATACACCAGCAGCACCTTATCCCCCAGCAACTCCGCAGCCAAAGCACCCACCTGACCCTGCACCCCACGGCCGAAAATATAACGCGTAGGCGAAAAAAACGTAAAATTATTCATCTGAAGCCCAATTAAACCACCGGCATCATAACACACCCACCCCACCGAATCAATACCGCAGCCACCCCACCCAAAAAAAGCTTGCCAAAAGCCCCCCACCCCCGCCGCCGCATTCCACCAACCCGCGCACAGCATGACCCCTTGAGGCGAAAAAACGCCATCAAGTAAGCTGTGCGGGGCACACCTTCCCCGCCTCCTCTGTGGCCACCACCGGAGAAGCAGGCGCCGCCCGCAACAGAAGCCTCATCTTCACGCAGTGCTTATAACACGCTGTTATTCTGACGCGTCTTTATTTGTCCCGGCCGGGGAATAACTGGCTGAAAAGAGCGCGGATCACATGGCAGGCGCCCACCTTAGAGAGGTGGCTGGAATCATGGTAAAAAAGCTGCTGATTCATGATCCCGCGGAAGCTGCCGTTGCTTTCCAACACAGGGTGTGCTACAACCACTCTCCCCAGCCCATCAGCCTCTATTTTACGAAGAATGCGGAAGACCGCTTTTTCTCTGTTCATGAATTCCGCCTTGCTGATGGCATCCCCCAAATCATCCGTGGGCAGTCCCAGTATGATGCGGCGGCGTATCTCCGATCCCGGAGATTTGCGCAACTGCGGCGTGGGCGATATCAGCACCACTTCCTTACCCATATCCCGCAGCCGCTTGCATGTGTTGCGCAAGCCTTCTTCCAGAAGGGCGGCATTCTGGGCAGTATTCGGAGGAATAGGCTCCCCGCGGCGGTAGAGGATTTGATTACCATCGCCCAGGCGGCTTCTCCACACGCATATGATAAACACCGTGCGGATGCTCGGGGCAGATGCCAGCCACTCCATGAACGGCTCAGTACAATTCGAAAATGAGTTGACAATATCTATGCCGCTCAGGGGGCATGTTTTCGTGCGGAGCGCCAGCCCCGCTATGCCGCGCTCCGCGCACACGGCATCAAATCCGGCCCGCTGAGCTTCCGCATGGGAGTCGCCGATGATGACAAACTCCGGCGCCTTCTCGCGATTCCCGACGTGCACAATGACATTGTTTTGCATCCGGCCCTTATCATCCGGGATACGCGAAAGCTGCCGGATCCCGAAATGCCCCGCTTTCATCACCTCCGCATGCCCGGGATAATCCAACGAAGCATAGCGATTGGCCTCCGCATGCAGGTAGTGCACCATACCGCGGGTTTTCTTGAGCAGGCAGCCGATGCCGCCCACACACAAACTCATCACCACCAAACCGATGAACGCCATGCGCGCGCTCACGTTTTTCGCCCGGCGAACAGGCATCTCTATATATCGCCATGAAATATACGCAAAAATAAAAGAGAGCGCCGCAGCCCCAAGCGCCACCGATACACTCAAATCATCTCCAAACACATAACGCGCATACACCAGAATGGGCCAATGCCACAGATAGAGCGAATACGAAATGCGCCCCACCCCTACACTCAGCGCGCGGGTGAGCCCCCACCCCACTATCCCCTGCTCCCCATAGCGCAATAGCAGCACACAGCCGAGCACAGCAGGAAGCGCCCCGGCACCGGGGAAATGACACCCATCATACAAAAACACATAGCTCGCCAGCACCATGAGGAACCCCACAAGCGCCGCCAGCGCACCCCAGCACCGCCGGCGAGGCGTGGCCGGGCAGTAGCCAGGCAGCGCTGCAAGCACAACCCCCACCAGCAGCTCCCACATGCGCGGCGCCAGCATATAAAACGCTTTCAGGTGCTCCCGCTCAACCGGCGATTGAAGCTCACGCTCTGCCAGCACAAAAGAAAAAAGAGTCAGAGCCACCAGCACATACAGCAAAACCCGCGCTCTCCATTTCCATATCACCCACATGAGAAAAGGGATGATGATATAGAACTGCTCCTCTACACTCAGCGACCAAAGATTAGTCAGCGGATGCGTATCCGCATTACCCGAAAAATAGTTGCCTACATACTTGTAAAAAAAGAAATTAGTAAAATAATAAGCAGATCTCAGCGCAGCATACCCCAATGACTCAAGCGGTTCATAGTGATAGAGCGCCATACCGACCAGCAGAGAAGCGCAGATCACCACAAAATAGGCCGGCATGATGCGCTTCACTCGCCGCTTATAAAAATCTGCAAACGAGAACGCATTGTTGCGCAAATCCCGCAATATACCACCGCCAATAAGA
Source organism: Akkermansiaceae bacterium (assembly GCA_022510805.1). GTDB lineage: Bacteria > Verrucomicrobiota > Verrucomicrobiia > Verrucomicrobiales > Akkermansiaceae > Akkermansia. The sequence continues at coordinate 33,392 of JAFLSS010000016.1, forward strand.
TATCCGGATATCACGAAAAAAACATCCACCCCACAGAAGCCCCCCGGGCAATAACTCATCCGAAAATGATATAACACCACAGCAATGACCGCCAAAGCACGGATACCATCTATATGGGGCATATAAGCACCCCGAATAACCTCCTTTTCGTATACATTCATATGTGCGCAGATTCAGAATTGTACTATAGTTCATCCCCGCCACGCCATGAAACACAGCCCCAGCCCCCCTACGCCACCCATTATACGATTTAGTAATCCGTATCTCTGTACCGTAAAATCGTTGATATTCAGTTAGTATATTATCAACAAACAAGCCGAAAAAATACCGCCGCACAGGCGGAGCGCATCTACTCTGACCCACACGACCTCCACAAAATTCAAATGAATAAAAGAATGATATTTTGTCTTGCGCTACGGATTACTAATACGCTAATGATGAAAAAAACACCAAATAGAAACACAGAACTGGCAGCACTCGAGATACTGCGGCAGACAGGGGTAGACATAGTAGAAGCCGCACTAGTGGCAAAATCAGCCCTGGAAGCCGGGCGAGGCCGCACCAAACGCGCCTATGCCTGCATCTCCGCCGGCGCAGCAACCCTCCAAGCCCGCGAAAAAACAGTCACCTTTGAGCGAGCCGTCTCAGCAGCTATAGAAGAGCGCCGGGAGCGGCGGAAACGCACCGTGACAGACTTCCGCTACATGGCCAAGCGACTCATGAAACGCTGCCAAGGCCTAGCGAAGAAACGCGTGCGCAGCATCACCGCACAAGAATGCACCACCTACCTGCGGCAAGCCTTTGACACCCCACGGCAGCGAAACAAAGCGCGGCTCATCCTCAGCGGCATATTCGCCACAGCCATGCAGCATGGATGGTGCGCAGAGAACCCTGTGCAGAAAATAAAACCGGAAAAAATCCGGGAGAACCGCATCAACATCCTCAGCCATGAGGAGATTGAACGACTGGTGCACACCGCCTCAGAATATGCGCAAGGCGCGTGCCTGGCAGCCGTAGCCATCATGCTGCTGGCGGGGGTGCGCCCGCACGAGTGTGAGCGGCTGAGGTGGCGGGATGTGCGTCTGGTGGAGGGTGTGATTGTCATCTCCCCGCAGCACAGCAAGACGGGCGGGGCGCGCTGTGTCACCATTCACCCGCCGCTGGCTAAGATTCTGCGCCGTGTTCAAAAGGCTCAGGATGAGCGCATTTGCCCGCCCAACTGGCGGCGGCATTGGGCTGCTCTCCACCGCGAAGCCGGCTTTACCCCCTGGCAGCCGGATGTGCTGCGCCACACTTTTGCCACTCACCACCTCGCCACTTTCCGCAGTTACACCGAACTACAGCTGGAGATGGGTCACCGATCAGCAGACCTGCTCCGCACGCGCTATGTAGCGATGGGGGGGCGTTTTCTTACCGAATACCGCAGGGGTGTGTCGCTGCTGGTTGGATAATGGTGAGGCCTTATCGACATGAGTTCTGTTTGTAACAGAAGGATATTGTGCCGGTTTCTTCGCCCGGCGTCCCATTCCCTCTCTTTATTCTTCTGACATCCGGCATCACCATACGCATAGGCGGAGGGTTGCACGGCGGCGCTCCACTCAGCCGCTTGGGGCCCGCGCTCATCATGGGCGTGAGCGCATGCTGTCTGTTGTGCAGATGCTTTTTCCAGCAGATTTGATCAAAGTTTTTTTGTACACCTACTAGGAAGGGAAAAATATTCAGGGTAGGCTATCCTCATTCACTAGTCTTCGACTCTAGCGTCACTTAGTTCCTTTCTGGCTTCCAAAGGGGTGTACTCATCAATGATGCTCACTAATTGATTGTACGACTCATTGTCCATGATCATTTCTATTTCCTGCAGACAACATTCCTTTCCTCTTTCCGGTACAATATCAGGCCCAATAAAAAGCTGTAGCTGCGATTTTCCATCTTCCCCTATGAAATTTAAAAATCTGACCGGGGCAACTATACCATCATCCCAACCATCCCAATACTCCTCTCTTGACATTTCTAAAGGCTTGATGTAGCGGGTTCGATTCAGCAGCAAATCTTGGATGCGCCCCTTGTCACTCTCTGATAGTGTGGCACGATGTTCACCAATTGATTCTTCCCCCCAGAAGACAAGTTCAATCAATTTTGCCCGGGCTATCATCTCTCTTTCCATTGTCTCATAATCAGGATGCGAGCCCTGCACCGCGCCCACATGGAGCAGCAGCAACAAAATCAGTAGTATCTTCTTCATGTTGTTTATGGAGTTTCTCTATATTGTCAATGACCACAAAAGCCTACACTCATAACGGAGATTCTGATTAAGAATTGTATGCATGCGTAGGAGTGAGTAACGCTACAGCGTCCGGTAGTTGCGGTGTGGTTTCAATAGGTTAGATACACGCTGCGATGATTCTGGTGAATTTTCCCCATTTCCGGGCCATTCTCACAAATTTCTCCAATTGACGCCTTTCTCTCTCATTGCATTGGTAGCGCGTGACGCCCCCTCCGCCTGTCTCCCGTCCCACATACATGCCCGTTT
>JAFLSS010000017.1:0-32553 GCA_022510805.1 Akkermansiaceae bacterium
AAGAGCACCTTTTTTGTGCCCTCAACGTGTCGCATTTAATTTTGCCACTCTCATCACTGTAAATGGCGTCAGTTTAGAATTGCCATATGCCTCCGAAGATGGTAGACTGGGCGCGGCGGGGGTGGTGTGGTTAATCCCCCGCGAACTCTGATTATGATGACATCTGCTCAAATCCGCCAAAGTTTCCTGGATTTCTTTCATGAGAAGCAACATGCCGTGGTGCCCTCTGCCTCTCTTATGCCGCAGAGCCCGGGGCTCTTGTTCACCAATGCCGGCATGAACCAGTTTGTGCCTTACTTCCTGGGCGTGTGGACTCCGCCGTGGTCTCCCGCACGCGCGGCGGACACCCAAAAGTGCATCCGCGCAGGCGGCAAGCACAACGACCTGGAGGATGTGGGGCAGGACTCCTACCACCACACTTTCTTTGAAATGCTCGGCAACTGGTCGTTTGGCGACTACTTCAAAAAAGAAGCCATCAACTGGGCGTGGGAGCTCATCGTCGAGCGCTGGGGCTTCCCGGTGCAGCGCCTGTATGCCACCGTGTACGCGCCGGACAAAGCCGCGGGCGACCCCGGCGAGTTTGATCAGGAGGCCTATGACACATGGGCTGGGCTCTTCGCCTCCAAGGGGTTGGATCCCAAGGTGCATGTGGTGAACGGCAATGTGCATGACAATTTCTGGATGATGGGCGAGACCGGCCCCTGCGGCCCCTGCTCCGAGCTGCATGTGGATCTCTCCCCGGAGGGTGATACCCAGGGCAGATTGGTCAATGCCGACAGCGACCTCTGCATCGAAATCTGGAATCTCGTCTTCATCCAATACAACGCAGAAAAAGACGGCAGCTTCCGCGACCTGCCGGCCCGCCACGTGGACACAGGCATGGGCTTTGAGCGCGCCTGCGCCATGATGCAGTGCACCAATGGATTCACTGATTTCTCCCGCCGCGTGTCCAACTACAGCACCGATGTCTTCCGCCCCATCTTCACGCGCCTGGAAAGCATCTCCGGCCACCGGTATGTTGACCTCTACCCGAAGGATGCCTCCCCGGAGCAAAAAGCCACTCTGCAGGAGAGCATTGCCTTCCGCGTGATTGCCGACCATATCCGCACGCTGAGCTTCTCCATTGCAGATGGTATCTTGCCCGGCAACAACGGCCGCAACTACGTGCTGCGCCGCATCTTGCGCCGCGCCGTGCGCTATGGCCGCAGCCTCGGCCTCACCAAGCCCTTCCTCTCTGAGCTGGTGGACACCCTTGTGGAGGAGATGGGCGGCGTCTTCCCGGAGCTCATCGCCCGCGCCACCACAATCAAAGACGTGCTCCTGCGTGAGGAAACAAGCTTCAATGAAACCCTCGACCGCGGGTTGGATCTCTTTGACAAAGAGGCCTCAGCAGCGGCTCGCATCTCCGGTGACTTCGCCTTCAAGCTCTACGATACCTACGGCTTCCCCATCGACCTGACCTGTCTCATGGCCCGCGAGCGCGGCATTGAGGTGGACACCCCCCGCTTTGAGGAGCTCATGGAAGAGCAGCGCCAGCGCGCAAAGGCCGCGCAGAAAAAGCAGATCGTGCGCGCGCTCGACCTCAAGACCGAGCAGGTCACCCGCTTCACCGGCTACACCGAGGACACCGCCTCAGCGCTTGTCACCGAGCTGCATGAGCAGGACGGTCTCATCTTCGTCATCACCGATCAATCTCCCTTCTACGCCGAAATGGGCGGCCAGGTGAGTGATGCCGGCACGCTGGAATACAACGGCGACTCCTGCCCGGTGCTCGGTGTGCAGCAGATCGGCCAGGCCCGCGCCCACCTCATTTCCGCGCAAGATGGCGTGCTGCCTCCCGTGGGGGCGCAGATCACCCTGACGGTGGATGCCGACCGCCGCCGCGCCATCGAGGCGCACCACAGCGCCACCCACCTGCTGCACAAAGCGCTGCGCATGGTGGTGAGCGATGATGTGGCGCAGCAGGGCTCACTGGTAGATGCCGACCGCCTGCGCTTCGATGTGAACAGCGCCCCCATCTCCAAAGAGCAGCTCCGCCGGGTGGAAGAGCTTGTCAACCAATGGGTGGCTGAGGATCTCAGCGTCTGCTGCCGCGAATACCCCATGAGCGAGATCCGCCGGCACAAGGAGGTGTGCCAATTCTTCGGAGATAAATACGGAGACGTGGTGCGACTCGTGCAGATGGGCGGTGAGCCCGGCAGCTTTGATGGCGTGTCCATGGAGCTCTGCGGCGGCACCCACGTGCCGAGCACCGGCAAAGTCGGTTTCTTCAAAGTGCGCAGCGAGGGCGCCATCGCCAGCGGTGTGCGCCGCATCGAAGCCTCCTGCGGCCAAGCCGGCTACGGCGTGGTGCGCGATATGGTAGAGAGCCGCCTGCCCGAGGCCAAAGAATCCCTCGACAAACTGGCAGAGGCCAATGCCAAGCTCGCCGAGCTCGGCCAGCCGCTTGTCCCTGTGCCCACCAATGATGCCCAACCCGGCAAAAAGGCCCTGGAAGCGCGCGATATTCACACCATCAACTCCCTGCTGGATGCCTTCCACTCCTACCTCAGCACCCTCAAGGAAGCTGCGCTGGAGGCAGACAAGCGCCTGAAAAAAGCCCGCGCCGCCGCCGCCGCCAGCCAAGCGGACGCTCTGCTGGCAGAGCAGCTCAGCGGCTCGCGGCTCGTGCTCAGCGCAGAGGGCGATGCCAACCTGCTCACCGAGCTCTTCAACGGCCTGCGCAAGCGCCACTTTGAGGGCGCCGCCTTCCTTGTGGCAGATGATGGCGGAGCCCTCTCCCTGGGCGCCTTCTGCGGCAGAGAGGCTCAGGCCGCCGGACTCAAAGCCGGGGACCTCATCCGCACTCTCGCCTCCATCGTGCAAGGCAAAGGCGGCGGCAAGGCCGACATGGCGCGCGGCTCCGGCGCCCTGCGCGATGCCAAGGACGCCCTGCTGGCTGAGGCGCATTCCGCCCTGGGCATCTGAGCCGCTTCTTCCCACACCTCCCGCCGGGGGCAGCGCGCACCAAGCGCCCCCCGGCGGAGCCGCTTCTCCACACCATCCATCCCCCCCTACCCACCCATGGCCCTACCTCCCCCACCCGTCTACCCGGATGAGCCCAAGATCCCCATCCTGCCGAACATGCTCACCGCGGGCAACCTCCTGTGCGGCTTCTTCTCCATCCTCACCATCTTTAAGGGCATGGCCTTTGCCTCCGGCACCCCGGAGGCCTTTGAGTACTACCAGCAAGCCACCTATTTCATCTTTGCCGCGTGCGTGTTTGACCTGCTGGACGGCAGGGTGGCGCGCATGTGCCACGCCGATGGCCCCTTCGGCCGAGAGTTTGACTCCATAGCAGATGTCGTCTCCTTCGGCATCGCGCCCGCGCTGCTGCTGGCACGCGCCGTGCTTTTCGAGCTGCCGGTGCCATTTCTCGGGCACGGCATCGCCGTGATCTACCTGCTGTGCGCCGCGCTGCGCCTCGCGCGCTTCAACTGCATGGCCGCCGCCCCGCGCAAACCCAACCAAAGCTCCGACTTTGTGGGCCTGCCCGTGCCCATGGCCGCCGGCGCCGTGGTGAGCACCATGTATCTGGTCATCGACATCACCACCAACCGCAACCTCGTCATCGCCCAGCCGTGGCAAATCAGCATGGCCGGCGCCATGACCATCGTATCCCTGCTCATGATGAGCCGCGTCATCTACCCCAGCTTCAAGCACGTCACCTTCCAAAAACGCGGCACCATCATGGCCATGCTCATGGCCGTGGTTGCCGTGTGCGCCCTCATCTCCTTCCCGTGGATAGCGCCGGCGCTCATCTTCCTGTGCTACCTGCTCTACGGGTTGATCGTGCGCCCCTTCCTCACGCGCAAGATGCGCCGCGCGCTGGAAGTTGATACAGAAGATGAAGATGACAACGAGGCCCCCCCGGCGGGCACCCACCACTAACCCCCCGCCATGCCCAAGCAACGCATCGAATGGATTGACTTCTGCCGAGTCTACACCGCCTTTGCCGTGATTGTGCGCCACTGCGACCGGCACTACGGCCACTTCGCCTACGTGGCGGACCTGTTCAACTACCGCAGCCTCATCTACTTTTTCTTCCTGATGGCGGGCTACTTCACGCACCGCGCCGCGCCCGGGCAATGGCTGGACTGGGCGCGCACCCGCCGCCTGCTCGTGCCCTACCTGTTTTGGACCCTCATCGCCATCGTCACCATGGTGCCGCTCATGCACCTCAGCGAGATCGGGCAAGGGGATTGGAGCTGGGTATCGCCCATGATCCTGTGGCGCGAGAGCGGGCTGCACTCGTGGTGCTACTGGGACTACAGCAATGTGCCCATCTGGTTCCTGCGCACGCTGATCCTGCTCGCCCTCATCAGCCCCCTGCTGCAGCGGCTGCCGCTCAAGGCCATGCTCGGCCTCATCCTCATCACCTTTGCCGCGAGCGATGTCCTCTGCGAGGCCGACCCCGAAACCGCTGAGCACTACCACCGCGGCGGCGTGGGCTGGCTGCCTTTCCGGCTCTACGAGAGTGTCCTTGCGCTGGGCTTTTATGCGGGGGGGCTGCTCATCCGCCGCTACGCCACAGCCGAGCAGCTCAGCGCCTTTGTGCGCAGCTATGCGTGGCTACCGCCGGCCGGCGCGCTGGCCCTGCTACCGGCAGTATATTGGTGGGGCTTCTACCCGCCGGTGCAGAGCAGCGCCCTCGTCCTGCTCGGCGTGGCCACCACACTGAGCATCGGCAGCCTCTGCCAGCAATACCTGCCGCGCGTCTGCCACTGGGTTGCGCAGTGGGGCACAGCAGCCTTCTTCATCTACATCACACATTTCATGCTGCTGCACCTCCTGAGGCTTCTGCTCACAGGCAATTACAGCGGCGGGCTCACCCCCCTGCAAGCCACCTGGGCACCGTGGGTTATCTGCATCGTCAGCCTCGTGCTCTACCGGCTGCTGGTGCGCCTCTTCCCGCGCTTCATGAGTGTCGTCGCCATGGCGCCCCTCCCCTCCGGCAAGCGCGGCGCCCAAGCAGAGTGAGCCGCACCTCCCCTCACGCCACAAACTCAACAGGAAGGCGGCTCGGGCAGAGTGCCGGGCTTGGCGGCTTGGGTGGGCAAGCAGCACAGGATCATAACCACCAGCATCACCAGCCCGCCCATCAGGAAAGGCAGCCCCTGCGCCACGATGAGCCCCATCACCCACCAGGGATTTTGCCCGGCATCGCGCAGGCGGCGCGCCGTGGCGCTGAGGGTGGGCACTATGACCAGCACACCCCACACCACACCCAGCAGACCACCCACGATGGCAAAGGGAAACTTCTGCCACGGCGAGCTCCAAAAATCACAGCTCACCTCGCTCACCATCGCCCAGAACTCCTCCTCTGCAAAGCAGCTCACATCCCCCCTGCACAGCACTTCAATAGCGATTGTCTGGCCGATGAACGGATCCTCCAGCAGCACCCGCCAATACTGCAGCAGCGCCACAATGCCCGGCAGGAAAAACAGGATGCAGATGAGGTGAGTCGCGACGATAAAGTTCCAGTAAAGCGAGCGCGAGTCCTTGCCGTAAAAATCCGAATAATGCGCAAAACCATGCAGGAGAGCCTTCATCGGGAGGATTTGGGGAGGTGGGGTTCGAGGGAGGTGAGGCTGTTGTGCTCACGCGTGCGGGCATGCTGCTGCGCCTGGTGCTGCAGGAACTCCTGCATGCGGAACGGCGGCTCAAGAAGGGGGGCAAGCAGAGCCGAGCCGCCGGATTCATTGAGCAGCGAGGCCTGCGTATTATCGCGAAAACAGGCCGCCAGGATATCCATCGCGCGCCGCGCCAGCTTTTTATCCTCAATCGGCACCATGAGCTCCACCCGGCGGTCCAGATTGCGGCTCATCCAATCCGCGCTCGCCATGTACACCAAAGCCTCGCCCCCATTGTGGAAGCAGAAGATGCGCGCGTGCTCCAGGTAGCGATCCACAATACTGACAATGCGGGTATGGCGGCGGCCGGTCTCAGAGGTGGGCACCCAGCAGCAGATACCGCGCACATTCAGCCGTATCTCCACCCCCGCCTCGGCGGCTTCTTCCAGCGCGCTCATCATCTCCTCATCATTGAGGGAGTTCATCTTGGCGTGCACATATGCCTTCTCGCCGCGGCGCGCGCGCGCCACCTCGGCGCGGATGAGCTCCAGCAGGCGCGCTTTCATCATCACCGGCGAGGGGAACACCCGCCGGAAGCGGTGAATCTGCGTCAACCCGGTGACACAGTTGAAAAATTGCGAGGCATCCGCCCCCAGCGCCTCATCACACGTGAGCAGCGAGAGATCGCTGTACAGCCGCGCGGTGTCCTCATTGTAATTACCGGTGCCAAAGTGACAATAGCGGCGCAGCATGCCATTCTCCCGGCGGACAATGAGCATGATCTTCGCATGCGTCTTATAGCCTTTCACCCCGTAGACCACCTGCACCCCCGCCTGCTGCAGCCGCTCCGCCTGCGCGAGGTTGTGCCCCTCATCAAAGCGCGCCTTGAGCTCCACAAGCACCGTGACCTGCTTACCCAACTCCGCAGCGCGGCACAGGGCATTGATAAAGCGGGAATCCTGCGCCGTGCGGTAGAGCACCTGCTTGATGGCCAGCACCTCCGGGTCGGCAGCGGCTTCCTCCATGAGCTTGACCACTGGCTCGTAGCTCTCATACGGGGTGTGGATCAGGATATCCCCCTGCGCGATGTTGTCAAACATGGACAAATCCGGGTCGACGCTGGCCGGGAAGCAGGGACGCCACGGCGCGACTTTCAGCCGGTCGTTCCCCGGCTCGTGCGCCATGCGCCCGAAATCCACCAGGCGGAGATAACCGGGGATGCGGTAGATGGCCATCTCCCGCGCCTCCACTAGTGCTGCCAAGCGCTTTTCCAGCCGGGGCGGCACCCCCTCCGGCAGCTCCAGGCGCACACAGTCGGAGAACTTGCGCGCCACCAGCACGCGGCTCATCTCCCCGGCAAAGTCACTTCCCTCCTCCTCCTGCACGGCGATATCACCATTGCGCGTGACACGCAGCGGCGTCTGGCTGAGCAGGCGCTCCCCCTCAAAAAGATTGCCGATAAACGCCCCCACCAAGTCCTCGAGCATCACATACCCCTCCTCCCCCAAGCAAGCGGAGTGTACACGGCGCGGCAGGCAGTCCGGCAGGGTGACAGCCACGAGCCGGCTCTCCTCCGCCGAGCCGTTGGTGAGCTCCAGCCCGAGTATCAGGCTCAGATTCGGGAGCAGCGGCGCATTCTCCACCTCCATGGCCAGCGGTGTCAGCAGCGGGGCGATGCGCGCCGTGAAATACTCCTCCAGCGTGCTGCGCTGCGCGGCGCTCACCTCATCCATGCGCACCGGCGCAATCCCGGCCTCCTGCATGAGCGGCAGCAGCTCGTCATCCATCAGGGCATACTGCTCGCGCACCATCTCTTCTGTGCGCTTGCGCACCAGCTCCAGCTGAGCCCCGGCAGAGAGTCCCGTGAGATCCACAGCCGATTTGCCGGAGCGCTCCATGAGCACCAGCCCCCCCACACGCACCTGAAAAAACTCATCCAGATTGCTGGCAGATATCGCCAGAAACTTCAGCCGCTCAAGCAGGGGCAGCTCACGCCGCCCGGCCTGATTCAGAACGCGCTGGTTGAACTCCAGCCATGATAGTTCACGGTTAATATACATCCCCAGCCGCCATACTACACCCCGCAGCGCGCCAAGTCAAGCAAGGATTTCTGCCGCTCTCCGCGCGCCGGGGCGCCCGGCGCTTCCCCTTGGGGAGGCCGGGGCGGCTTAATCGGGGGTGGATTTTCCGCCCTCCCGGGGCGGCGGCGCCTCCTGCGTAAGCTGCCGGATCTTGCGCGGCACCAAGATGAACAGGCCGGTGAAGATGAGCACCACGGGGATGCTGATGATGAGCCAGCTCCAGAAGGTGATGTTGCCCACGGCGTAATTGTACGCCACCGCCTGCTGCTCCGCCGGGAGGTGAAGCAGCGGCAGCTGAAAATGCAGGGCGATGAAGTAGCTCAGCACGGCCGAGGTCAGGAAGGTGCCGGCCAGCAGGCAATTCATCAGCCCAAGCAGCGCGCGGTAATCCGACTCGCGGTGCTGCGCGGCGATGCGCGCCTCCACCTCGCGCGTGTGAAAGAGCTCATCCGTGTAAAAAAGCACGCGCAGCAGCGAGCGCTCCCCCGTGCCGCCCAGCAGTATCAGCGTCGCGATGAAAAATGGCAGCGCCGCCTCCTTGGCAGCGTAAAACCAGGGGGTACTCGGCCGCAGTGACTCACCGGGGCCGGTCTGCGCATAGACAGTGACCAGCCCGGTGAGCAGCGTGGTCACGATGCCCAGCAGGGTGATGAGCCCGCCTCCCCGGTGCCGCCACAAGATCCACGCGCCGTAAAGCAGCGGCAGGCTCAGCGCCACACACAAAGCCACCACGGGGCCGAGGTCATACCAGCGCCCGCCGCGGGCGGAGCACTCGTCGAGGATGAGCACCGGCAGCAGCACGCTGCAAACAATACTCAAGAGAGGGTGGGAGTGGCGCTGTGAGTCAGCCATGCTTTTATTTCATGCTGCTGATGGCGGCCGCCATATCGGGCGCGCGGAAGGTGGAACTGCCGGCCACGAGACAGTCTGCCCCGGCCTCGCGACACAGCGGCGCCTGCGCGGGGCCGATGCCGCCATCCATCTGCACAAGAAAGCGCAGGCCGCGGGCCTCCCGGAGCCGGCTGAGCTCCCGCACCTTGTCGAGGACATGGGGCATGAAGCTCTGCCCGCCGAAGCCGGGTACCACACTCATGACGAGGAACATATCCACCTCCTCCAAGTAGGGCATGAGCGCCTCCACCGGGGTGGCGGGGTTGATGGCCAGGCCGCAGCGCGCCCCGCCCTCGCGGATGGCACGCAGCGTGGCATGCAGGTCGACCTCGCCCTCGCGCTCCACATGGATGGTGATCATGTCCATCTTCGCCGCAAGGAAGCGCGGCAGGTAGTGATCCGGCGCATCAATCATGAGATGCGCATCGAGAAACGCCTCCTCGGACACACTCTTGCGGATGGCGGCGCAAATGTCCGGCCCGAATGAGATATTATCCACAAAGGAGCCATCCATCACATCCAGGTGCAGCCAATCGGCACCCGCCGCCAGAGCACGCTGCGCCTCCTCGCCAATGCGGCGAAAATCGCAGGCCAACATAGAGGGAGCAATGAGCATGCATGCACCTTACCACGTATCACCCCTTTTGGCAACGCAAAACAGCAGGCGCGTGTGACAGCACGGCGCGCGCGCTCACTCCTCCCAGCGGCCGCCGCGGCGCAGCGCCGCCTGCAGTGAGTCCAGCAGCCGCTGCGGGCTCCACCCCGCGGCGCGCAATGACGCGATGGAGCGCGCGCCGTCCCGCTTGGCCAGCCGCTTCCCCGAGGCATCACACAGCAGGCGGTGGTGGCAATACTGCGGCACGGGCAGCCCCAGCGCCCCCTGCAGCGCGCGGTGAATATGAGTCGCCTCAAAGAGGTCTTCTCCGCGCGTCACAAGGCTCACCCCCTGCGCCGCGTCATCCACTACCACCGCCAGGTGGTAAGCCACCGGGGCGTCCTTGCGCGCCAGCACCGCATCATCACACGCCGAGGGCACACAGCGCTGCACCCCGCGGCGGAGATCCTCCCAGAGCGGGCAGCCGATGCTGTCCTCCACGCGCCGCATATTCACCCGCCACGCGTGGGGCACACCCGCCGCCAGCTTCTCCTGCACAAGCTCCGGCGGCAGCGCGCGGCATGTGCCGGGGTAGCGCGCGGCCGGGCAGCCATGCGGCGCGCGGGAGATCTCCTCCTGCCGGGCGCGGATCTCTGCTCGCGTGCAAAAACAGGGGTAGAGCAGCCCGCGCTGCCGCAGCTGCTCCAGCACAGCCGCATACACACCAAAGCGCCGGCTCTGCACCATCACCTCCCCATCAAAGGCCAGCCCCAGCCACACCAAATCCTGCAGCATGAGCCGCACCCACTCCGGGTTGCGCGTGCGCGCGGTGTCGATGTCCTCAATGCGCAGCAGGCAGCGCCCGCCGTGGAGGGTGGCCAGGCGGCGCGCCTCACACGCCGCCAGCAGGTGCCCCACATGCAGCGGGCCGCTGGGCGAGGGCGCAAAGCGCGTGGTCACAGGGAGGCGAAGCATCAGTTGTAAGATGCCCTCACGATGATATCTGTCACGCGGCGGATTCCCTGCGCCGCCAGCTCGGAGTGCGGGTACTTGCACTGGGCGCGGTAGTAACCGGAGAGCGCGGAGCCAAACTCGCGCCGCTCCTCACAGGCAGCGGCATCGCGCAGCGCCTGCACAAAATCATGAGCCAAGGACTCAAACTCATGCAGCGCCTCTTTCATCTCCGAATCGGCGGCAAAATCCTCATTTTCCTTTTGCCACTGCACCATCTTCTCATATGCCATGCAGGGGCCGAGAGCCGTATCCTGCCCGGCCACCGAGCGGATCTGCTCAAGCATGCCATCCATGCGCATGACGAGGGTGATCACCTCCTCATACTTCTTCGCGAGCTCGGGATCCGTGTTCACGATCTTGAAGCGCTCCTTTTCCCTGGCGATGCGGCGGTAGGACTTGAGCTCCAGCAAGCGGCGGAACTCCTCTTTCTCCGCATCGCCCTCATCATACTGCACCAGCTGCTTCGCGCCCTGCTCCAGCTGCGGGTTGAGCGGCCAGATGATACCGGCCTCCTGGATATACTGGTTGAACGCGTCCTCATCCCCCTTTTTCAAGGCTTTGAACGCATTGCGCAGCGCCAGGTCACTCTGCCGCTTCTTGCCCGCCGTGTAGGAGAGCAGCAGCGAATCATCAAAATCCTCATCCATCTCCTTCATCTTGCGGGCGATCTCTTCCACGGTGTTGTAATCGCGCGCATTGAGCGCTGAGAGTGCCCGCTTGCGCAGCGTCCAATACCGCGCGATGCGCTGCCGCGCCTCCATGGGGAAGGTGGCGACACTCTGCATGTACTCGCCGATGGCGACCGCCTCGATCAGGTGCTGCGTGGCCTCTCCCAGCTTGTTTTGCGCCAGCATGTTGTACACGGCCTGAATACTCTGGTCAACCTCGCGGCGGGCATTGCTCGCCAGCGAGTCGATGGCGTTCACCGTGGGCGGCATGCCAGCCACGCCGGTGAACAACTCCGATGCCTTGGAATCTTTTTTCATCTTCAGCTGCGTATCGCCGTCCTTGTAGACATGGCGGTACACACGCGCGCCGATGACGGCGTGGTCAAAGCGGCGGGACATGAGCAGCGAGATCAGCACGGACTGGTAATTCACTTTCGACGCCGCCAGCCCCGCCTCATTGGCCGCTGTGTTGGCCGCCTCGAGAGCCTCCTTCTTGGCGGCCTGCTTGACATCCTGCGCAATGGCCAGCACATTCACATCCCCCGCGCCGCCACCGCCGCCGGCTCCCTTTTTACCGCCTCCGATACTCCGGCCATCCTTGCGGTACTGGCTGGCATTCTGCATCTGGTTCGCACGTTCAATATGCTTGTTGTACTCCTCCATCAGGCGCGCGCTCTGCTTGTCGCGCTGCAGGTTCTTGCGCTGCACATCAATGGCGCTCACGATGGAGCTCGCCAGCATGCCGGACTGCCCGCCATCGCCGGGGTATTTATCTGCCTCATAAAGGCTCAGGCCAATGTTGACCAAGCTGCCGCTGCCGATGGTATAGCGGCCATCGCGCCCCGATTTCTGAGTTTCCTTGAGAATGCGGTTGATGAGGTCGCGGTAGCGCTTGGACTCCGTGCTGTCATCCGGCGTCTGCTGAAGGTATTTCTCAAACATGGCGCGCACGGCGGCATTGTTGCCCACATCGAAGCGCCCGCCATTGTATGACACGCTGTCGGACGCAGGATCCAGCAGGGGGATCTCCATGCCCAGCAACTGCGGGTTGGGAGTCTCGCCGCGGTGGGCGGGGTCATTGCTCGCAGGCTTGACAGACGAGCCCGAGGCATCAAAGCCCGAAGGCGCGGTGGGCATGGCACCGCCCTGCCCCGCCGGCTGCGCGGGCACTACCATCTGCGCGCGGGCAAGCCCGGCCGCACACAATGTAAGGGAAAGAAGAGAGAGCGCTTTCATCATGGGATTTCTACCTTATTGACCACCAGAACGCCGCGCACCTGCTCCCCCTCGGGAGTGGTGCCGGTGCGGCAGGAGACTTGGAAGATGAAGCGGTCGTTGCGGGTCAGGTTCACCCCCCGCAGATTCACCTGCGCCGGCACCAGCAGAGGCAGCCGCTCATCCGGATTATCCGCGAGCGATATGCACACCACGCGGTCATTGCCTATCGTTTCTATATTTTCCACCCTGCCGTCAAATACATACGAATTGCCGGCTGAGGCAAAGCGCGAGCCGTCTTTTCTGTAATCCGCGATGCGGAAATGTGCCGTGGGTTCCAAGCCGCGCACGGAGCTCTTGCGCAGCACCCCGCTGCCCAGCAGGGCAATCAGCGCAGCGACTCCCACGCCGCCGAGGACGAGGAGCAGCGCGGCGGCGCCCCCTTTCTTTTTGCTATGTCGTGCTCTTCTGGCTGCCATATTCTTGTATTCTTGCTGATAATTGAAAAGGAAAAACCGGCGTGCTGCTTACTCCCAGCGCTCGCGGCGCACGCCCCACCAGGCCAGCAGCAGTCCCACAACCACATGCCCCCACAGCACGGCGCTGCACAGCGTGGCATCGGAGAAGGTGGTCTGCACAATGCCCGTCACGGCCTTGAGCTCCTCAGGATTCAACCCGCCCTTGATGCTGCCGCTCCACGCCCAGTACGCCGACACAAAGGGCTGGGTGATCGTGTTCACCATATCCGGCAGCGCCAGCACCGCCCCGGAGAGCGGCAGCTGAAAGCCCACCAGGTAGATGCACAGCAGCGAGGCCTGATCTGCCGTGCGGCAATTGGCCGATATGCCAAAACACACACTTGTCATGGCGGCATTGGCCATGATCAGGAAATATAGCAGGTTGGAGGAGTCCCCCCGAAACTCACCGAAAAATTGCACAAATGCGTACATCCATAGGCTCTGCACCACCACCAGCCCCGCCAAGAATACGGCCTTGGATGCCACATAGGCCGGCACGCGCATGCCGGCAAATTTTTCTTTCTCCATGATGAGGCGCTCACCGGCTACCTCACGCGAGGCGTTGTTGGAGCCCATGAGGCCGAGCAGGATGACCTCAAACATCACAATCCCTGACAGGGCAGAGCCCACGCGGGCGCGGCGCTCGGCACGCTCCTGCTGGCTCTGCACATCCTGCACCATATCCGGTCCCCGCGTCTCTGAGATGGTGAGCAGCTGCTCCTGCCCCTTGTCGGCAAACAGCGCCACAAGCACAGGGAAGATCAGGATCATGAGCGCCTGCAGCAGCAGCTGTGAGCGATCCCGGAAAAAGATGGTCAACCGGCGCTTGAGCAAGCGGATAAACTGCGAGAAAAAGCCGGGCAGCTCCGGCGCTTCCTCCTCACTGCGCGGAGTCGGCGGCTTGGTCCCCATGCTGCGGTATTTCTCGACATGCTCTTTTTCGAGCCGCTGGTAATAAAAGACGCGGTGCTTGAGCCAGCTCACGCGCCATTCCTCCGGCTCGCGCTGCGAGAGGCGGGGGTAGACATCTTTCACATCCTCGACACTGAAGTAGTGCTGCATGGCGGAGGGCGAGCCGTGGTAGGCCAAATTGCCCTGCACCATCACCATCACACTATCATAGAGGTGGATCTGCTCCAGACTGTGTGTCACCGAGATCACGATACACCCCGTATTGCGGCTCAAATCATGCAGCAGCTGCACAATCTCGCGCTCGGAGCGCGGGTCCAACCCGCTGGTGACCTCATCACACAGCAGGATACGCGGCTCTGCCACCAGCTCCATGGCCAGCGCCAAGCGGCGCTTCTGCCCGCCGGAAAGCAGCTTCACCTGCCGGTCTGCAATCTCCTCTAGCCCGGTCATCACCAGCGCCATGTCGATGAGATCATCTATCGTCTCAGAATCAGCCTTGACTCGCAGGCGCGCCGCGTTTTCGATATTCTCATCCACGGTGAGCTCCTCGTAAGCGATGCCGAACTGCGGCACATAGCCAATCTCATGCGGCTCAAAGTCCCCCTCCTCCGATAAGTCACGCCCCTGCCACACAAATGTCCCCTCTGTGGCGGACTTGATGCCGGCAATTGTTTTGAGTAGCGTTGTCTTACCACAGCCGGAGGGACCGACAATAGCCATGAAGTGCCCACACGGCACACAGAAGTTGACATCGTTGAGCAGCAACAGAGACTCCTCCCCATTGTCTACTTCAAGGCTGATATTGCGAGCTTCGAGCATGTTCGTTTTCGGATAGCCTCTTCAGAGTACAAGAAAATCGCTTACACCTCAAGAATAAAACACGTACAGCAGAAAAAACTTCACTTTCGGCCATCGCGGCCGAGCCGTGTGAGCTCTCACCGCTCTGCCTGTTTGATGATGGTATATAACGCCTTGCTGAGCGACTTGGGGTGGCTCAGCGGCACATCTGTATCATACGCCCAGATGCACACACCACCTATGCCCTGCTGAAGCACAAACGCCCGGCACTTGTCCTTGATGAGCTCAGCGCCATTGAAAAAATGGCGCTCGCCCGTGGTGGGGTGTTGGAAGGTATTGCGCCCGGCAGGCAGCCCCGGGAACCAGCCGATGATGGTGCTGTAGCCATGCCCGCCCTGGTCCGTGTGCTTCGGCTTGGTGTCACGGCTGAAGAACGGCAGCCCCAGCACCACCTTGACCGGCGGCACGCGGCACTGCTTCACCAGGTAGTCCACATCTGCCTGCGCGGCTTTTTTGGTGGAGTGCTCGCCGGGGCGGCCGTAGGACATGGAGTTGATGAAATCCACCCCATCCAGCACTTCCTGATTCGGCGCATCATACCGCGTGGTCACCGCGATGGAGAGACTCGCCCCGGTGCCGGCCAGCTCCTCGCGCAGCTCTGCAAGGAAGAACGCAAACTTGCGCCAGCTCAGCTTCGCATTGTAGCGGCTGTTCTCGCGCGGGTACTCCCAGTCAATATCAATCCCCTCATACCCCTTCTCCAGCACCAGCGCCGCCACATGCCGCGCCAGCTCGCGGCGCGCCGGCTCATCATACAGCAGCCCCGCCATCGGGTTGTTGCGCTCATTGCACGAAAAACCGGCCAGCAAGCGCGCCTTGCCGCTCCCCCGCAGCGTGCGCGCCAGCTGCAAGCACTCATCCGAAAAATCCATCTGCCCGTGCACCGCATCATGCGCCCCCCTGAGCGACGTCCCCTCATGCGTGTAGCCGAACACGATCAAATCCGTCATGCACTTGAGATGCTCCGCCGTCAGCAAGCCCTTATTATTCAGGCAAACCCACTTCGGCCGCACATAGGGCGCGATGCGGTACTTGAACGGATACACCTCACCGGGCCGCGCCGCAGTCCTGCCATCCGCCCGGCATGAGCCATTTTTGCCGCGCGGCGGGGTCACACACCGCCCGGCGCCATCCACCGCGCTCACCAGCAGCGCCTCCACCTTGGCGCCCCCCTTGGCAGCCGGCGCCACATCATACACCAGCCAAAAATAATGCTCCCCCGCGGCCAATGACAAAGGCTTGAACCTGAACACCATCTTCCCCTCCCCCGCCACCGCGCTCCGCTTGGCCAGCAGAGTGGCCTCAGCCTGCTGCCCCACCTGCGCCGGGCGCGTGGAAAAAAACGGCACCTCACTGTGGTACAGCGCCGCCCCGCTGATGACACCCTTGCGGGTGGCGCCCGGGGTAAAACACATCTGCTCCAGCTTTTCGCCGGCCCGGGCGGAAACCTTGACACGCAGGCACGGCTGCTCACTCACCCCGGCGTAAAAAACGCCATACATGGGCAGAGCCTCCAGCGTGAGAGCAGAGGCGCTGCCGGCCAAAGCCAGGGCACAGCCCACCAGATTCCATCTTGTCATGCCGGGACTCATTGTACCCCGCCGCCGCAGCCTTGTCCACCTTTTTCCCACCGCCCACACCCGGCAAAGAATGCGCGCTTTTGGCCTTGCGAAACACCCCGGGGCATGATACAATGCGCGCGCTATGTTCTATATTACCACCGCCATTGACTACACCAACGGAGCACCCCACATCGGCCATGCTTACGAAAAAGTGCTGGCAGATGTCCTCGCGCGCTGGCACCGAATGTGCGGTGAACCCACCTACCTGCTCACCGGGGTGGACCAACACGGCCAAAAAGTGCAGCAGAAAGCAGAGGCGGCCGATATCCCCCCCCTGCAATACGCCCAGGAGGTCACGCACAAATTCACCGCCCTGTGGGAGCGCCTCGGCATCTCATACGATGGCTGGGCCGCCACCACCGACCCGCGCCACGAAGCCTGCGTGCAAAAAATCCTCACCATGCTCCGCGACAAAGGCTGCCTCTACAAAAAGGTCTACAAAGGCTTTTACTCTGTGCGCCAAGAGCAATTCCTCACCGACAAAGAACGCCTTGAGGACGGCACGTTCGGCGAGGAATGGGGGCAAGTCATCGAGCTGGAGGAAGAAAACTGGTACTTCAACCTCACCGCCCACACCGCCTGGCTCAAAGAATACGTGACCACCCACCCGGAGGTCGTCACCCCCGAATTCCGCCGCCAAGACCTGCTCATGGCCATCGAGCGCGCCACCCATGACCTCTGCATCACCCGCCCCAAAAAGCGCCTTGCATGGGGCATCCCCCTGCCGTTTGACCCGGACTTCGTCACCTACGTGTGGTTCGATGCACTCATCAACTACATCTCCTTTGCCGGCTATCTGGCAGAGGAAGGCAGCGACCTGCCGGACTTTACCAAACTCTGGCCCGCCGCCTGTGAGGTGATCGGCAAGGACATCCTCATCCCCGCGCACGGCATCTACTGGCTCTGCACGCTGCACGCCATGGGCTTTGCAGATGAGCAGATGCCCCGCCTGCTCGTGCACGGCTGGCTCAACATCAAGGGCAAGAAAATGTCCAAATCCCTGGGCAACATCGTGGATCCCAACGACCTGTGCGACTTCTTCGGCCCGGAGGCGCTGCGCTACTACCTCGTGCGCGACACCAAGACCGGCTACGACAGCGACTATGATCCCGAGCGACTCAAGATGATCTACAACACCGAGCTTGCCAATGACCTGGGCAACCTCGCCAACCGCTCGCTCAACATGTGCCTCCGCTACTGCGGCGGCGTGGTGCACCGCCCTGCCGCAGAGCAGGATGACGAACTCTCCGCCGCGCTGCGCAACAGCCTGGCCGAGGCCGAGAAAACCTTTGCCGAGCAGATGCACGCCTACAACACGGCCGATGCGCTCGCAGCCCTCAACGCACACGTGGGCATGTGCAATGGCTACATCGAGCAGAAGCAGCCGTGGGTCCTGGCCAAGGATCCCGAAAAACAGGCCGAGCTGCAGCTCGTGCTCTACCACCTGCTCGAAAGCTGCGTCCACGTGGGCTACCTGCTCGGCTGCGTCCTGCCGGAAGCCTCCGCCCGCCTGCTCGAGCAGCTGCAGGTAGACCCCGCCGGCCTCCGCCCGCAGACGCTGGCATGGGGCATCCTGACCGAGGGGCACACCGTGCAGGCGCCCTCACCCGTATTCCCCCGCATCCTCTCCCCTGAGGAAAAAGAAAAAATGGCCGCCAAAGCTGCCGCCAAGGCCGCCCGCAAACCCTCTGCATCCTAACCACTACCAACCCCCACCACACTATCATGAAAGTACTCATCACCGGCGGCGCCGGCTTCATCGGCTCCCACATCGCGGAGCACTACCAAGGCAAGGCTGAGGAAATCCGCATCCTCGACAACCTCCGCACCGGCTACAAGAAAAACCTCGATGGCCTGCAGGTCACCTTCATCGAAGGCAGCATCACCGACCGCGAGCTCGTGCGCCAAGCCGTGCAGGGCGTGGACTACATCTTCCACATGGCCGCTCTTGTCTCCGTGCCGGAGAGCATGACCAAGATCCGCGAAACCATCGACCTGAACGTGAACGGCCTCCTCATCGTACTGGAGGAAGCCGCCGCTGCCGGTGTCAAGAAAGTGGTGCTCGCCTCCTCCGCCGCCATCTACGGAGACAACCCCGTGGTGCCCAAGGTGGAGACCATGTACCCGGAGCCCAAGAGCCCCTACGGCATCACCAAACTCGACGGCGAATACTACATGGAAATGTTCCGCACCACCGGGCAAATCAACACCGGCTGCTGCCGCTTCTTCAACGTGTTCGGCCCCCGCCAGGACCCGAAAGGCGCCTACGCTGCCGCCGTGCCCATCTTCATGGAGAAAGCCCTCAAGGGCGAGGACATCACCGTGTTCGGCGATGGCGAGCAGACGCGTGACTTCATCTATGTGAAAGACATCGTCGGCGCGCTCACCTACGTGGCGGAGCACCCGGAGGTAACCGGCGTGAACAACGTGGGCTACGGTGGCCAGATCACCATCAACAAACTCGCGGAAATCATCATCGAAGCCGCCGGCTCCTCCAGCAAAGTGGTGCACCTGCCCGAGCGCCCGGGCGACGTGAAGCACTCCCGCGCCTGCGCTGACAAGCTGCTGGCCGCAGGCTGGAAGCCTCAGCACACCCTCGAGGAAGGCCTCAAGACAACGCTGGAGTATTTCCGCAGCGTCACAAAGTAATTTTTCCTCACGCGCTTTTTCCCACCCGGCTTCGCAAACGAGGCCGGGTGGCTTTGCATATAAAGCCATGCCCGAGGAGCTGCGTGAACTATGCTTGACTAGCCTCAAACAACAGTGTATATACAAAAGCGATGAAACACTTGCGATTGGAGAATTTTCGCTGCTTCAGAGAGTTGGATATCAATTTCCGTTCCGGAGTCAACTTGCTGATAGGTGATAATGCGTCAGGTAAAACCTCCTTACTGAAAGCATGCAAGCACGCGCTGAACACTTTCTTCGCCGGTTTCAGCGATGCAAATACGAATTGGAGTTCTCTGAAAGATGACGATTTTCGGCGCGAGGTGTACAACGATTGGGCCGCTCCGGAGCTGCCCATCCGCATTTATTTTACTCCCTCGGCTGCCCATTATGACGGCCTGGAAGTCCCGCAGGACAGCGAAGAGCTCTACCTAGCTAAAAACAGCTCGAAGAATAGCCGGACTCTCATCACCGGCTTCCGACCTTTTATCAGATACGCCAAAGAACTGCAATCAACGTATTGGAACAGAGAATCATATCAACAACGGCCTCTCCCTCTTTTCGCCGTCTTCAGCACGGAGGACATCCACTCCACACGCAGCATCAGGCCGGAGCTCTTCACCCGATACAATGCCCAGCCTTCCTTCGGTTACCATGAATGCTTGAATGGTCGCGGGCTTTTTCCTTACTGGAAAAAACGCTTACTTGTTCTTGAGGAAGGAAAAAAGGGACATACGGAACGTGAGGTATTTCGAAAGGCTATACTTTCCGCCCTCGGAGAGAGCGGGTGCAACATCATTTCCAATGTAGAAATTCGCACCATTATCAAAAAAATTGCCTTTACCTTTACTGATAAACGCGAAGCGACAGATGACATCCTACCGGATGGTTATATGCGTCTGATCAACATCATCACTGACCTGGCTTGCCGCTGTAGCCTATTGAATGGCCTTCTGTACGGTGTTGATTGCATGACGCGTACACGCGGCACCGTGATTATAGACGAAATTGACCAGCACCTACACCCTTCCCTGCAATCCACGGTATTGCGAGCTCTGCGCAAAACGTTCCCGGGGTTGCAATTCATCGTTGCCACACACGCTCCGCTTGTTATGTCGAGCATTCAGAATGATGAGGAAAGCTGTGTATACCTCCTGTCTCACTCAGAAACAGACGGCTACCAAATCCAGCTCAAAAACACCTATGGCATGGACGTTTCGGCCATCACGCAAGATATTCTTTCTGTCCCTCCGAGAGACAGGCTTGTGGCAATAGAACTCTCCGCTCTTTTTTCTCTCATCAGCAACCACCAATTTGCCCAAGCTGAAGAGATGCTGCGCACCATGCGTGAAAAATACACTGACACGATCAGCGAATTAACGCACGCAGAAACAATGCTTCAACTCAGCAGACGTGCACTCCAATGATTAAAATTACAAAGGGACCGGAGCCGCCGGAGTGGAAATTATGCCGTGAAACTCCCGGCGCTTCGTTCTCTGGAGCACATAAAGCGGAGCTGCGTCGCTCGCTGTGGGATGAACAAGGGCACCTCTGTGCCTATTGTATGAAGCGAATCGTCATCAGCGATGGTAGCCATAAAGAACTTACTCGTATCGAGCACCTCAAAAGCCAATCTTGGTGTAAAGAAAACGGGCGAGAAGATCTTCTTATGGATTATCATAATCTTGTCCTCTGCTGTCAAGGCAATGACAACGATGATGCATCCCGCCTATCCTTTGAATGCTGTGATGTTCACAAGCATGACGCGTGCCTGAGCTTCGACATTTTTTCTGATGCCTTTGAGAAAACTTTGTCCTACGACATTGAAAATGGAACTCTGGCATCTGACGATCCGGACATTCACCGGGATATAAACGACACCCTTAATCTCAATAATACCTATCTCTGCCGAAATCGTCTTGCAGCATTCACAGCCTGGCTTAATTACATGCATTCCTCCGGTAGCTCTTTAGAAGAAGAGTTGCGCCTCCGGAGCACTCCGTCAGATTCTTGTGAACTGCTTCCATACTGCGGCTTTATCATCTGGTACCTCAAAAGCCTGTTGGCTATTAAGCGTTCCTGAATATTAGTCGTGAATGGCTTGCGATATGCGCTCTCCGTGCCTGCGCGGAGCCTCGGTTTGCTGTGCTGTGCTGCGCTTGCAGGCTTTTTTTGCGATACCTTAGTTGGATTTTGTATCCGTTTGCTATATTCTCATACTTTCTTTCTTGACATTGTCCGCGTTATTGATATTATTATAACCGCACAAGGCATGACATTACTATTAATGCATCATTCCGTCACCATTAATTAATCCATCATCACTATCATGAAACTCATAGCAATCATTGCCACTGCCGCCACAGCTGCCATGGCTATCGGATTCGGGTATCGGATTCTACAACACCGCAGAGGCCTCCGTGATTACTGATGCGTAGCAGGTAGTCACCTGCCGGCAGGTCTACCCTGCATTCGCCGCATGGGAAGCGGCCGGATCAACGGCTTTCCCTGCGCTGTATGCATGGGGCATGGAACAATCTGATGGTGTAAAGTTCGGGCCTTACCATGCAGCGGCGCACTCTTATGCGGGTGCGCCGCTTTTTTGCGGCTCCGCCCGGGCGTAACAGCGGCGCTCCCCCATGATGCGCAACCGCTGCATTTCAAGCGTGGGCTCAGAAAAAAAACTTGATTGAGAGCAAGCTTCTGGCATAATAAAAACATGGTGGTTACTCTGCGTTAATGTTTGGCAGACACTTTTCACCGCTCACATGCTAAAAAACACATCCCCTTGATTCCCATGCCGTTCGGATTATCATACAGTCCCAAGGAAATGAAAGCGGTAAAAAAACATATCGCCAAATATTTCGGAAAAAATGATTACGTCTTACATAGTTTTGACCCCTCAGAGCCTCATGTGGATATCATCATCATCCCCCCGCAGGAAAAACGCCCATTCTACACCCTCGTTACCTTGGGCATGGGGGCGCTCTACATGAACCTCCCCGAGGAGGTCATGTCCTGCGTGTGCCCGCGCGCAGAGCTCCTCCTCTACCTGCCGGCAGATTGGAAGCTGGATGAAGAATCCATCAAGAAAGGGCCCTACGGCTGGCCCATCAGCTGCCTTCACAACATCGCCCTCCTGCCTTCGATGACCGACAGTTGGCTCACAGTGGGGCACTCCATCAGCAGCGGGACGACGGAGCCCATCGCGCCGGGTGTCAGGTTCAACTCCGTGCTCCTGCTGCCGCCGAATGAGCCGGATGATGCCTACATGGCGGAAATACCGGGCGAAATACCGGTCGTTTTCTACCAGCTCTACCCCCTCTACCCGGAAGAGCACGAATTCGCCCTGACCCACAACTCACAAGAGCTCATGGCGCGCATTTTCCAGCAGCCGGACACCATCATCAACCCCTCGCGCCCGGTCCTGACTCTCCCCACTGAGGAATAACCCGCCACTCCCCCCATGCAAAGCGATTCCCTCCGCGCAGCCGATCTCTCGCGCCTGGCAGCAGAGCGCGCCGCCGCCCTGCGCGCTGAGGGCGCTGAGCTCTCCCCGGTGGTGGGGCACACGCGCAAACTGGCGGCTCATTTCTGGGGAAGCGCGTGGATGAAACACCTCGCGCATTGTGAGGCAGGCGGGCTCTGCCTCGCGCCCGGCCGCACGCTGCTGCGGCATGGCTGCGTGCTGGATCTGAGCATCTCCGCCGGCTGCATCCGCGCCCTTGTGAGCGCGCAAGAGCTTTACGAGGTAGAGCTGCACCTCGCCCCCCTCTGCGATGAGCAGCAGGAGGAACTCCGCGCCATATGCAGCGGCCACATCTCCAGCCTTGTCGCCCTGCTGGAGGGGCAGGAGAATGACACCCTCCTGCAGCAGCTTTGCGAGCCTGAGACCGGCCTGCTCCCCGCCCCTGCCGACTGGCGCATGAGCTGCACCTGCCCGGACTGGGCAGAGCCCTGCCCCCACGCCGCCGCCGCCATCTATGCCGCCGGCATCCGCATCGACCAGGAGCCCTCTCTTCTCTTCACCCTGCGGAGCCTCGACCCCGCCTCCCTCATCTCCCTGCCCTCGGCTCCGGCCGCCCCGCTCGATCCCGCGGCCCTCGCCTCCACTTTTGGCATAGATATTGACCTGGGGGAGCTCTAGCCCCGGCCGCTCACCCGCATCTGCCCGGGGCGCTGCCGCCCCCGCGCCGCGATTCTCCCTGCACGCGCCCCCCTGCCCCATGGCGCGCAAAAAATCCCCCCCTGCAGGTGTGCTACCGAAGTAGCGCCCACAGGGGGGGAGGGAGCCGTTTGATGCTATGCGTACGGAGAGCTTATCAGCAGACTCGCCCGGCATGCACAGACTCGAGCTGCCGGCCGCACGGCAGATCACCGAGCACGCGCCCCCTCAGGGGATAGCGCCCGGCGGCCGAGAAGAAGCAGAGCGTGAGTACCGGCAGGTACCGGTGAGGCGGAGGCGCGATTCACCGGATTGTTGCATGGGGGCATGAAAGCCGCACCCCCTGCGCTAACACGATTTCCAATCCGTTCTGGTTGATCACACACAGAATCCCGCACACCTCATCAGCACACTCTGAGCAAGCAGCTCGGCACTGTGATTAGCGGCTGGCCTGGAAGTTACGCAGAATCTTGGAGCGGCGGGTGATCTTGGCAATACCGCGATCACCGGTGCTCACGCACTCGCCGCGAGTATCGACGTTAATGGAGCCTTTGTACTGCTTGCCATCATCCGTCTTCACGATGATGCTCTGGCTCCAGCCGGCAGTGGTCTTGATCTCGCCCTTGCCCTTGCCCATGATGTGCTCACCACCGGCAGAGTACACGGGAGTAGAAGCATGCACCACCTTAGCAGACACTTCATCCGTCGGCTCAAAGACATTGAGACCGGCACCCTCCAGCGTGTCGCCAAGCTTCTTCATGGAATCGCAGGAGCTAAGCCCCAGCATACCCAGAGCGGCCACGGAGAGAACCGCCGGAACTAATACGGTTTTTTTCATTGTTTGGTTGTAGTTTTAGTTAATATAGGCTCCACAAGAAAATCCGGTGGATATGTGTAGTCTAACGCATACCCCCCCCCCCCATGTCAATATTAAAATTTGAAATTCAAGCGATTATTTTTATTTTTTTGTAACCAGCGGCACACCACCTGATCCGGCAAAATGGAGAGACTCCTAAAAAAAGCCAACATAAGAACATTTTTCGGAAACAAGCTATTTAAACAAGCGGCCGGCAACACATTCTCTACCCCCCAAAAATTCCCCTGAAGAGAAACAAAATAACGAGGCACACCAGCCTCCCGCAAACACCGGCTCAGGCAGATCAGCGGGAGCAGGCTATCATTTCGCGCGCGCCTCCTGTTCCCGCAGCTCGCTCTCCTTGCTCCGTATACGGCTCAGGAGTGACGCCTTCTCCCGTTCGAGCTCACTATCCGTCTGCAGCCCCAAGGTATACTCAGCCACCACAGAATCGTAGAGACTGCGGAACTCCTCCTCCAGCTCGAAGCTGACACTACTGAGCAAAGCGCTCTCCTCCGCATTCGCAGGAGAAAAATCCGCTCTTATGGCGGCGGCGCTTTGGCGGTAGCCGGAAATCGCCTGCATCCACTCTTCAGAAGTCTTGTTGCAAGCCTGCATCCGCTCCTGATAAAGCTTCTCATACTCCATGTAGAACACACTTTCCAGCATCTCGGCAGCAGCGGAATCCGAGAGGCGGTCACAGGCCTCCGCAGTGCGCGCCGTCAGCTCCTGCTGGCGGGCGTCATAATCTCTCTTGATCTTGGAAAAAAGCGTCTTGTAATGGGCACACACCGCAGCATAGGACTCCATCTCACAGAACTCCCGCACACGCTGCGTCAGCTCCTTTTTCACCTCCTCAGAAGCGCCGAAGAAGCGCGCGGGAGCAGGCGCGGGAGCCAGCCGCCACGCCGTGTAAGCCACGCCGCAGCCCAGCGCCGTCAGGACAGAGGCCGTGAGCACGATGCGCTTGAGGCGGCCATGGCGGGGGATAGGCAGCTCCGGCAGCGTGCCATTCTCCCAGCAGCGCAGCCACTGCTCCACACTCTGGCAGCGCACGGCGGGCTTGAGGGAGAGATTGCGCTGCAACAGAGCCACCAGCTCGGCGGGGTAAGACAAGCGGGAGGAGACAGAGCGGATCGGGGCCAGGTCATCCTGCATGAGGCGGGCATCCGACGCCTCGGGGCGGATGCCGGTGATCAGCTCATACCAAGTAGCAGATAGAGCGTAAAAATCCGTCCACGGGCCCACACTCCCCTTGCCGGTGATCTGCTCCGGGGCGGCATACCCGCGCGAGAAAGAGCCCTGCGTCGTGGTCGTCGTGAGCTCCGGGCGGTTCAGCGCCGCGCCGAAGTCGATGATGATGGGCGAGCCCGCCTCATCGAACATAATATTGTCCGGCTTGAGATCGCGGTGAATAATACCGCGCTGGTGCAGGTAGCCCAGAGCATCCAGAAGCTGCCGCAGCCAGCCGATGCTGGCCTCCGCGCTCAGGTCCTCATCGCGCATGCGCTGCCGCAGCGAGCCGGAGCCCAGCCAGGGCATCACGCAAAACACGCTGCCATTGCCCCAAATCACATCATGAATGCGCACAATATTGGCGTGATTGAGCGAGGCGAGGGTGCGCGCCTCCTTGCGCATGTCATCCAGGGCATGGATGTAGAGGGACTCCCACTCCGTGCGGATGGGGCGCACCCCGCCGCCCTCCTGCTCCCGCAGGCATATCCCGGCAGGGAAGCACTCCTTCACTGCCACATTGCGCTTCAGCTCCGTATCCCACGCGATATAGGTGATCCCGAAACCACCCTGCCCCAGCGGTTTGAGCAGCTTGTAACGATTATCTATTATCGTGCCGGGAGGCAGGTCATAAACAAGCTGAGGCATGTGCGCAGGAGCCGGATATTCTGTGATTATTCAGCCGTGAGGTTGGAAAGGGAGGCAGAGAGGAACTCCTCCAGCGTCAGCCCTTGCTTAAACGCCTTATCCTCCAGCTTTTTGCGCACCTCATGATCCAACTTGAAGGTGATGAGAGTCTCAGAGCGCACCGTGATACCACTCCCCCCGCCGGGCGGCGGCACAGGCACAGGCGGCATCACCACAGGGCGGTGGGCAATGAGCTGGCGGATGATGTGTTCCTTGGCTTTGGGAATCGCCTTGCGGGCCATCCAATTGCGCACCGTTGATTCGGATACGTAGCAATTCTCTGCCAACCATGCGTAGTCATGCCCATTGGCCTTGAGCCACAACTTCACGTTCAATTTCAAATCTTTTTGATTTTCTGTTTCCACGGAGTGACTATATATCATTTTTGCTACCAGTGCAAGCCTTATTTTCAAAGACGCGCAAAAAAAGCGCCATAAAAACGGCTTGCCTTTCGACGGGGCGAAAGCTAGAATAGCGCATGCCCAGCATGCTCCCTATAGATCCTGAACAATTTTCAGCAGCCGTCACCGCGCTCAACTCCATGTCCCCGTGCGATGGTGTGGTGATGACCCGCCAAGGTGAGGTGAAACCCGGCTACACCGCCGATGCAGACACCCTCTGCATGCTCATCAGCGCCCCGCAGCTGGGGCGCATGCTCTCGGCCGCCGGGCTCTCCTCCTACACGGTGAAAGAGCTCAAGCAGTGGATCAGCGAGATCGATATCGCCCCCTTGCAGGCGAAGGTGGATGCCGCTCTGCAAGACAGCGCCGCAGAGTGACACCCCCCCGCCCCCCGCAGCCATGGCCTCCATTGTCCTGCACGCCTTTCTCTCCACCCTGCCGGTATACGTCTTTTTTGCTATCGGCTTTTACCTGAGGAGGAAAGGCGCCCTCTCCCCGCAGAATGACGCCCCCATCATGCAGCTTGCCATGGACGTGGGCTACCCGTGCCTCATTTTCTACAACATCATGCGCTACATGGTGGTGGACGCCGCACCGGGCATCAGCAGCATCGGCTTCTCGCTGCAGGCCGTGGGCTGCGGGTTTGCCGAGCTGGCGCTCGGAGTGGCGGCGGCCTGGGCGGTGGCAAAGCTGCTGCGGCTGCGCATCGGCACAGGGCTGCGCACCTTCACCCTCACGGCGGGGGTGCAGAACTACGCATTCTTTGTCATCCCCATCGTCGACATGTTGTTCAGCGGGCCGGGGGATCCCACCCTCGGCGTGCTCTTCATCCACAACATGGGCTGTGAGATCTTTGTGTGGAGCCTGGGAGTGATGCTGATGTGCGGCGGGGCCAAGGACCTGCGGCTGAGCACCCTGCTGCGCGGCCCGCTACTGGCCGTCGCGGGGTCACTCCTGCTGGCGTGGAGCGGGCTGGGAGCCTATGTGGCGCAGCCGCCCATCATGAAAGCGGCAGAGATGGTGGGCGCCGTGGCCACCCCCATCTGCCTGATCCTCTTCGGCTGCTCCATGTATGACCTGACACGGCACTTCACCTGGCAGCCGCGCATGCTGGTTTCAGGGCTGGCGGCGCGGCTGCTGCTGGCGCCGGCGCTCATTCTCCTGCTGGCGTGGGCGCTGCCGGTGGATCCGCTCATCAAGCGCATCATGGTCATCCAGAGCGCCATACCGAGCGCAGTCATCCCCGTCATCCTCGCCAAGCGCTTTGGCGGCATCCCCACCATCGGCACACAGATCCTCCTCTCCACCACGCTCTGCTCCTTCCTCACGCTGCCGCTCTGGCTGGCGGTGGGCAATGCCTGGGTGGCGCCGCTGCTGCCCGGTCCTTAACAAGCAGCGGCCCCCGGGGCATCCTTGCAAAGCAGGGCGCGCAGGCTGTCCATGATATAGAGCTTCCACTCCTGCAGGAAGGGCTCAAACCGCGCCTGATTCCCCTCCAAAAACAGGTGCACCAGCAGCTCGCGCGCCAAAAAGGGGAAAGTGAGCGAGCTGTAGATGGACATGAAGACGATGTGGATGGGCACGGTGCGGATGTTGCCCGCCGCCATCTCCTGCCCGAGGTAGAGGCGGATGATCTCCCCAAATTCATCGAGCCGGCAGAGTTTGGCTTCCTCGACCAGGTGGTCGGCATTGCGGCGTATTTCTCCGCAGAGGAATTGCGGCAGGGAGGGGTTGCTCTTGAAGAGCTCGAGGTACTCGCCGACGATGAGCTCCAGGCGCTCCATGATGGGGATGGGGCGGCTGAGGATCTCCTCTGAGCGCGGCAGCAGCGAGCCGACAATGCTGCCGAACACCGCCTGAAACATGCTCTCTTTGGTGCTGAAATAATAGTGCAGCGAGGGGCGGGTGACTCCGGCCTGCTGGGCGATGTCGCCCATGCTGGTCGCCACATAGCCTTTTTCGATGAAAAGCTGCTTGGCCACGCTGATGATGTGGCTCTCGAGGTTGGTGCGTTTGGAGCTCATGAGGGAGAGGCAACAGGTTGTAAATTGTCGATGAAGAGAAGGAGGCGGTTCGCGATGTTCACATCACTCACGCTGCTGTCGAAATCCAGCGAGAGCAGAGAAACCTGCGGCGCGAGGCGGCGCAGCTTGTTCTCAATCCCCTTTTGAACGATGTGGTTGGCAATGCAGCCAAAGGGCTGAAGGCTGATCACATGCGTGATCCCCTTCTGCGCGTAGGAGAGCACCTCTGCCGGGATCAGCCAGCCCTCGCCGAATTGGGCGTTGAGGTTCACCACGCGTCCCCCCAGCTCCGCCAGCTCGCTCGTGTTCTCGATGGGGATGAAGTACGGGAACGCGGAGGCGATCTTGTTGGCGCGCTCAATGCGCTTGAGAATGAGCCCCTGCAGCCAGTTGAGCGCGGCATCCGGCAGGAGCCGCTTGGCCATGTGGGTCTGCCAGCGGGCGCGGTAATTGACCAGTGATTGCGTGAAGAACGGCGTGAGCATGGGCGGCACCACCTCGATGCCGCGCTGCATGAGCCACTGCACCACGTTCCGCTGGGCAAAGGGGTTGAACTTGAGGTAGATCTCCCCCACGATTCCCACGCGCGCGCACTCCACCGCGCGGCAGATGGCGGCAAACTCCTGCGCCGCCTCGGCCACGAGCGGGTAGAGCTCCCGGCGCTTGCCGCGCTCGATGAGCTCTGAACCGGCGCGCAGGAAGCGCTCCCGCAGCGCCAGCGCCTGCCCCGGCTGCTTCTCGCGCACGGCTGAGGCGTGGTAAAAGCGCGAGATACAGTCGGCAAACAGCAGCGCATCCAGCGCAAGCGGCAGCAGGCGCAGCCAGTTCAGGTGAAAGCCCGGCTGCTCATGATCCAAGGCCTTGCCGGGCGCGAGTGCCACCACCGGCGTATCCTTATACCCATTTTCCAACAAAGCTTTGCGAATAAGCGGCAGGTAGTTGCTGGCGCGGCATTGCCCGCCGGTCTGGGTGATGGCCACGGCACACTCCTCCGGCTTGTAGCGGCCGCTGCGGAACGCGCGGATGATATCCCCCACCACGAGGACGGCCGGGTAGCACATCTCATTGTTGCAGTACTGCAGCCCCCACTCCAGCGATTCTTCATCGCTGGGCGGCAGCACGACAAAGCGGTGCCCCATCTGCCCCAGCAGGGCCGGCACCAGCGGCGAGATGTAGTCCGAAAAGAAAGGCGCCAAAATCGTGCGCCGGCGCTCCGCTGCGGTGAAGGGCAGAGTGAGCTCCTCCGGCGCGGCGGCGGGAGCGGCGGGCGCCTCTTCCTGCAGGCGCAGGCTCTCCACCAGCGAGCGGATGCGCAGCTTGAGCGAGCCCGTGTTGCTCACGTCGTCGATCTTGAGCAGCGTCAGATTGCGCCCACTGCTCCGCAGCACCCCGGCCACAGCATCGGCCAGCAGCGCATCCGGCCCACAGCCAAAGGAGGTCAGCTGCACCATCTGCACCGCGCTCGGCTGCGAGTTCACCCACTGCGCCGCGCGCAAAATGCGGTTCGGGTACGCCCACTGGGGCAGGTAGGGCCCGCGCGGCACCCGCGTGTCGGCCGCGCGCACCATATCCTCATTGACCACGGCGATGCCCATGGCAGCCACCATGTCCGACACCTTGTGCTGGATGAGCGGGTCGGTGTGGTAGGGGCGGCCGGCGAGCAGGATCACCATGCGCCCGGCGGCGAGGGCACCCTGCAAGATATCCGTATTGCGCTGCAGCAGCTCCTGCTCATAGGCCTCATGCGCCGCCCACGCAGCGGCAAAGGCAGCCCGGGCTTCCCCGGCGGACACGCCGAGCCTCGCCAGGTACTCCACACACTGCCGGCGCAGCAGAGCCGCATCGCGGAACGAGATGGAGGGCGCATCCACCGGCAGCTCGCTCTGCACGCTTTTCACCACCTCCGAATAGCCGGAAACCACGGGGCAGTTGAAGCTCTCATGCTGCCCCTTATCACGCTTTTCATGCAGGACGAAAGGCATGAAGATGCGATCCACCGCGCGCTGCTGCAAATCCCGGATATGGCCGTGCACCAGCTTGGCCGGGAAGCAGATGTTGTCCGACATCACCTTGCCCACACTCCCCTCGTAGAGCGCCTGAGTCGAGCGCGCGGAGAGCACGGGCTCAATGCCGCAGTGCGTGAAAAGCGCGTGCCAGAACGGGAACTCCTCATACATATTGAGGCAGCGGGGGATGCCAAGCCGCAGGCGCGGATTCACCACCGAGCACGGGCGGTCGAATAGCAGTTTTTCTTTGATCGGGAAAATATTGGGCGCGCGGTCCGCCGCCTTGCCGCTGTTGGTGAACACGCTCTCACAGCGGTTGCCGGAAAAATATTTGCGCGCGTGGCCGAAATCATAACACGTGACCTCGCAGCGGTTCTCACAGCCGCCGCAGTGCAGCAGGCGTGAGGTATACTGCGGCGCGTCCGGCACTGCGGACTCTGCCGACCCCTTCCCGCGTGCCGCCGCATACAGCGCGCACCCATACGCCCCCATGAGCTCCGGGCGCTCGCTGCGCACCACACTCACCCCGGTGAGGCGCTCAAACCCGCGCACCACCGCATCATTGAGCATCGCGCCGCCCTGCACCACAATGTGCTTCCCGAGCTCCTCCGGGCGGCGCAGTTGCAGCACCTTGTAGAGGCAGTTGCGCACCACGGAGTACGACAACCCGGCGGCGATATCTGCCTGTCCTGCGCCCTGGCGCAGCACCTGCTTGATGCGCGAGTTCATGAACACCGTGCAGCGCGTGCCCAGGTCACAGGGCGCGGGTGCGTAGCAGGCGGCGCGGGTAAACTCCCGGAGGCTGAGCCCCAGGGACTGCGCAAAGGTGCTGATAAAGGAGCCGCAGCCCGATGAGCAGGCTTCGTTGATCTCCATGCGGTGGATGCTTCCCTCCCGCACAAAGACGGCTTTCATATCCTGCCCGCCGATGTCGAGGATGAAGCTCACCTCCGGCTCCAGGTGGCGCGCCGCCATGTAGTGCGCCATGGTCTCCACGATACCGGCATCGAGGTGGAAAGCCGCGCGGATGAGATCCTCACCATAGCCGGTCGAGCAGCTGCCGCAGAGGTGGAGCCGCGTGCCCGCCGCCTCACAGCGCTCCCGCAGCTCGGCCAGGGCTGCCGACACCGCGCTGAGGGGTTGGCCGTCGTTGTAGCGGTAGGCGCTGTAGAGCAGCGCGCCCTCCTCATCTATGAGCACCACCTTGGTCGTGGTCGAGCCGGAGTCCACCCCCAGCCACGCCTTCTGAACACCCGGGCTCAGCTCCGCGCGGCGCAGGGTCGCGCGGGCGTGCTCCTCCCGCCAGCGGCGGTGCTCCTCCGGGTCAGCAAACAGCGGCGCCAAGCGGGGGCATGCATGAGCCGCCTCCCCGCGGCCGGCCAGCACGCGGCGCGCCAGCTCACGCAGCGAGGCGGGCTCTCCCTGCGGGCTGAGCGCCGCCCCCACCGCCGGCAGCAGGTGCCCCTCCTCCGGCAGCACAAAATCCCGCTCCTCATCCAAGTGCAAATACTCGGCAAACGCCCGCCGCAGCGCAGGCAGGTGCCGCAGCGGCCCGCCGCAAAGCAACACCGGCGGGGAGATATCACTGCCGTGCGCCAGCGTTGTCACGGTCTGCACAGCAATAGCGCGGAACACCGAAGCGGCGATGTCCTCCTTACCCGCTCCGCGCGCCAGCAGGTTCTGAATATCAGTCTTGCAGAACACACCGCAGCGCGAGGCGAGAGGGTATGTTTTCTCCGCGCGCAGCGCCAGCTCGCCGAGCTCCGGCACACTCACCCCCATGAGCGCCGCCATCTGGTCAATAAAAGCGCCGGTGCCGCCGGAGCAGTTGCCATTCATCCGCAGATCCGCCACTGCCCCCTCCTTCATGAACACCACCTTGGCGTCCTCCCCGCCGATGTCAATCATCGTGGCCACACCCGTCTGGCGCTGCTGCATATAATGAGTCGCCGCCACCACCTCCTGCACAAAGGGCAGCCCCAGCGACTCCGCCACGCCCATGCCCACAGACCCCGTGAGCTGCAGCTGCAGGGGCTCCTCCCCCGCCGCCGCTGACGCCTGCTCCAAAAACTCAGCCAGCAGTCCCTCCACATCTGCACAATGCCGCTCATAGCGCGACCACACCATTTCCCCGCCGCGCAACACCACCATCTTCATGGTGGTCGAGCCTATATCCAAGCCGGCTGTATATGCTGCTGTGCTCATTGCGCGCGAGACTATACCCTCTCCACACTCAATAAGCAAGCATTTTCTGACACATTTGTCAATCAATTAGCCTCTGCGGTGTCTGCCCGCAGTCGGCATGAAAGCCGCGCCCTCCGGGAGAGCGCGGCCTCATGTCTATTGTCATATCAGCATAGAAAATCATGCACCGGGCGAGCGGGGGCTCACTCCTGCGGAGCCTTCGGCTTCTCGCAGCCGGGCTTACCCTCCGCGCCGTGCGGGCGGCGGCGGTGCTTGCCGAGCTCCTCGCGCATGGCGGCGCGCTCCTCCTCGCTCAGCTTGCCATCCTGGTCCTTGTCAAAGCG
>JAFLSS010000017.1:32653-34575 GCA_022510805.1 Akkermansiaceae bacterium
CTCCTCGCTCAGCTTGCCATCCTGGTCCTTGTCAAAGCGCTTGAGAATCTCCTCACGGCTCGGCCTCTTGCCCTCTTTCCCCTCCGCGCCATGCGGGCGGCGGTTCTTGCCCTGCCCCTCGGCGCGGTCGCGGCGGCGCTCTGCCAGGAACTTCTCCATGGCCGCTTTTTCCTGCTCGTCGAGCTTGCCATCCTTATTGACGTCAAATTTCTGAATCAGGCGCTCGCGTTGCACCTGGCGATCACCGGCTGCGGGGCGCTCTCCCTGCGGCGACTGCGGCATGTCAGGAGCGGCGGCACCGGTTTCCTGCGCGACGAGCGGCAGGGCTGTCAACAAACTCAAAATAAGCATCTTTTTCATAGTAGGCGCGGGCGTTCTCTCACCCTCTGTAATAAAGAACGCAAAACGCACCTCACTATCTACACCCCACTCCATCCCCGGCGCTGCACAAAACTCGGCACTGCTCAGCAAAAGGCTTGACCTCTAGTGGCTTGAAGAGATATGATACCCCCATCTCCGCCCTCACTCTTTTTTCTTCTCCCGCCATGAGATACCTGAGCATCCTTGCCGACCAGGCCCTGCAGATCCTGCCTTACTGGGCGCTGGGCATCCTCCTCGGCTCCGCCATCTCTGTGTTCGGCAAGGAGAAGCTGCACCGCCTGCTCGGCGGAGTGCAGGCGCGCCCCGGCGGACTCGTGCTCGCCTCGGCCATCGGCATCGCCTCGCCGCTGTGCATGTATGGCACCATCCCCATCGCCGCGGCGCTGGCACACCAAGGCGCGCGGCAGGACACCCTGGCCGCGTTTATGATGAGCTCCGTACTGCTCAACCCCCAGCTGCTGGTCTACACCGCCTCACTAGGCGAGGGCGTGCTGGCGGCGCGCCTGGTGAGCTGCCTTCTCTGCGGCGTGGGCGCCGGGCTGCTGGTGCGGCTGGCAAGCCGCCGGGGGCATGAGTTCTTCCGTTTTTCAGGCGTGGGAGAGCCCGGCGTCTCGCGCGATGTACACCCCGACCCGCTGCGGCGCTACCTGCTCAACGTGTGGCGCAACCTGCGCGCCACAGGGCCGTGGTTTCTCGCAGGCGTCCTGCTGGCAGCCGCTTTTCTCTACCTGCTCCCGCATGCGGCCTTTGGCCACCTGCCCGGCGCCGGCAGCAGCCACCTGCCGGAGGTGGTGGGCATGGCGCTGGTGGGTATCCCGTTCTACGTGTGCGGCGGCGGCGCCACCCCCCTCATGGCGGGGTGGATGCAGCTCGGCCTGAGCCTCGGCGGCGTCGTGGCATTCACCCTCACCGGCGCCGGCACCAAGATCACCAACCTCAGCGCGCTGAAAATGGTGCTGGGCATGCGCAACTTTTTGTGCTATATTGCCTATGTCACTCTGTTTGCTATCGCAGCCGGCGTGTGTTCCAATCTTTTTTCCCGCATATGACAGACGAAGAGAAAAACCTCGGTTTTGCGCGGCTCGACCTCAGCCGCGGCCGGCGCACCGGCACGGCTGAGACCATCTACTGCCCGGGCAAGACACCCGACCAGCTCGTGCAAATACTGCGTGCTTTCCGGGAGAGCTCCTGCGCGGTGCTGGGCACGCGGTGCTCGGCAGAGCAATTTCTCCACGTCCGAGAGCACGACCTGCCGGTCGAGTACGATGAGAGCTCGCGCACGCTGCTGCTGGAGGGGGAGGCGCCGCCTGCGCTGCCGGGGCAGCTCGTGGTCTGCACCGGAGGCACGGCCGACATGCCCGTGGCGGAGGAAGCCGCGCGCACGGCGGAGTTTTTCGGCGCGGATGTGCTGCGCATTTATGATGTGGGAGTGGCCGGGCTGCACCGCTTGCTGAGCAGGCTCGACACGCTCCGCCAGGCGGATGTGATCATCGCCGTGGCGGGTATGGAGGGCGCGCTGGGCAGCGTGATTGCCGGGCTGG
>JAFLSS010000018.1 GCA_022510805.1 Akkermansiaceae bacterium
GGTGCTTAATGGTGGGCAGAGCCGCCACGATGCGGGCATCGTTGGTGATGACTCCGTCTTTCATGGGAACATTGAAATCCACGCGCATGAGGACTTCTTTCCCTGCTACATCCAGATCACGTACAGTGAGTTTAGCCATAATATGATTAGGGTTAATAGTGAAGAAATTGAGGGGCTGCGCCCGCTGCGCCGTATTGTAGCAGATTCTGCCCGACAATCAAGCTTTTATGAGCAGAGCGGTGTGAAATTGCTTGATCCGCACCGGGAGGGTGTGCTAATGTGGCTGCCATGAAGATAGTCGGATGGGTAATATGCAGTATGCTGGCCGCGGGGGCTGCTGTGGGCGCGCCTTTGCCGCAGGGCGAGGGGCGGCAGGTGGCTGTCTTTGTGGCTTTGTGTGATAATGAGCACCAGGGAATCGCCCCGGTGCCGCCGGCCATCGGCCGCGGGGATGACCTGCGCGGCAATTTGTACTGGGGTTGTGATGAGGCGTTGCCTCGCGTGGTGCGCCGCGCGGCGGGGTGGCAGGCGCCGCGTGTGGTGGAGGCATATGATGATCAGCACCCGGAGGTGCTGCAGGCGGTGGTGAGCACGCGCAAGGATAAGAGCGCCACCCTCACCATCTTTGCCTACCGCGGGGAGTGCCTCCCGGCATGTCTGCGGGATTTCGAGGCGGCGCTGGTGAGTGGCAGGTATGCTCTGGTGGCGTATTTGGGGCACAATGGGCTCATGGATACGGAGCTGCCGGAGCCGGCGGAGAATGCGGAGCGCGCGGCGGATGCCATGGTGCTTTGCTGCATGAGCCGGGAGTATTTTGAGCCGCGGCTGCACCGGCTGCGCAGCCGCCCCATGCTGATGACGCAGCAGTATATGTACCCGGCGGGCGCGGTGATGCTGGCGGCCATTGAAACCTGGCTGCGGGCGCCGGGGGATGTGGGCGCCATCCGCAAGGCGGCCGGGCAGGCGTATGCGGCCAACCAGCGCATCAGCCTGCGAGCGGCGGTCGGGGTGTTTGCGGATTTGCTCAAATAGCGTGCGCGCCGCGCGCGGTGTCGTTGCAGACCTGTTGAAGTAAGCTCTGCTGCGCCGACAGCTTGCTGCCTCGTTGCTCTTTTCTCCACAGGTGCTGCGGTTCCCGCTCCGCCACAGGCAACGCCTCGCCTGATTTGTGGCGCCTGCTATATTGTTCGTATTTTGTCTTTGTATGTATTCTGTTCGGGGGTATTCATGTGGTAATCTTAAGTGATAATTTCGCAAAAAGCTTGACAGGTGAATTTAAAACGCTACAATCATCGCTGAGTGGATGAATTGATGTCGCACTGAAAGTGTTTATGCGCAGTAAAACCGTAGAAGTTATCTCGTATGAATTACCTCAAAAGACAGTTTAGACGGTGTGCTAAATTAACGTGCATCATGTATGTCATTATGCTGATTGGATGTACATGTGGTGGAAAGTTAGATTTGGAAGATACGTTCGCTTTCTTGTTAGCCGGGCCTTTCTTTGCCGTATTTTTATTGATCATGTGGGAGGCTTTGCAATCTCATGAAGGCGAGAAAACAAAGGAAGAGAAGGAGAGAGAAAATATTTTGGCTCAGGCTCGTAGTCAGGGGGCCAAACAGGCCAGAGAGTATGCTCAGAAGTCGCAGAGTGGCACCCCTGTGGCAACTTCGCCTCTGGTGTGTCCGGTGTGCCAAGGCCACGGCAAAAATGCAGCCGGGTATGTGTGTCCCGTTTGCAATGGATCCGGGCAGAGTAAATAATGATATCTATGAAATGAAAATCAATAAATTATCAGGAGTAGACTTGATGCTGAGCGGTATTATAACTTCACATGTGCTGACGCTGTGTGAATCTTTCATCTCTGATGCTTCAGCGGTATGTTCGCTGTCTGAACATTGGTGTGCAGGAAATGATAACACCGCAGTGAACATCGGGAAAGCTATATTCTTTGGAATTTTGGCTATTGCTTATGTGGTCAGGAGAATATACCGCAGCCGCCGACCAAGCAACTCGGACATTGAAAACGAAATGCGGCAATCTTTTGAGAATGAGCAGGCGAAAATTAAGGCCGAGGAAGAAGCCCGTCTGAGAGAGGAGGAGCGTCAGCGGTCTCTCTGCCCGCAATGTCAGGGTAGAGGAATGGGTCAAAACGGCATACTTTGCCCGAGTTGCCACGGAAAAGGTGTCCGCCGGGAGGTGGTGTGCGGTGTGTGTGAAGGTAGAGGAGTCAACTCCGCCGGTAGCATTTGCCCGAACTGTGGAGGCCGGGGACAATGCTTTGAGAATTAAAAATAATCTATCCCATTATGTCAAACTTTGATATTAGTATTTCCGTTAGTTGGCAGGGGCGCCTGCGTCGCAGGACGTTCTGGTGTACCTTCTTGATGTTCGTAGTAATCGGTCTGGTTGGGGGCAGTATGCTTGAGGATGCGGAAGGGGCTGCTGCTGTGCTGAGCATACTGCTCCTGCCGTTTGAATTGTCATTGATTGTCCGCCGCTCACAGGATGCCGGATTGAGGGACGAGATCAAATGCCTTTTGGTCGGAGCGCATATTTTGCTCGCTATTCTGGGAATAGTTTTGGATGAAGATGCCTATACAGATAGCAGCGTGGGGACGTTAGTCATGTTAGTAAGTTTAGGCTATGTCGGTGGGCTCATTGCATTCCTGAGCAAGGACAGCGTACCGGGTACCAACAAGTGGGGACCCAATCCTAAGGAGGGGCAGGTGCCACGGTGGTGCAAGCCGGTTCCGGGGGGACGCCTAAACAGGTATGTCCCACATGCTCCGGCTCGGGCAAGAATGCTGTGGGGTATGTGTGTCCTCGCTGCGGAGGGCGGGGTTTCTTATCATGAGCTGCCGCAGC
The DNA here is from genome assembly GCA_022510805.1 of Akkermansiaceae bacterium. GTDB lineage: Bacteria > Verrucomicrobiota > Verrucomicrobiia > Verrucomicrobiales > Akkermansiaceae > Akkermansia. Next base: position 2,867 of record JAFLSS010000018.1, read on the forward strand.
GGGAGATTCTCTTTCTTCATACAATACAACCATGAATATACAAAAATACATTGATCTGCGGATCACCCTTGACGGCAAAACGTGCCGCAGCGCGTTTTGGATTATGACTCTGCTCTATGTTGTCATGACCTTGGCATTCCTTATCATCATCGGGCAAGTATTCGGTAATGAGAATGGTGCAGGGGTGGCTTCGTTCTACTCAATTAATGCGGTTTTTATACTTGTGCCGATTGTTTACACAACAATGATGGTGCGCCGCATGCATGATATCGGTAAAACAGCAATACTGCCCATGTGCTGGCTGGTGCCCTATTTGTTCGTAGCAATATGTAATGTAACGGCAGGTCCTACTGGGGCGGAAGAGGCTTCTTCGCAGGAGGCGGATGCTATGGCGTTTTGTATATGTTTTGCATTATTAGCAGCGGGTATCTGTTTTATCATATCGATGATCTTCGCTATGTTCCGCAGCAAGGAAACAGGGAACGCCTAACGTTTGCGGCTGCGTTCGGTATCATCGAAACGGATTACCCCTACCTCGGGCAACAACCCGAAGGTAGGGGTAATTTTTGTACGCATGTGAGGCGCGGATGGTGCGGAGACTCAGTTAGCAAGCCCATGCACCCGGGCGGCGCCGTCTCGCCGGCTTGCTATGCGCGCCGGCGTCAGGGCTGTGCTTCCTGCTGCGCCGGGACGAGCAGCGCGCGCAGCCAGGGGAGCACGAGGTCTTTTTTGAAAAAGTGGTGGCGCGGGTCCACATTCACCATTCGGAAAAAGGCATCCCGATCCAGCCCGGTGGGCAGGTTGTCGCCCTGCCAGCGCTTAGCATGGGCGAAGCGGGGTTGGTGGTGATAGCTGAAATTCTGCGGAGCGCCGGCCAGTTGAAAAGCCTGCGCGACCATCCGGAAATCGCGGTCGGCGCCACCCTCGGTGCAGATGACGGGGCGCGGCGCGAGGGCGGCCACAATGTCCGGAAAATCGAATTGCAGCCAAAAGCCGGGGATGAGGTGGCGGATGGAATTGGGGGCGGGGCGTGAGCCGTTGCGCGCGGGGCGGGTCATCACCCGGGCGCGCTCCAGCGTGCGGCACAGGAAGTCATTGTAGACGAAGGCAAAGATATCCGGGTTGAGGACGCCGAGTACCATGAGCGGCTCTGTGCCGAGGGAGAAGCCGCTCAGGATGATGCGCTCGCGGTTGATGTAGGGCTGCTCACGCATCCAATCAAGGATGCACTGGTCGGCATAGGCGGTGTAGCCCAGCCAGCTCCACCCCATTTCGAGCAGGAAGCGCGCCAGGTTGTCATCATCATAACCGCGGCGCCCGGCGGCTTGCTCGGCATCGCCTGTTTCGCCCGTGCCGGCATTGTCCACCACCACGGCCACCCAGCCCTCGCGCACATAGTGCAGGGCCATGGCGTTTTCCCCCGGCGCCTCCGCCGGCGGGAGGGAGAGATCTGCGCTTGTTTCTCCCGCCAGATATTCCTTGGGCTGGCCGGAGCCGGGCAGGCAGAGCACCGCCGGCAGGGGGCCGGAGGCGGTATCAGGGATCAGCACCAGGAAGGGCACCGCTGTGTGGGGCAGGGGGTAGGCCTCCCACTTCTCCACGCGGTAGCCCGCGCGCCGGGCTGTCGCCACCCGCCGGGGCAAAGCCTGCGGCCGCTCTGTGGGGAATTTCATCAGCCCGCGCATCGCCTCGCGCAGCCGGGCTTGCCAGGCGGGGAAATCTGCCGCCGGCATAGCGGGGTCAAAGGCGCATGCGGGGTGGATATCCTCCAGCAGCCCCTGCACCGCGCCCCGGGAGGAGACAAAGCGGCCATCGGCGCGTGAGGAGCGGAAGTCGGCCCACTCCGCCGGTTCAAAAGCGCTCCCCACCGCAGCCGCCGCGAGCAGAATGCCTAATGTCCTGATCATGCCTCCCAGTTTCTCATACTCTCGGCTGATTGACAAGGATAGAAGTGCAGGTTTTTTTGAGAAAAAATTTGAACAGTGTCTCGCTTTTTTGTTTCCCATATATGACAAGGAGGGAATTAACAGCTATACCGCCTCGCTTTTCCGCTCGGAGCCGGACTCTTCTTTCCCTATACAAACAACAGCAGATGCTCATAGAAACAACACGCTCCATGACTCGTCATTTCTTATTCTCTCTAGTTTTTGCTCTGGCGCCCCTCGCCGGGGCGTGGCAGGACTCCGCCTGCTCGGCACTTGCCGCCAAGGTGGGCGATGCCTCACAGCTCTCCTCCGCTCACCTGCTCAGCAATAAGGAGGAGGTGGAACAATATCCTACGCTGGCGCAGTTTGAGGCCGGTGGATTCATGCACGGCTTTGACCTGTGGCAGCAGGAGGTGCCGGAGCTGCTGCGGCGCACGGCGGAGACGGGGGATGCCACGCTGCGCTCAGAGCATGGCTTCACCGCTTTGCAGGCGGCTTGCTTTGCGGGAGATGCGGCGCTGATCCGCGCGCTGGTGGAGGCCGGCGCTCCTGTGGATGCCTGCCCCTCGCCGGAGTCGGGCATGGGATGGGTGGGGAATTCGCCGCTGGGGATGCTGACTCTCAATACCGGGTTGACGCTGGATGAGGTGCTGAGTTTGGCGCAGTTGCTTCTTGAGCATGGGGCGTCACCGGATGTCATGATACGCAGAGCTTGTATTGTATATCCCGTTGCTGCCGGCACGCCGCGGACGTTCGGGCAGAGAGTGCGGCCGCTCATCTTTGATTACAAGACTCGCGAGGTATTGAATGATGAGGCGCAGCGGCTGGACCTGCTGTTGCTCCAATACGGGGAGCAGGATTACAGCAAGCGCTTTCACCCCGACAAGCGTTTCCCCTTTACCTGGTGGAACGCACGGCCTGCTGTCGTGCACCGCTTGCTTAAGGGCGGGCTGGATCCCAACCAATTTGCCTGCGAAAAACGCGGGCCGCTGATTTTCTACCTCGTGGAAGAAGGCGATGAGGAGGGAGTCAGGTTGGCGCTGGAGCGCGGAGCCAAAACAAGCGATGTTCGCTCGTATGGACGCGTCTACCATGCTATCTTCAACATCCGCACCCGGACGCGGTACGCAGAGGATCCGCCGTACACGCCCGAGCGTGCGGTGGAGATCGCGCGGCTGCTGCTTGACCACGGCGCCGATATCAATGTGCTGAATCGTAAGGGCAATGGAGTGCGCATCCATTATGGGCAGAATCGAGGCCCCATCGGCAAAGCTCTGTGTGAGTTTTTCAAAGAGCGCGGCGCGGTGTTGCACCCGGATGCTCGCCCTGCAAAACAACGTAAAAAATAAGGAGGCATATGCGTTCGTTTCTGATGATCATGGCTCTTGTGTGCGGGGTGGGCTCGGCGCCGGCGCAGATGGCGCAGGACCCTGCCTTGGCCGCGCGGCTGGCGGCCGATGCTTCCTCGGTGGCGCCCATCGACTGGGGCGCCGGGTTCGCCTCGGTGCTGCCGGGGGAGCTCGCGCGGCGTGCGGATGCCGCGCCTTATCGCTCTGAGCTGTTGGAAGCCATGGCGGAGTATGTGCGCTGTGTGGATGCGCAGGACGCCGGCGCCGCTGCGGCGCGCGCGCGGGTGGTGGAGCTCATGCGGGCGCACCCGGAGCAGCTGAATGATGTGGCCACCAGCGCCGATGGCAAATGGGTGTGCAGCCCCTACACCATGGCCCTATACCTGAATGACCCGCTGCTGGAGGCGGAGCTGGTGAAGCACGGCGCGCTGCCTTATCTGCCGGCGCTCACTCTCTTCCACCCGTCCGAAGGTTATACGAGTGAGCGGGCTGCCGTGCGCAAGAGCCCCCACGCGTTGCGGGGGGCGGAGCTCGTCGCGTTCGCCGGCCACTTGACCTGCCCCACCGGCATCCCCTACGGGGAGCTCGAGCTCTACCTGCAAGCGCGCGCCGCCGGAGTGAGCATCCGGCAGGATGGCGCGGCGCAGGAGCCTCCGCCGGCCGCCGCGCGCCGCGCACCGCATGAGCTGCTGCCCATGCAGGAAGCGCCATTCACGATACCTCTGCTCTATGTGTTCACCCCCGGTGACCTGGCGCGGCGCGCATCGGCAGAGGTGTACCATAGCGAGTTGATCAAGGCCTTTATCATCATGCTCCGCGAGGCAGCCTCCCGGCAGAAGGGGGATGACGCCGCGCTCCTGAAGGGGCGTGCTCTCCTGGAGCGCGAGATCCGCGAGCACCCGGAGCAGGTGAATGATGTGTACGAGTACGCCGGAGAGTGCTGCGACGACAGCCCGTATGGCCCTGTGGAGATGTGCTTGTGGGACGGGGGGAGCCCGGAGATCCTGGAGCTGCTTTTTGCCCATGGGGCGCTGCCTTTTGCGGCCGCCGGGTGGATCATCCCCTCCGATTGCGGGGAGCGGGTGGTGGCGCGCATCATGCAGGAGCGCCGGCTCTATATCTCCCCGCTGGAAGCCGCTTTGCAGGCGCGGGCGCGCGGGGTGAATGTGCTGCCTTATGCCAGCGAGCGCGAGCGCTTGCGGAGCCTCCGCTACACGGTTGCTTATGAGGGGGACGCCTTCTATGAGGTGCCCGCAGGGATGCACCGCCCGGCAGCCGCTCCCGCGAAATAAACTTCATTTTTCCTGCTGGTGAAAACAACGACCTCCCGACAATGAAGACAACATACAGTGCTCGCATCTCCCGCCTGCGGAGCCCTCTTGCTCTGCTGCAGAAAACGTTTAACCGGGAAAAGATGAGATGAAGCCGTGGTTTTTGATGATCCCTCTGCTGTCTGCCGGCATGCTGCTGCCTGAGGCCGATGCATGGCAGGATGAAGCGCTGAGCGCCGCGGCGGCCAAAGTGCAGGCGGTGGAGGCACTGCCTGCCGGCCGCTGGGTGAACCGCGGAGAGAGGACGCTGATCCGCACCCTGGGTGATATGGGGCCGGACTCCCCCTTGCTGGCGGGGGCGGAGTGGTGGCGCCGGGAGGTGCCGGAGCTGCTGCGCCGCACGGCGGAGACGGGGGATGCCACGCTGAGCACGCCCCATGGCTTCACCGCGCTGCAGGCGGCGTGCCTGGCAGGGGATGCGGCGCTCATCCGCGCGCTGGTGGAGGCCGGCGCTCCTGTGAATGGCCGCCCCCAAGATCATGAGTCTCTGGGAGTGGTGGGCGAACTGCCGCTCAGCATGTTGGCGGCAGATGCCGCGCTGCCGGAGGAGGAGCTGCTGAGCCTGGCGCGCCTGCTGCTGGAGCATGGAGCGGATCCTGATGCGGAGGCTCTGTATGCCACGAGCACGGGGGGTGTGTCTCGGAATCAGCAGAAAACGAGCTGGCACAAGAAGTATAGCCCCTTGCTTTTCGGCGGGAATCGCCATTGGATTCCCCTCCGCGCGCACAACAAGCTCGACCTCCTGCTGCTCGAGTTCGGCGAGCAGGATTACAGCAAGCGCTTCCTGCCCGCCGGGGACATCTTTATCCCCTGGTGGTGCCTGAGCTCATCTGTCATCCGCCGCCTGCTCAAGGGCGGGGCTGACCCCCGCGTCCACCGGCGCAAGGACGCCTCCGGGCTCACCAGCGAAAAGGCCAAGCGGCCCATGTTGCTGCACTTGGTGCGCACGGGAGATGTGGAGAATGTGGAGCTTGCGCTGCAATGCGGCGCCGAGCTGCCGCCGGAGGTGCTTTACTACATCCGCGTGGGGGGGCTGAGCCCCTTTGATGCGCCGGAGGAGCTGCCCTACACGCCGGAGCGCGCCGTGCGGCTCGCTCAGATTCTCATCGCTCACGGGGCAGATGTGAACTGGTCCGGGGATAGAGACTTCATCACCACGGTGTATAGTTTGAGGACAGAGACCCCTGAGCGCAATGCCTTGCTGAGTTATTTTTACTCCCTCCTGCACGTGCCCCGCGAGGCAGAAGCCGACACGCCGCAAAAGGCAACACCCTGATTCGCCCGGCCGAAGAAAATGATTGCCTTCAAGTGACTTGAGGTGGTATGATGTCATGCATGAAACCACTGCATTATATTATAGCCGGCCTCTGGGCTGGCGCTGCTTCGGTTTTTTCCCAATCTGCTGATATGACTCATCCCTTAACTCAACAAGAAGAAAATTTAGTCGCCATCTCCGCGCTTGCCGCCAAGGGCGATGCAGATGGACTGTCTGCCGCCATCAATGCGGGCTTGGATGCCGGGCTCTCGGTGGGCGAGATCAAGGAAATTTTCGTGCAGCTTTATGCCTACTGCGGCTTCCCGCGCAGCCTGAATGCGCTGAGCTGCCTGATGGCTGAGACACAGGCGCGAGCTGCTGCCGGCAAGCATGATGCCCCCGGTGCTGCGCCCTCGCCTGCGCCGGCCGGCCGGAGCCTTGACTACGGCACGGCCAACCAGACCAAGCTGGTGGGCGCGCCGGTGCAGGGGAAGCTCTTTGAGTTCGCCCCCGCGATTGATGAATTCCTGAAGGCGCATCTCTTTGGTGATATCTTTGCCCGCGACAACGTGAGCTGGCGCACGCGCGAGCTTGCCACCATTGCGGCGCTCTCGGTGATGCCCGGCACGGAGAGCCAGCTTGCGGCGCATATCGCCATCGGCAAAAACAACGGCCTGACCGATGAGCAGGTGAGCGCCATCCTCACCATCACGCGCCGCCTGCGCCACGCGGACGCTTTCCCGCTGGGCGGGCCGGCGGATGCCTCCATCTTCACCGGTGAGGCTTGGGTGCAGCAGCTGCTGCCTGAGCATGGCAAGGACTATGACATGGCGGCGTACAATGTGACATTTGCCCCCGGCACGCGCAATTACTGGCATGAGCATGAGGTGGGGCAGGTGCTGCTCTGCACGGCGGGGGTGGGCTATTACCAGGAAAAAGGCAAGCCCGCGCGGCGCCTCTCTCCCGGTGATGTGGTGGAGATCCCCGCGCATGTGGCACACTGGCACGGCGCGGCGCCGGATTCGTTCTTCTCGCACATCGGTATCACCCCCAAGGCGAGCTCCAACGACACGACCTGGGGCGCCCCGGTGACGGATGCCGAATATGCCGCGGCCACTCAGCAGGTGCAGCAGTAAGCGCTGCGCTTCTCCCGCCTGCTTGGCCGGGAGAGACTGCCCTTTTCCCCACCCGCAAGCCCTCTGAGCTTGCGGGTGTCTTATTGCCGGCGGAGCGCGCGGTGCGGAGGTGTGCCCCTGCCGAAAGCGGGGCGGGGGAGAGGGTGGTCGGTAAGAAATGAGGCGTCAGCTCCTTCCTGTATGCGAGCAAAGAAAACGCCTCCAGTGTAACATGCCGGCTCTGCATGTCCGGCGTTTTTTCTGAGCGAATCGGAGCGTTTTTTATTTGAACACTTTTGTCGGGCTCCGTGTCTAACGGATCAGATACACACCGCAATTTTCCTCCTCAAAAATGAAGAAGATAGACATCGCTTTGTTGGCTTGTGCGCTGCTGCCTGTGGCAGGGGCGTGGCAGGATGACTCTCTGAACGCGCTCGCCGCCAAGGCGGGGGATGCCGAAGCCAAGCCGCTGCAGGTGTATGTGGATGAAAGGCATAAAAGCTTTGCAGAGTTCAAGGCAGATGATGCGATGTTCGCCGGTTATGACCTGTGGAAGCAGGAGGTGCCGGAGCTGCTGCGCCGCGTGGCTGAGACCGGGGATGCCTCCCTGCAATCGCCACATGGCTTCACCGCGCTGCAAGCCGCTTGCTTGGTGGGGGATGCTGCACTCATCGAGGCCCTGGTAGCGCAGGGAGCCGCTGTGAATGCCCGCCCGGCAGAGTGGGATAGCATGCCCGTGATGGGGAATCCCCCGCTAGCTCTGCTGATGTACAACACAACGCTGAGCCTGGAGGAGCGCTTGCGCCTTGGCCGCCTGCTGCTTGACCACGGGGCGGAGCCGGATGTCTTCACCTACGGTTGCCGATTTTTCCCCGGTTATGGGGGCTATAAGTCGATGCTGTTCAATAATCTGTCGACGAGGAATGTCAACGATTGGCCGCTGCGCATGCTGCTGTTGGAGTATGGTGAGCAGAATCTGAACAAGCGCTTCGGGAACAATGGCCTCAGCATCTGGCTCAGCGGGATGATCTCGCGCCGCTTCCTGCGCGCCGCTCTTGAGCGCGGGGTGCCTCCGCATGGCTTTGTGGCAGAGAAAAACCTAACCGTCATTCAGGTGGCGGTGTCGATGAGTGATCCGGATTTGGTGAAGCTCGTGCTTGAAAAAGGCTATCCCCCCAAAGGACCTAAGCACAATTATCACGACCAAGCTATCTTTATCATCCCGACTTGGAATAACCCGTATAGGAACGAAGAAGAAGTGCAGTTGGAAGCAACCCCGGAGCGCGCGGTGGAGATAGCGCGCTTGCTGCTTGAACACGGCGCTGATATCAACGCCTTGGATATGAATGGTGATGGCTTGCGCATTCACTACGGCAAGCAAAAAGGCCCCATAGCCGAGGCCCTCTGCGAGTATTTCAAATCGCGCGGCGCGGTGCTGCACCCGGATGCTAAACCCACTAAAAAGCGAAAGAAGTAATTGACCATGATATCATGCCTCTCTATAGGGGGCCTTGCTCTTCATCCCGGGGAGCATCGATACACACCATACTTAACCATCACCACAAAGACGATATGAAACACTCTTTTATGACTATATGTGCTTGGGCGCTGCTGCCGATGGCGGCCGGCGCTTGGCAGGATGATGCGCTGAATGCCCTTGCCGCCAAGGCGGGGGACGCTGCTGCTTTTCCCCCGGCGGATGACGGCACCGCGGATTCTCTCTCCAAGGTGGCGGCGGAGAAGCCGGACAGACCGGCGGTGCAGGGCTTGGATGCTTGGATGCAGGAGCTGCCCGACCTGCTGCGCCGCACGGCCGAGACCGGGGATGCCACGCTGCGCTCGCCGCATGGGTTTACGGCCTTGCAGGCGGCATGCCTCTTCGGCGATGAAGCGCTGGCGCATGCTCTGGTGGAGGCGGGGGCAGATGTGAATGCCCGCCCGAATGAGTGGCGCAAGATGGGTGTGGTGGGGCAGAGTCCGCTGGGGCTGCTGCTCTCCCGGTTTAAGAGCGCCCCCAAGGAGGTGCAGCTGCGCCTGGGGCGCTATCTGCTGGAGCACGGCGCGGATCCTGATGCGGAGATGACTTACACGGACCCCGGTTTCCCGCAGATCTATTGGGAACCCGCTTTCCGCATGGTGCGCGATTCGGATGTGCAGCTCATGCTGCTGGATTTCGGCGAGCAGGACCTCACCAAGCGCGGGCTTTTCCGCAAGGGGTATGTCGACTGCTGTCCCTACGACAATCCCGCTTTGGTTCGCAAGATGGTGCTCGGTGGGCTCGACCCCAACCACATGGTGGGCGAGAAGAATAAGAACATTCTGCGAGCTTCGGTGGCGGTCGGCAATGTGGAGCTGGTGAAGTTCCTGCTGGAGCACGGCGCCAAGCCGCAGGATGCCCTCTTCCATTTCACCGTAGAGGAGAAGACGTCCCGCTCCCGCTACTGCGACTCGACAGTGTTCCTCGTCTTCCCCGATGCGCCCACCTCGCCGGAGGATGCCGTGGCCATCGCCAAGCTGCTGCTCGACCACGGTGCGGATATCAACGCTCTGGATTGGGCGGGCAATGGCCTGCGTATTCACTACGGCAAGCACGATACGCCCACGGCCAAGGCGCTCTGCGAGTTCTTCAAATCGCGCGGCGCGGTGCTGCACCCGGATGCCCGGAGATCGGGAAACCGGGCAACGCACCGGAGCAAGGTTCCAAACAAAAAAATCAAAGGTTAATTGGTCGTGAAAAAGAGTATTTATATAGCTGCGCTCGCATGGGGAGCTTGTGTGGTGCAGGCTCAGTTGCCGGTGGAGCCGGCGGCGACAGCCCCCAAAAATTCTGCCGCTCAGCCGCTGGCTATGGATTGGTCGGCGGGGTTCTCGCGTGTCACGCCCGGGCAGCTCTCGCAGCGCGGGAACGCGAGCTACGGTGCAGAGCTGCTGCATGCCATGGCGGCGCTGGCACGTGCGTTTGACGCGCAGGATGCCGCCGCCACCGCCACTGCCCGAGAGCGGGTGCTGACGCTGGTGAAAGAGCGCCCGGAGCAGCTGAATGATGCGGCAGTGAGCGCGGACGGCAAGTGGCTCTGCACGCCGCTCACCATTGCGTTCTACATGCAGGATGGGGAGCTGCTGAGCCTGCTGGTGGAGGCCGGGGCTCTGCCCTATCTGCCCGGGCACACGCTGCTGGGTGGAGATTTCTGTCAGGTGCATACCAGCCCGCATGCAGAGGATCGGCACCTCAGTTCTGGGCTCAATGAGGATGATTATCTGAACCCGCTGGAGCTGTATCTGCAAGCTCGCGCGGCGGGGGTGGGCATCCGTACGGATGGCTTTGTGCCCCCGGCGGCAGAGGCAGAGACGCCTGTCTACCCGCGCCGTCTCCCCAGCTCCAATGTGGCGCACTACGGCCCGGATTCTGAAAAGGAGCACCGGTATCCGCTGGAGTACCTCTACATACCGGGCGATCCCGCGCGGCGCGACCCGCATGTGGCCTACCGCAGCGAGCTGATGCAGAGTTATTCCCTGTGGTCGCACGCGCAGAGCTGCCCCATTGAGCATGAGTGCTACACCGAGCCGGAGATGCGCGCTCGCTTTGAGTACGAGCTGCGGGTGCACCCGGAGCAGGTGGACGATGTCTTTTTGTACTGGGGGGAGTGCAATCAATCTCCCTTCAATCTCGTGCAGCTCTGCATGAGAGAGCCGAAGGATGCCGCCACGCTGGATATGCTCTTCCGCCACGGCGCACTGCCGTACACTCCTTCGCGTCATGTATTCCACGCCACTGCTGAGGGCGGCGCGCGGGTGATGCAAGAGCGTGCCAAGTTCCTGTCCCCGCTGGAGACGGCGCTGCAAGCGCAGGCTCGCGGCGTGAATGTGCGCCCCGGTGCGCTGCGGCCCAAGCGCGAGGATTTTATCACCGGCACGCTCGACTCCGCTTTCACTAAGCTGCCGCAGGGTATGCGCCACCCGGATTCCGCCGCCGCTGCTGCGCTGGCTGAGCGCGTGGGGGATTTTAAGCAGGTGCCTCCGAATAGCTTCATCGGGCAGTCGGATGATGGCGCGGAGTACACGCCGCAGAGCGCCCTGCTGCAGGGCTGGGAGCTGTGGCAGCAGGAGATGCCGGAGCTGCTGCGCCGCACGGCTGAGGCGGAGGACGCCACGCTGCGCTCGCCGCATGGCTTCACCGCGCTGCAGGCGGCCTGTCTCTTCGGCGAAAGCTCGCTTATCGAGTCGCTGCTGGAGCGCGGCGCCGCCGCAGATGCCCGCCCCGAGGGCTGGGAGCAGATGGGGCTGGTGGGTGAGACGCCGCTGGCGCTGCTGGTGGAGAACAAGAGCCTGCCGCTCGCCGAGCGCATGCGGCTGGTGAGGCTGCTGCTCATGCGCGGGGCAGCTGTAGACGCCCCGTCCCTGGGGTACACACTCCCCGGTTGGCACGGGCAGGGGGTGCTCAAGCGCGTGCCTCTTCTTGAGCGCGTCGGTCAGGTGGGTATGGAGGCAGAGATGTTCCTCCTGCTGCTGGATAAAAAAGGGCAGAGCGTGCGCGATTTCTTCACCGCCCATGGCAAGCAGGTGAATTGGGGTCTGCTGCCCCGCAAGATTGTGCGTCTCCTGCTCGAGTGTGGGGTGGATCCCAATGCCTACCCCGATGAGACAGGCCGCTCCCTGCTGCAAACTCTCGTGAAGCGCGGGGATGTGGAGCTGGTGCGCCTCGCGCTCGACAAAGGCGCAGACGCTAACCATGTATCCTCCTTCCCGGCCTCTCACCCGCTGCTTCTCATTCCCCTCAGTGAAAACGTGCAGGATGCGTTCTCCGACCCGCATGACCCCCTGCCGCCCTTCACTCCCGAGCGCGCGGTAGAGATAGCCAAGCTCCTCCTCGACCACGGCGCAGCGCCGGATGCCGCCGTTCTCTCCCACTACGCAAAATACCGCACGCCCATCGCCCAAGCTCTCCACGCTTACCTCCAATCTGCGGACGTGCAGGCACGCGCAGATGTGATCAAAAAGGCGGAAGAGCATATCAGTCAATACTGTGTTGATGAGCTGCGGGATAAAGCGCCTTCCGGCGCTCTCCGCTACAAAGGGCGCTATTCTGTGGTTGGTTTTTTCTCCATAAGCCAGGGGAAATGGATATCTACGCGAGATTTGCCGGAGGTGCTTGTATTTTACGCTGACAACGGAGATAGCAGCGGAAAGACGAAGGGCGGCGACGGCCATTTTTATTGCGATGCCCACACAGGTGACCTACTAGGCTACACCTTGGGGAAGTAAGGATGACCTACCCTCCAACCCCGCCTCTCTCCCCCTCGGCTCTGAGATGCCACCCCATGGGCGTCGGCTGCGCTGCCTCACATGGGCTCTACCCACTCACGATTCGGCACCCATTTCATACAATACTCTTCTTCCGATAACAAGCTCATAATAGGGGGCTCAACGAAGGATATTATTTGCTGCATGACTGCTTCGAGAGACGTTGGCAAGTCCGGTGTATCCATATTCCTAATATAATTTTCCCAGTTCTTTTGGACCTTGCGTATTTGGCCCAATCCTTTGAAGTGGATGAAAGCGGGCATATCATGCACGGTTTTTCGATATCTGAGAGTTTGGCGAATGGCGTCCTGTAATATTTTGCCGTCAAATGAAAACTCCTTGCTTAGGTAATATATGTCACAAAAATCTTTCATTCGACTGGTGTTTTCCATGCGCTGAATGATGGCATCGTATTTTTCCGCAATGACGCTTTCCAGAGAATAAGTCAGAATTCGCGGCTGCCTGGCTTCCGGGAAGGTTGTGCGAAATGTTCGATAGGTAGCAGGAGGAACAATAACATCCCCTACACCGAAATCAATGGAGAAAGAGGTCTCCGATTGGGCAATATGCGCTACGAGCTTTGCTTGCATTCCGTGATAATTCTGAGCCAGAGCTATGGGGGTAAGTTTTTTTATTGTAAAACTGATATGCGGATTATCTGAAGGTGTTTGTACAATTTGTTCCAGCATATATTGGAGCCGCGACACCTCGTTGCTGTAATCGTGTAACAGAAAGTCAATATCTTGCGTGGCTCGGCTGGTATAGTTCGATACCATGTATATCAAGAGCCCGCCTTTGAGAACGAGTTTGTTTGCATATGCGCTCAAGGACAAGCGCCTCAAAAACTCTTCCTGACAATATAGGAGCAATAGTTGATTGTATGTTATTCCGCTGCCTTTTGCTATATTATACAAACGTGCGAGGTCGGATGCTGCCGGGTTTTTCAGAGCCATATACCGATGAGTTGCTGGGTGGGGGCTTCGAGATGGAGGGTGCGGGCGTAGTGCATGAGGGTGCGGATGTTGTGATCAGGGTCAGCGCAGTAGGCGCGGATGGCTTTCGCGAAAATTTCACTGTCCATGCTGTTGCGGTATTTGATGCAGTCGCAGATGGTGCGCTCGCGGTCGTATAGGCGAAGGGATTGGCCGTCCATCACCATGTCGGTGATGCCGAGTCGGAGTGATTGCTCTGTCCGCACATGCGCTTTGACGCGCGGGTAGGTCTGGCGAAATTTGCTCAGGCTCGCGCGGGGAGACACGGCCAGGTGCCAGTGGCGCGGTACGCGGTCAGTGTACCCGTGCAGCAGAAGTGCGCTGCTCATGCAGAGAACAGCCTCCGGAAAAATGCGTGCTATAAAGTGAGCCTCGCTCAGTGTGGCTTCTTTGACCCACGCATAATACCCCGGCCGCACTTTGAATAGAAGTCCCATCTCTTCAAATCTCCGAAGGGTAGAGGCGTTGATGTGCTCATTCTGCAGCTCTTTCCAGCGCATAATGCCCCCGTACCGGGAGAATATTTCACCTATTTTCTCTACGCTGTGCATACCCGCCTATAAGCATAGTGCTCCGAATCCGAAAAGTCAACCGCAAAATGTCACTTTTTATATAAGTTCTAGCGTCGACTATGATGAAAACTAATGTTAGAGCAGTAAGCTAAAGCTGGGGCGCTGGCGCCGAATCTTCATTTGTTACCTCCTCTGGGTGCTGCGATGATGTCAATTCCGAGTAAGGTGCAGATGGTCAGGGCGGTGTTGAAGCTGACGTTGCGTTGTCCTCTCTCTACTTCGCCCAAGAGTCTGGGGCTGCAGCCGAGCATGGCGGCAAACGTTTCCAGCGTTAGCCGCGCTTCTTTTCTTCTCGCTCGGATCAGTGGTCCCAGGCTGCTGATGTTTTCAATTTTCATCCCTTTAGGGATAGTTTAGCCTCATTTTGGCGCCTCGTCAACAAAATATTCCCTATTTGTAAGAAAAATGCTCTTTTTCGCTTTTTGTGGCATTTTTATTCCCTTTATGTAATTTTTGCTTTCCATCATGTGAAGGATGGACGTTTTTTTGAAAAAATTTCACATTTTTCTTGACAGGTGAGTTAGTGTGGACTAATATCCGGGCGAGGAAATTAGTTTATGCTAACATACATGAAAACGACAACGCAATCATTGAGGCAGGCGAAGACGGGAGAGGTGCGGACGGTGGCGAGGGTGATCGGGGAGGGTCCGCTGCGCCAGAGGATCCTGGACATGGGGCTTACGAAGGGCGCGAGTGTGACCGTGCGGAAGGTGGCGCCGCTGGGGGATCCTATCGAAGTGACGGTGCGCGGGTATGAGCTGTCGCTGCGCAAGGCGGAGGCAGAGTGCATCCTGCTGGTGTGAGAGGTGTCTTTTTTAACGGAATGAAGTTAGTTTGCGCAAACATGAAACGAATCATCGCATTAGCCGGGAATCCGAACTGCGGGAAGACCTCGCTGTACAATGAGCTGACAGGGGCCAATCAATACGTGGGCAACTGGCCCGGCGTGACTGTAGAGCGCAAGACCGGGCGCTTGAAGGAGCATGAGGACGTGGAGCTGGTGGACCTGCCGGGTATCTACTCTCTCTCGCCCTACTCGCCGGAGGAGGTGATCACCCGGCGCTACCTGCTGGATGAGAAGCCGGATATGATCATCAATGTGGTGGATGCCACGAATCTGGAGCGCAACCTGTACCTCACCTCGCAGCTCATGGAGACGGGGCTGCCCATGGTGGTGGCGCTGAATATGATCGACCTTGCTGAGCAGAAGGGCGCCCGGGTAGATGCCGCTGCGCTCTCCCGCCGGCTGGGCTGCGCGGTGGTGAAGGTGAGCGCCCTGCACCGCACGGGGCTCCGCGAGCTGGTAGATCTGGCGCAGGCGGCGCTGCCGGCTGCACCCACGCCGCTGGAGTTCTCTGCCGAGGTGGAGGCTGCGCTGGCGTCTCTCCGCAGCAAGTATGCCTGCAGCCGCCTGCAGGCGGTGAAGATGCTGGAGGGCGATGTGTGGGCGCTGGAGGGAAGGGACTCCGCCGAGCGGCATTATATAGAGGAGCTGCGGCTGAAGGTAGAGCAGGGGGCGCAGGATGATATCGCCTCCGTCATCGCCTCCGGCCGCTATGATGCCATCTGCGCTTTTGTGGGGGAGGTGCAGGGGCGGCATGCCCGGCAAGAGACGCTCTCTGAGCGGGTAGACCGCGTGCTCACGCACCGTGTGGGCGGTTTGGCTATCTTTGTGGCGGTCATGTGGGCTATCTACTACATCTCCATCGGCACCGTGGGAAGCTGGTGTACGGACTGGGCGAATGGTTTTCTCTTTGAGGGCGTCGTGGCCAACTGGCTGGGCGGGTTCATCGGTACGGAACCGGCAGGCGTGGAGTCGCTTACCATCCTGAGCGCCGTATTAGCCATGTGCCTTGTCTTCCCCGCCACGCTGAGGCGCCTGCATGATCTGGGGCTGAACGGCTCTTGGCTCTATCTGGCGCTGGCGCCCTTTGTGCTGGAGTACATGTGCCCGCACCTGCCGGGGTGGCTGCACACGGGGGTGTTGTACCTGCTGTATGTGGTGAACGGCCTTATCCTGCTGGGCTGCCTCGCGTTCCCGGGCATGAAGCGGGTGAATCAATACGGCAGCGTGCCCTCGCGCGTGGGGCTCTCGCCGCTGAAGCTCGACGGCCGCGCCGGGCGGGTGGAGTATGCCCTCTGGCTGGTGGTGATGAGTGCGGTGAGCGTGGGCATCGCTCTGCTGGGGCGCGTGGGACTGGACTGTAGCGCACCGCTCTGCTCGCTGGTGGGGGATGGCATCGTGGCCGGAGTGGGCGCGGTGCTGGGTTTCCTGCCGCAGATGGCGGTGCTCTTCCTGCTGCTCTCACTGCTGGAGGACTGCGGGTACATGGCTCGCGTGGCCTTCATGATGGACCGCATCTTCCGCGCCATCGGCCTCTCCGGCAAGTCGTTCATCCCGCTGCTGGTGTCTATGGGCTGCGGCGTGCCGGGCGTGATGTCCACCCGCACGATTGAGAATGAAAAAGACCGCCGCATGACGGTGATGCTCACCACCTTTATGCCCTGCGGCGCCAAGCTGCCCATCATCGCCCTCATCGGCGCCGTTGTGGGGCAGGGGCCCACGGTGGCCACCATCGCTTATTTTGCCGGCATCGCCTCTGTCATCATGGGCGGGCTTATCCTGCGCAAGACGCACATGTTTGCCGGCGGGTACACCCCCTTTGTGATGGAGCTGCCGGCTTATCACATCCCACGCGGCACGAACATCAACCTGCGTGCCATGGAGCGCTGCAAGGCCTTTGCCCGGAAAGCCGGTACCATCATCTTCCTCGCCTCCGCGCTCATCTGGTTCTCCAAAAGCTACAACTGGCGCATGGATTTCCTGCATACATCTGAGCATCCGGAGGCGGTAGAGCAGAGCATGCTCGCGGATGTGGGGCGGCAGTTTGCGCCCATCTTCTCCCCCCTCGGCTGGGGTGACTGGCGCCCCGCGGTGGCTACAGTGACCGGCCTGGTGGCCAAGGAGACTGTGGTGGGTACCTTCGGTGTGCTGTACGCTGCGGCAGATAAAGATGCGGCGGAGCAGGGGGATGCCGCAGCTGAGCCTGCAGAGGATGAAACGCTGCCTGTGACGGCCGTTTTCCCCAAGTGCAATGCCCTCACGGCGCTTTCCATCGCTGCTTGGCAGCTGGATGCGGAGGTGCGCGCGGCTGAGCCTACTGCCCCTGCTGCTGAGGAAGAGCCGGAGGCGGAGGATGACGACGAGGGATTCTGGGCGGCGTTGGCCAGGTTCATCACCGGCGTGGAGGAGGATGACGAGACCTCCGGCGTGGCGAAGAATGTGCAGGCAGCCGGGGCTTTCTCTTGGCTGAGCGCGCTTTCCTTCATGCTCTTCAACCTGCTGTGCGCTCCCTGTTTTGCGGCTTGCGGCGCCATCCGCCGCGAGATGAACAGCGCGCGCTGGACTTGGCTCGCCATCGGTTACATGTGCCTCTGGGCCTATGTGGTGTCGCTGCTGGTCTACCAGATCGGCACCTGGGTGAGCACCGGCTCCTTTGCCACCGGGCAGATGGCTGCTTGTGTGCTCGCCCTCGCCCTGCTGTACCTCCTCTTCCGCCGCAATCCCCACACCGCTCACTGATATGAACACCGGAGACTGCATCATCATCGCTATCCTTCTCATCGCCGCCGGGTGGGCGCTCTACGCCTGCCTGCGCAAGAGGGGCTGCTCCGGTTGCCCCGGAGGCTGCAGCGGCGGCTGCTCCAAATGCCCCGGCAAGAAGTAACGTGACTTGCTCCATGGGTGCCTTGCAATCCTTGTGTTAGTTTAGGCTAACTATGAAAACTCTTCCAACCCAACCAATACAACATGAAAAAAACGAACATAATTGCAACAGCGCTGGCTGCCCTTGTGGCGATGCCGATTATCGCTCAAGCAGAAGACTCAAAGCCTCAGGCAGGAGATATTCTCCAGGACATCAATATGTTCAATCCTGAGGATGGGGATCCTGCTTATAAAGTGAAAGCCAACGACAAGTATGGCACCCAATGGGGGGTAGACTTGGCGTATGGCTACTGGGGCGCACGCCGGGCGACGGCAGGCACAACCCGCAACAACAACTTTGCCCTGCTGCATGCTCAGCTCAACCAGCGCTTGATGGAAGATGAAACGAATGGCGGCACGTGGCTGCGCGTAGAGGTATCCGGCTCATGGGCGCTGGATTCTCGCTCAGCTCGCTCGAATGAGGGCGGCACCTACGCCGAGGGCTTTGGAGCTGCCACCTGTGTGCACCCGGACATCATGGGACCGCACGACCTCTTCCTGCCGGAGGTGGCGCTCATGCATTACTTTGCGGGCAAGCGCGCCTGCGTCATCGCAGGTGTGGTGAATCTCACCAACTATTTTGACGCCGTGGGCATTGCCAACGATACGTTCTCCGGCTTCGTCAACTCCGGCTTCGTGAACTCCACGATTCTGCCGCTGGTGGATAGCAATATCGGCGCTGTGGTGCAGGTGGAGCTCAACAGCCGCAATTATGTGATGGCTGCCGTGAGCCGCTCCGGGGTGGAGATGGGGTACAATCCTTTCCGCGGAGCGAGCGATGGATATTGCGTGGTGGGCGAATACGGCCACATCTTCGGCGAGGGCAGCGCGGTGCTGCGCATCACCCCCTTCTTCACCATGACGGATGATGATGACGATGAGGGCGCCCGCCACCGCCGCAATGCCGGGCTTGTGGGCAGTGTGGAGTACACCACGCCGGATGAGCGCGCCACCTTCTATGCCCGCGCAGGCTTTGGCGCCAAGCAATACCTCGGCAGCGCGGCAGAGGCATCTGTGGGCGCCAATGTGAAGTTGTTCTCCAAGCGGGAGGATGACTTCCTCGGCATTTCCTATGGCGTGTTCAAAGGGCAGACTCCCTATGTAGGGGGCGAGGAGGAAGAAGAGCAGGGGCACCGCCGCGAACAGGTGTTGGAGGTGATGTACAGCTTCCAAGTGAACGATTGCTTCAAAATTGTTCCCCACTTCCAGTACATCCACAACCCCGCCTACCGCGCTAGCCGCGATGCTCAGGTGATGGGCGTGCAGGGTGTGCTCTCATTCTGATTATATCATAGTGCTGTAATGTGTGTATGCAAAGGCGCGCCGGGGAGCTGGTATCCCCGGCGCGCTGGTGATTAATGAGAGAAGAGGCGGCGCGGCTCCTCATGCTTGTCCGCGGCGTCGCTCGAGGGAGAGGAGGCGCGTCTTGGCGCCGCCAACCTTGCGGGCAAGCTCTGCTGCGGGCTGGTTCTGCGTGGCGCCCTTGTGGCGCTGCATCTGCTTGTCCTGCAGGCGCTGGGCAGAGCCGCCCACTTTGCGCGCCAGAGCAGGGGCTTGAGAAGTTTCGCCTGTGCCGGCGGTGGCGATCATCATGGCCGCGAGACCACCCATCAGAAAGAAGAGAATGTGTTTCATGCTGTGTTATATGTGTAAGGGTTAGGAGCTGAGAGTGAGAAGGAGCCCCTCGCTCGCAAAGACTCATTCTCGGGGCATGTGACATCATATTTCAGGAGAGCACAGTTAGTCAAAACAAAAGTGCATGGAACCGCGCGGCGGGCTTTTGTGCTTGCGGAGCCGCGGCGGATGGATTATAATGCTTAAGCATATGCTAAGATCATGCGTGTGAGAAATCTGCTCATGTTCCTTGCGGCTGGGTGCAGCCTGTGCCAGGCCGAGCCCTCTGTGCGAGTGGCTCTGGCGGGGGTGCGTTGTCTCTTCCCCTCGCCGCATGATGCGAGCCGCCACCGCCTCGTGCTGCGAGTGGATGTGCTGCCGGAGACGCCCGAGTGGTCGGTGCGTGAGATGTCGCGTGCCCTCTGCATCAAGGGGCGAGATTCATCGGGAGCCGTGCTCGTTAGTGAGTCCGGTGGCTGGGAATCGACACCGCAGCGGCCGGGCGCGCGCTCTGCATATTTTTCTTTCCTGCTGCGCGGCAAGAAGATCGCTTGGCTCGATGTGGACGAGACTCTGCAGGTGCAGCTGGCTGAGCAGCAGCGGCCGCTCATGCTGGGGCGTGTGAGCATGCTGGAGGCGGCAGACTATGCGGCGGGGGGAGTGGTGTTTCGCTGTGAGCCTGATGCGGGGAATGCCGCGGAGGAGAATCGGGAGAAGGATGGCACGCTGCGCCGCGCGGGGCTCACGCTGGTGTATCCGGAGGGGGTGAATATACTGCGAGTTTGCCGCGTGTGGAAAGGCGGCCGCCACGAGGAGACAAATGCGGAGCTGCCGCCATTTACGTTGGAGCTGGATGTTGCTCCCGCCACGGTGGCGGATGGCGCTAAGCGCTCGCATGTGGAGCTGTGGGATGTGGCGCCGTATGAGGAATTGGAGGTGACCACCTGCGCCTCCATCAAGGAGGTGGAGGCGCCGCTGCGTTGCCGCGTGATGCTGGGAGACCCCGCGCCGCCGCCGGAATCTGCTTCTTCAGCCCCCGAATCATCATGAGACTAGCCCTAACAGCCCTCCTGTGCTCAGGCCTTGCTGCCGCGCCTGTGGTTGCGGCGGCAGAGCATGCTGCTGCGCCTGTGCAGCTGCGCGCGCAGAGTGTGGAGTGCCTGTACACGGAGGAAACGCCCGATGCCGCGGTGTGCTGCACGGTGCGCCTGCATCTCAAGGCAGAGCAGGGGGCGGCGCTGGTGAACCCTGCGGGCGGGCAGCCCTTTGCTTCCCCACTCGTGGGCATGGATGCCGCCGGGCGCGTGCTGGTCGGTATCTTCCGCGGCTGTGAGTCATGCCTGGACAACTGCCGCACTCTGGTCTACGATTTTTACACGCGCCCCCAGGGCGGGTGGATCGAGTTTGACACGAGCATCAGCATTTGCGTCTCCACGGGGTATACAGCCCTGCCGCCGGTGGAGTTTGCCCCGCGGCGGGCGGCGGCTTTGCAGGCGGGCGGCATGTCGTTCTACTTCACCCCGCTGCCCACACCGGAAGGGGAGGAGGACCCGGACGCCGTTTTTTTCAGCCTCGAGTACGAGGTGTCCTCAGCGGTGCACAGCCTGTTGTTTTTGGATGAGGCCGGCAGCGCGTGCACCAGCCGCGTGCTGGGTGGCGACTATAGTGAGAAAAGCGATCTCACGCGCGCCACATACATGCTCACCTGCAAAGGGGAGAAAGTGGGCATGCAGCTGCGGCTGCACAACCCACCCACGCAGCACAGCGTGCCGGTGCGGTTCCGCGCATACATGGGGATCCTCACGGATCCGGCCATCGGGCCTTAAATGAACGTGCGCACCACAGCTTTCTCGCGCAGGCGCTCCACCCAGGCGCGGTAGCGGCGCTCGCTCTGCTTGCGGCGCACGGCGTCATCCACCGCCTCTTTCACCTTGCTGAGCGGCGGGGCAGGGGCGAGCTTCTTGCTCTTCACCCGCACGATGGTAAAGCCGGCGGGATCCAGCAGCGGCCCCGTGAGCTTGCCGTTGTCAAGGCTGAAGACGATGTTGGCAAACTCCACCGCCAGGTCAGCGCGCTTGATGGCCGGCCACTCGCCGCCATCTTCGGCATGCGCATCGGCAGAGTATTTGCGAGCCGCTTCGGCAAAGGAGATCTCACCCGCATCCAGCTGGCGGCGCACCTCTTGAGCGAGGGCGTACTGCTCATCAGGAGACTTGCTCTGATCGTAGGAAACAGCGGGGATGAAAATCTTATCATAGGTGATGACATCCTGCGTAATATCGCGGTAATCCGACTTTGTGGCGCGGTATTCCTCATTGATTTCATCCGGGGTCGGCGGGATGCCGCGGTCATAGCGCGTGTTGCGCATGGCCGCCACCAAGTATTCCTTGCGCACGGATTCGCGGTAGTCACTATAAGCCATGCCGCTCTGGCGCAGCGTTTCCAGCAGCAGATCGCGCCGCCCGTTGAACTGGTAGAGCACGCGGCGGTTGATCTCCTCATCAATGGCGGCATCCGGCAGCATCATCCCGCGCGTTTCACACTCGCTGAGCACCAGCTCACGCTCGATCAGGTCTTCCATGACCGCCTTTTTAGCCTTCACAAGCTCCGCGTTGAATCTCGGTCCCTGTTTGGGGTAGAGCATGAGCAGCTCGCGGATGTAGGGCGTGAGGCGAGAGCGCACCTCGCTGGAGGTGATGGGGCGCCCATTCACCATGGCAGCGATGCGGTTGACAATCTGCTTCTCTTTCGGCGGGGCCGGCTGCGCGGGGGCGGGAGCTGCCTCCTGCGCGGCCGCGCCGAGAGTCAAAGTCATCGCCACCAAACTTCCCTGTATGTATCGGCTAGTAAACTTCATACGAGTGCATTATAATCTGATTTCTCCCATTTGGCAACCCTCATCTTTGTCAACTTGCGTGATCTGACGGAGTTTTTTTTCTGACATGAGCAGAAAGTGAAAAAAAGATGTAATTCCTGCTTGACTTTCTTTCGACAGTATAGTATAAAGCGCCGCACAAGATTATGGCAAAGAAAAGCTGGATTGAAAGAAATAAGAAGAAGGCCGCTACTGCGGCTCGTTATGCAGAGCTTCGCGCTAAGTTGAAAGCTGAGGGCGACTATGTGGGTCTCACGATGCTGCCCCGCAACGCTTCCCCGATCCGCTCGGTGAATCGCTGCTTGGTCACAGGTCGTCGCCATGGGTTCCTCCGCCGTTTCAATCTCTCTCGTATCCAGTTCCGCGAGCTGGCGAGTCAGGGGTTGATCCCGGGGGTGACCAAGTCCAGCTGGTAAGTCATCCAAGCTAAGGCTTGACAACCTTTCGTGCGCGGGCTATTCTGTAGAGGAGTGGCTCGCGCTTGCTTATGCCAATTTACGAATACATCTCTGAGAATCCGGAGGATCCGGAGCGATCATGCCGCATGTGCCGGCGTGGCTTTGAGCTGCGCCGCGCGGCGGATCGCGAGCCGCTTACGCGCTGCTTATATTGTAAAAACCCTGTGCGTAAGCGCATCAGCGCCGTCAATGTGCCCAAGCTCACGGCGCCCGTCTCGCTGAGTGATGCCAAAAAGGCCGGCTTTACTGTGTTGGAAAAGCTTGGCACCGGCGAGTACGAGAAACTTTAATCTGGTATGGACGATCTTTTGAACTATCTTTTTTTGCCGGCAGATCAGGCGGCTGCGGTCGAGTGGTCCTATCCCTCGGTGGAGACGATTGTGCTCTTCCTGCTGGGTATTGCTTTCTTCCTTTTTCTCAATGCCTTTTTTGTGGCCAATGAGTTTGCGAGCGCTCGCGTGCGCGAAAGCCAGCTTGCCTCCAGCTCGGACGACACGCGCCGCGAGGCGAAAAAACGCCGCAACGCGCTGCACATTGTCCACCATCTGGACTCTTACCTCTCGGCCAATCAAGTCGGCATCACCATCGCATCGCTCGCTTTGGGCAACCTGGGTGAGCCCTTCATCAAGCAGCTCATCGCCCCGCCGCTCAGCTATTACCTGCACCTGCAGCCCGTGGTTGTGAGTGTCATCTCCTACGTGGTATCCTACAGCC
The DNA here is from genome assembly GCA_022510805.1 of Akkermansiaceae bacterium. Classification (GTDB taxonomy): domain Bacteria; phylum Verrucomicrobiota; class Verrucomicrobiia; order Verrucomicrobiales; family Akkermansiaceae; genus Akkermansia. The sequence goes on from JAFLSS010000018.1 coordinate 26,134, forward strand.
TGTTTACCTTTGCTCATGTGGTGCTCGGGGAGTTGGTGCCCAAGAGTCTCGCCATCCGCCACCCGCTTGAGGTCGCGCTCGGCACCTCCAACGGCATGGTGCGCTTTGCACGCTACACCTCGTGGATTGTCAAGATTTTCAACAACACGGCCAACTCCATTGCTCATCATCTCTTCGGCGTTGATCCGCACTACTCTCCCAACAACTCACACAGTGCTGAGGAGATTGCGCACATTGTGGAGGAGAGTGGCCGCAGCAAGGAGGTGACGGCGACGGAGGCGGAGATTTCCTTGAATGCCCTCGAGCTCAATGACCGCTCGGTGCGCGAGATTCTGGTGCCGCGGAATGATGTGGAGGTGCTGGATGTGAATGACTCGTTTGAGGAAAATCTTGAGCGGGTGAGCAACAGCCGGCACAGCCGCTTTGTTCTTGTAGACGGGCATTTGGATGATGTGAAGGGCTGGGTACACGTGAAGGATATGCTCAAGCTTGTGCGCTTGCAGAGCAGTGATATCATGAGCCTGATCCGCCCGCTCAAGATGGTGCCCGAGACCATGAAGCTTGACACGCTGCTCAATTTCTTTTCCAAAGAGCGCACGCACAGCGCGCTCGTGGTGGACGAGCACGGCGTGGCCATCGGCATGGTGTATTTGGATGATCTGCTCGAAGAAATTGTGGGCGATGATATTCAGGATGAGTTTGAAGCCGATGAGTCGCGGGACTTTTACGCCCTCGGCAGCGGGCAGTACATGGCCAGCGGTTCCATGGCGCTCTTTGATCTGGAGGAGGAGTTGCCCGGCCTGGGGGATCTGGAAAATGACGCCGGCATTTCCACGCTCGGTGGCTATGTCACGGATCGCCTTGACCACCTCCCGGAGGTGAATGAGCAGATTCGCATCAAAGACTACATCATCACCGTCACCGGGACGGATGGGCGCCGCGTCACACAAACGCGCATTGAGCTCTCGCCCCTTCCGCGCCGGGAAGAAGATGATGAAGAAGCCTGATATGGCTGCTCGGGAGTTGCCTGCGGGTAAGCAGACGCGCGGGCGCAGGTGGGGCGGCGCCTCAGCCTCGGTTCGATGAGGGCGGGGCAGCGAGGACGGCAAGGAGTTGTTTTACGGGGAGGCCGATGACATTGTCGACATCTCCCTCGACGCGTTCGACGATGAGCTCACTCTTCTCCTGCATGGCGTAGGCGCCGGCTTTGTCGAGCACGTGCACCTCTGCAAGATAGTGGTCGATATCCTGTGCGGACATGGCGCGGAAGGTGACAAAGCTGGTGGCTGCGAAGTCCCGCCGCTCGCCGCCGGGCATCACCACGGCCACAGCCGTGCACACGCAGTGAGTGCGGCCCTGCAGGGCGGAGAGCATGCGGCGCGCCTCAGCAAGATCTGCCGGTTTGCCGAGGGGAGCCCCCTCCAAAAAGACGAGCGTATCTGCGCCCACGATCGTGTGGCCGGGGAAGTCAGCCGCCACGGCTTCGGCCTTGGCGGCAGCATTGCGGGCGCATAATTCGACCGGCGGGAGGGAGGCGTCATTCACCTCCGGCGTGTCGCGGGTGATGACACAGAAGCTGACCCCCTCGCGGAGCAGGAGATCCCGGCGGCGGGGGGACTGGGAGGCGAGGATCAGCATGACTGCGGGCTCATGCTGCCGAGAACGCGGCGGCGGACATCGTCCTTTAATTCGTGGATGCTTTGGATGGTGGTGCCTTTCAGCTGCTCTGCGCGGGCGCGGCAGGCATCGCGATCCTCCAGGGAGGCGAACTCGAGCCCCACGAGCGCGCGGCCCACATGCTCGCCGGAGTAGCGGTAGTTGAAGTAGCAGAGGTTGGCGTACTCACCCATGGCGCGCATGAACTCGAGGAAGGCGCCCGGGCGCTCCGGGAACTCGATGCCGAAGAAAACAGGGTGGCTGAGGTGCACGCGGTCGTAGGAGATCATGCGGAAGCGCACATCTTCGTCATCTGTCACGTCCTGCGCCTCCATGCCATGCTCTGCGAGGCGTGTGCGGATCTCGGCAAATTGCTCCTCCGTGCCCAGCACACCAAAGACGGGATACTGCAGCTCGGACTCAGTGCGGCCGAACTGCACATCCATCAGCTGCACCCCCTCGGGGATGTTCTCGAGGTATTTGAGGATCTGGCCGCGCTTGGTCTGCATGGGGATGCGCAGGTAGCGCAGGTGGCGGTTGGTTTCGCGCGCGCCGCCGCGGCCGGCCACGACCCCGAGCTGGGAGAAGTCCATGTTGGCGCCGGAGAGGATGACGAGGCATTTTTCACCGGGGCGGATCCGGCCGCGATCCCAGTCCTGCATGAGCGCCGCGAGCCCCATGGCGCCGGAGGGTTCCGGCGCGACGCGCAGGCTGTTCCAGAGCGCGCGGATGGCCTGGCACACTTCGTCATTGCTCACGGTGACAAAGCCATCCAGCAGGTCGCGGCAGAGCTCAAAGGTGTGTTCGCCGGCCATGCGCACGGCGGTGCCGTCGCAAAAGACATCGACATAGGGCAGGGCTTCGCGGTAGCCTTTTTCGACGGCGAGTTTCATGGAGGCCTGGTTCTCGCCCTCCACACCGATGCATTGGCACTGAGGCCAGAATTTGCGGAACCAGCAGGCGCAGCCGGAGGCGAGCCCGCCGCCGCCGATTTGCAGGTACACGCGGTCGAAGGCGCCGTGCCCGCTCATGACGACTTCATCTGCCAGGGTGCCTTGGCCGCCCATGGTGGAGAGGTCATCATACGGGTGTACGAACGTGAGCCCCTGCGCTTCGGCAAACTCGTGAGCCGCGGCGGAGGCGGCGTCATACGAATCGCCGGTGAGGATGATTTCCACGTGGTCGCCGCCGTGCATGCGCACGGCATTTTGCTTCACGGCGGGGGTGGAGCGGGGCATGAAGATGTGGGCTTTGCAGCCCAGGCGCGCCGCCGCGAGGGCGACCCCCTGGCCGTGGTTGCCGGCGCTGGCCGCCACCACACCGCCCGCGCGCTGCTCGGGAGTGAGTTTAGCCATGCAGTTGTAGGCGCCGCGCCACTTGTAGGCCTTGATGGGGCCGAGATCCTCACGCTTTGCATACACTTGGGCATCAATACCCGGCAGATTCAGCTTCTGCAGGGGCGTGACATCCCCCACGGCATATACCCGCTGCCGGGCCTGCAATATCTCGTCGAACAGTTTCTCACTCAACTCACTCATACGCTACCTCTCGTTGCCGCCCATTTTATCACGCAGCGCTTGTTTGACAAGCCGATTTTCGCTTCTCCGGCCGGGAAAACGCAGTATCGGCAGAGTGTGCGGGTGGTGGGCGTGCAAAAGGTGCATCTGCCCATTGACGCGCCGCCGGAAGTAGTGTAGACTGGGGCGCATGATTTTCGATAGTGTGATTCAGTTGCAGAGCATGACCTCGGGCGGTGAGGCGGCGCAGGGGGTGCTGCTGGTGCAGGTGGCGCAGAAACTGCAGCGCACCACCAAGAATGGCAAGCCGTATCTGGAGGTGCAGCTGGCAGATGTGGGGGGGAGTTTCAGCCTCAAGATATGGGACAACATGCCGTGGTACCCGGATTTTTCTGCGCTGGAGGTGAATGCGGGGGTGGCGGTGTCGGCGCTGTGGCGCAGCTCGGAATACGGCATGGAGGCGTCAGATGTGGCGCTGCGCCCGCTTTCGCCTGAGGAAGAGGAGCAGATGCTGTCCGGCGGGCGGGAGCTGCGCGAGCGCCAGCAGCACGATTGGGCAGATATTTGCCGCCTCGTGCGCACTGTGCGTGACCCGCGGCTGGCCGCGCTCTGCCGTGAGCTGACGGTGCGCCTGGAGGGGAGATTCCGCCGGGCGGCGGCGGCGCGTGGGTTTCACCATGCGCGGCGGGGTGGCTTGGTGGAGCACACGGCGGGGGTGATGCGCACGGCAGATGCCCTCTGCAGCGCGTACCCTCAGCTGAATCGGGATTTGCTGCTGGCGGGGGCTTTGTTCCACGACTGTGGGAAGATGTGGGAGAATGGCTACCCGGAGCACGGGCTCACCATGCCTTATTCGGAGCCGGGGGAGCTGCTGGGGCATATTCCGCTCGGGATTGAGGTGATCAATAAACTCTGGTCGACGGTTTGCACGGAGGAGCGCCGCCGCGCGTGGGAGCCGCTTTCTCCGCCCTCTGAGCAGGTGCGCCTGCACTTGCTCCACTTGGTGGCGGCGCATCACGGGAGCCTGGAGTTCGGCTCGCCCGTGGTGCCCAAGACTCCCGAGGCCTACGCGCTGAATCATGCGGATGATCTGGATGCGAAGATGGAGATGTTCCGCGGGGCGTATGCTACCTCGCCCGCGCTGGCGGCGCGTATCCACCAGCGCAAGGCGCCCCTGCCGGGGAATGTGGTGGACCCGCTGCCGGTGGTCGAGCTGCCGGAGGGAGTGCTGGAGGCTCGGGAGGATGAGCCGGAGGCGGCATATGAGGCTGCGGGCGCGCCGCCCGAGCCGGAGTTTGCGCCGCTGCTTGCCTGTGCTGCGGAGCTGCCGGAGGAGCTGCTGATCCCCGCTGAGCCGGAGGATGGGGAGCAGGGGGAGGTGTGCGACTGCGCGGCGGGGGAGGTGCCGGAGCCGCCGCTGCCGCTCATGGCGGAGTTGTTGATGCAGGAGGAACTCGCCTTGCTGAGTGAGGCGCCCGGGCAGGAGGCTCCGCGGGGATGAGTGAGCCGCTTGTCAGTATCCTGCTGGTTTGTGGGGCGCTGGTGGTTTCTCAGCTCAGCCCCGGGCCGGATGTATTTTTTGTCTTCCGCACGGCTCTGGCGCAGGGTTTTCGGCGCGGTGTGGCCGTGGCGCTCGGCATCAACCTCGGGTTCCTGATTCAGAGTATCGTGGCGTGCAGCATCGGCACATGGGTGCTGGATAGGGGGTGGGGGCGGTGGCTTCTGCCGCTGGCGGCTTGCTGGCTGCTCTACCTCGCGTGGAAGATTTTTCCGCGGCGCTGGGGCAGCTCGGAGGACACGCTGGGTGCCGCCGCCGCCGCGCGCGAGCCGGTGCCCACGCTCATCGGCAAGGGCTTTTTGTGCAATATCCTCAACCCCAAGTGCATGCTTTTCATCCTGGGCATCACCACGGATGCCCTGCGCGCCCACTCCGGGCTGGCGTGGTACACGCCGGCTCTGGTGGCGGCTTTGTTTGTGGCCAGCCTGGCCGGGTGGACTTTGTGGAGCGGCCTGCTGCAGTGGGCGCCGCTGCGCCGCCTCTATGTGCGGCACGTGAGCGCCATCGACGCTGCATTTGCCCTGCTGCTGGCCACATTTGCCCTGCTGCTTCTGCTGGATTAGGCGCCGGGCAGGAGGGCTGCTCTCACAGCCCGCAGAAGGCGATGCCGATGCCGCAGAGCATGATGGTGGCGCCCGCGAGCTCGCCGGCGTGGTGCTCTAGCCAATGGAAGCGCAGCAGGGAGAGCCCTTTCACGCCCAGCGCCACGGTGAGCATCATGGTCGCGATGGTGCAGATGCTGAACACGAGCGTGGCCAGCACGACACAGCGCACCCCAAGCGGCACGGCGGCGGCCAGGATGGGCATCAGCGCTTCACAGGGGCCGAGCACAAAGATGATGAAGATGACCCAGGGGGTGATGTTGCCCCCGGTTTGCTCAAGCAGCTTGTGCCCGTGCTGGTGGGTGTGGTGGCGGTGCAGCCAGCTCTTGCGCAGGGAGTAGATGAGGTAGGCGGCGCCGAAGCCGATGAGCGCCCACGCGGCCAGGTCTCCCCGGTTCTCATTGAGCCAGTTCATGCCGGATTCAGAAAGCAGGTGGGCGGCGTAGGTGAACAGCAGCGCGATGAGCAGCGCGCTGCCCACGTGGCCGATGCCGCAGGCGAGGGTCCACGCCATTGTGCGCAGCATGCCGTAGCCCCGGCTTTTGGCGATCATGATGAAGGGTAGATAGTGATCCGGCCCGGCGAGTGTGTGCATCACCGCGTCTAAGACGGCGAGCCCGAGGATGAGAGAGATGGTGGTTTCGTTCATGAGGAAGTGTGGAGGTGGGTTTCATCCATGCTGCCGGAGCGGAAGCCCAGCATGTCGAGGCTGATGTGGTGGTAACCGAGGGCGCGCAGCGCCGGCACGATCTCGCCCGCGGTCTCCAGGGCTCGGGGCATGAGCTCTGCCGGCAGCTCCAGCCGCGCCAGATTCCCATGCACCCGCAGGCGCAGCGGCCGGTTGGGAAACAGGCGGTGCAGCAGGGCCTCCCCCGCTTCCACGCGGCGCACGGCTTCGGCGGTGAGCTCTGCCCCGTACTCAAAGCGCGTGGCGAGGCAGGGGGCTGATGGCTTGGATGAGCAGGCCAGCCCCCACTCTGCTGCCAGGGCGCGCACAGCGGCCTTGTTGAGCCCCGCTGCCGCCAGCGGCGACACCACGCCCAGCTCGCGCAGCGCGCGCAGGCCGGGGCGGTACTGCTTGTGGTCATCCGCATGGGTGCCATCCATGAGCGTGAGCAGACCGCGCGCTTGGGCGTCCTGCTTCATGAGGCTGAACAACTGCTTCTTGCAGAGGTAGCAGCGATCCGGCGGGTTGAAGCGCAGCGCCGGCATCTGCAGCGGGTCAAAGCGCATCTCCACCAGTTCGGCGCCTGCTTCCCGCGCTGCGCACAGCGCTGCCCGGGTCTCCTCTTCGGTGTGCAGAGGCGTGTGAAAATAATAGGCCAGCAGGGGGAAGGCGGTCTCCTTTTGCAGGCGCAGCAGGGCGTGCAGCAGCAGGGCGCTATCCACCCCGCCGGAGAACGCCAGCGCCACCCCGCCGGAGCAGTGGGCTCGCAGCACGGAGAAAAGGGAATCAGGCATGGGCGGGCGGGGGGGCTTGTTGCTCTGCTGCGCGCTTGGCTTGGTCGTACAGGCTGCGGAAAGGCAGGCCGGACGCCTCGGCAAGCCGGCGGATGCTCTCGAATTCCGGCTGGTAGCGCACGATGTCTCCCCAGGTGGATTTTTTCACCTCCGCCGCGCCTGCCGGCAGGTGCACCACGAGCTGCTCACGCTGCATGGTGGTGCGCTGCACGGGGTATTTGCGCAGGCCGATGGTGGAGGAGTGGCGCAGGATGGTGTCCTCCACCTGCGGGAGGAGCTCAGCCGCGCAGAGGGCGCCCAGCTGCACGGCCGGGCGGTTCTTCTTCATCATGCAGGGCACAAACCACGCATCGCGCGCGCCGGCGGAGAGCAGCTTGTCCATGAGCAGGCCGAGCTCCTCGGGCGTGGAGTCGTCAATATTGGCCTCCGCCACCCAGATCTGCTCGGCTTCCTCCTCTTCCACCGGGCTCAGCAACTGGGCGCGCAGGAAGTTCGCTTTGCCGAAGTCGCGCTTGCCCAGGCCCAGCCCCGTGCGCAAGATGCGGTAGGCTGCCGGCAGCTCTTGCCGGGTGCAGAGCGCCGCCGCGATGGCAATGCCCGTGGGTGTCACCATCTCACCGCGTGTGGCGGTGGGACGCAGGGGGATGCGGTAGGCCTCGGCAATATTCAGCACCGCCGGCACAGGCACCGGCAGCTCGCCATGCTGGCAGAAGATGGTGCCGCAGCCCTCGCTGAGCCCCGTGACCACACAGCCGTCGATGCCCAAATCATCTGCCAGCACCGCCGCGCCGATGATGTCGACTATCGAGTCCACGGCGCCTACCTCATGAAAATGCACCCGCTCCACCGGCACCCCGTGCGCCTTGGCCTCCGCCTCCGCGACAATGAGAAAAATCTTCTTGGCCAGCGCGCGGGCGGAGTCGGCCATGCGTGCGCGGTCGATGATGGCATACACATCTGCCAAATGCCGGTGCTCATGGGCATGGGCGTGGGCGTGCTCGTGAGAGTGCTCATGGGCGTGGGCGTGCTCGTGAGAGTGGGCGTGAGAGTGCTCGTATGCATCCTCGCGGTGCGGGGTGGGGTGGTGGAGGTGCACGCAGAAATCACAGCCCGAGATGCTGTAGGAGCGGCCGCGGGAGATGGTGTAGTGAAAGCCGCTGATGCCGAGACTTTGCAGCGCGGTGTCCAGTTTTTCGGCGCTGGCGCCCAGGTCGAGCAGAGCCGCCACCGTCATGTCGCCGCTGATGCCGCAGGCCCCTTCTAAATACAGTAATTTTTTACTCATGGTGTTTGCGAATCATGTTGAGGATGCGGCAGGCTTGCACCGCGGCGCCGAATCCATTGTCAATATTGACCACCGAGAGCCCCTCCGCGCAGGAGTTGAGCATGGAGAGCAGGGGGGCAAGGCCTTGGAAGGAGGCGCCGTAGCCCACGGAGGTCGGCACGGCGATGACAGGTGCTTTCACCAGCCCGGCAATCACGCTGCCCAGCGCGCCCTCCATACCCGCCACGGCGATGAT
>JAFLSS010000019.1 GCA_022510805.1 Akkermansiaceae bacterium
CGCCGAAGTTCTCCGGCTTCTTGGCAGTGGGGGGCTCGGGGCGCTTGCCGGCATAGTAGTCCTCCAGCTGCTGCGGGAACATGGCGTAGATCACGCAGTTCTCATCCGTGGCGGGGATACCCTTGGCCGTGAGCTTGTCGCGCAGGTCCTGCATGCCGGGCTTGATGAGATCCGCCGGGCGGCAGGAGATGGGGTCCTTACCCATCTTCTTGGCGCAGAGAGCCTGAAGCTCAGGATCCACCGGGGCGGGCGTGTGGCCATAATAACCCAGCGCCACGTCCGCACACTGCGGGGTGATGTTCTTCCAGCGGCCGAACTTCACATTCATCATGGCCTGCACACCCACAATCTGGGAAGTGGGCGTGACGAGCGGGATCCAGCCGAGCGCCTTGCGCACCACGGGAATCTCTGCAAACACCTCCTCAAACTTGTCGCTCATGTTCATCTCCTTGAGCTGGCTGCGGAAGTTGGAGAGCATGCCGCCGGGCACCTGGTAGCGCAGCGTATCGCTGTTCACGATCTCATTGGCATGGCTGGTGAACTTGCTGAGGCTCTCATAGATGGGCTGAAGCATGGCCGAGATCTGGGAGAGCTTGGCCTCAAAGTCCGGCGCCACCTCCGGGCAGCGGTCATAACCACGCAGCAGCGCCAGCATGCGCATGCAGTCCGGCTGGCCCGTGCCGTTGGCAAAGGGGGCAATGGAGCAATCCACAGCGTCCGCACCGGCATTGATGCCTGCCACATATGTGGCCGCGCCCAAGCCGGCCGTCTCATGCGTGTGCACCCACACCGGCAGCCCCACCTCCTTCTTGAGCACGCTCACCAGAGCCGCCGTCTCGCTGGGGGGAATCAGGCCGGCCATGTCTTTGATCACGATGCCATCGGCACCCATGTCAGCGATCTTGCGGCCGAGGGCAGCAAAGTATTCGAGGTTGTGCACGGGGGACGTGGTGTAGCAGATCGTGCCGTGGGCGATGGCGCCGGCCTCTTTCGCCGCGCGGATGGAGGTGCGCATGTTCTCCGGGTCATTGAGGCAGTCGAAAATGCGGAAGATATTCATGCCGTGCTTGGCGCTCAGCTTCACAAAAGCCTCCACCACATCGTCCGCATAGTTGGTGTAGCCCACCATGTTCTGCCCGCGCAGCAGCATCATGTGCGGCGTCTTGGGAGCCAGCTGCTTGAGCTTGTCAAGGCGCTCAAAAGGCAGCTCGCCCAGGAAGCGCAAACCGGCGTCGATGGAAGCGCCGCCCCATGTCTCCAGCGCGGAGAAGCCCATGGTGTCAAGAATGGGGGCGATATCGTGCATTTGCTCGGTAGACATGCGCGTGGCGGCCAGAGATTGGTGACCATCGCGCAGAACGGTGCAGTTGAATGTTGCTTTATTCATAAGAAAAAAAGAGTGCCGATAAAAGAATTCTATCTTCTGCGCGACATGCTAGCACATACTCCCCCCAACGTCAAGCACGCATCATGCCTGCATGCAAGTTTCTTCGCTCTTTTCTTTCCCTCCCTTCCTCCGCAAAAAAACTTGTCCTCCCCTGCGGCTGCGCTTACAATAGCCCCCATGCAAACGCCGCCCACTGACCACCGCCTCCCCTTGTACCGGCAGCTCGTGGCCTACGCCCGCCGCCACCCGAGCCGCCGCGCCGCGGCAGAGCAGATCATGCGCTTTGTGTGCAGCACGCCGGACTGCTTTGAGCGCAGCCACGCCGCAGGCCACATCACCGGCTCAGCCTGGCTGCTCAACCCGGCAGGGGACAAGGCGCTGCTCACTCTACACCGCAAGCTCGGGCGCTGGCTTCAGCCCGGCGGGCATGCGGATGGTGATAGCGACACGCAGCGAGTCGCGCTGCGCGAGGCGGAGGAAGAAAGCGGCATTGCCGGCATCCGCCTCCTGAGCCCCGGCATTTTTGATGTGGATGTGCACGAGATCCCGCCCCGCGGAGACGCGCCCGCCCACCTGCACTACGATATACGCTACCTCCTGCAAGCCCCACATGAGCAGTGGGTCCTCTCCTCCGAATCCACCGCCCTGGCTTGGTACACCCCGGCGCAAATCTGCGCGCTGCAGCCGGCGGCAGATGCCTCCGTGCTGCGCATGGCGCTTGCCGCTCCGCAGATAAACGCTACTTCGTGACACATTACAGACTTGACGAGAGGCTCTAAATGAGCGATTATTGTGGCGTGAAAAAGACTGCAACTATCAGCGCATGCTTCATTCTCGCGGCGGCAGCTGCGGTGTCGGCGTGCAAACCGCAAAGCATTGATGTGGCTCAGCTGGATGAGCAGCAGAAGCGCAATGCCCTCCTCCGCCAAGAAATTGCTGACATGCAAATCCTGATCAACCGCGTCGGCGATAGCACACCTGATATGGCAGACCGCCTCGATGCCCGCGATAAGGAGGTCGCACAAGCCTACGCTGAAGTGCAAAAACTCAAAGAGCAAGAAACAGCCATCCACATGCGCCGCCTCGAGCTCGAGGCTCGCCTCGACTCCTTCCGCAGCACTTTCCGCGAGCTGCAAAACCAAGTCGCCAACTCAGCCGCACAAAACGAGCCATGAGCATTTCCAGCACTCCCCCACACGAGCCCGCCAACAAGCTAGAGCAGCTCGCCGTGAACCCCATCCGCCCCGTGCCTGCGCTTGACAAGAAAGCAGAGGCCCCCGCCGCTGCGCCCAAGTCCCAAGCTGCCGCGCCTGCCCCCCAACCAGCCGAGGCCACCCCTGCTGCGGACAAACCCGCTGCCGGCAGCAGCAAGCCGCAAAAAAAGCGCATCAACTGGGCGGGGATCGCGCTGGATACCGCGCTGGTGCTCATGGTGGTCGGCGTGCTGGCCGGCGGCGCATTCTACCTGCACAGCCAGTGGGAGCAATACCGCGTGCCCACGCAGCTTGAGCTGCTCAACCAAGAATGCCTCGAGCTGTGCGCCAAGCGCGAAGCCATGCAAGACCAGGCCAACGAGGCCGACCGCCAGCTGCACATGCGCCAAAAGCTCATCTCTCTCGATGAGCGCCTCAAAGAGATCTCCGAGGATAACGCGCGCGTCACCGCCTCCATCGCAGAGCAGAAAAAGCTTGTCCTTGCGCTGCAGCATGAAATCCGCCGCGCAGACCGCGAGGCGCGCACCGTGGCGCGCGGCCTGCTGCCCGGCCTGCAGATCGGCGATGTGTCGACCACCCGCGGCAAGGTGTATGAGAACGCCTCCATCTCCCGCATTGATGGGCGGCGCATCTACCTGCGCACCCCATATGGTGCCGCGTCCTTCCCCATCAACGAGCTGGTGAAAGACAACCTGCCCGACATGGTGCTCTACGCGCTGGGCATCATCGACCTGGTCAACACGAGCGATTTCACCGCCTCCGGCGCTGCGCCCACCACCCCGCAGAAAAAGAACACCAAACTGCGCACTCAGGTCAAACCGCTCAAACCCTCTGATTACGAACCGCGCAAAACAGGCCCCGTGCTGGATACCAACGGCAATAAAACCTCCATCCACACGTCAGATGGCCCCGGCTCCGCCTCCGGCGACAGCTGGCAGCCGCCCACCGGTGATCTCCCTTTGTGAAGATTACCGTTGACGGCTGCCGCCAAGCGTGGTACGCTTGCGCTCATGGCAACTGAGGATTTGATAGAAGAAATACAGCGGCTGAAGGCAGAGCGCCACGCCGTCATCTTGGCGCACAGCTACCAACGCCCTGAAATCCAAGACATCGCAGACTTTGTGGGCGACTCCCTCGCGCTGGCGCAGCACGCGCGCAGCACTGAGTGTGAGGTCATCGTCTTCTGCGGAGTACACTTCATGGCCGAGACCGCGTGCATCCTCAACCCCACGCGCACCGTCCTGCTGCCGGACCTGCAAGCCAGCTGCTCGCTGGAGGCCTCCTGCCCGGCGGAAGAACTGGCCGCATTCCTGGAGGCGAACAAGGAGAAAAACTACTACGTCATCGCCTACATCAACTGCTCCATCGGAGTCAAAGCCTTGGCAGATGTCATCGTCACCAGCGGCAACGCCCAGCGCATCGTCGAAACCGCCCCGGCAGACCGCCCCATCCTCTTCGTGCCGGATCAAAACCTCGGCGCATGGACAGCACGCAAAACCGGGCGTGAGATGACCCTCTGGAACGGCGCCTGCCATGTGCACCGCCAATTCACGCGCGACCAAGTGCTCACCATGAAAGAGCAGCACCCGGATGCCGAAGTCGTGTGCCACCCGGAGTGTGAGGAAGTGGTGCGCCTGCTGGCAGACCACATCTGCTCCACAGAAAAAATGATCAGCTACTGCCGGGAGAGCACCGCCAAGAGCTTCATCATCGTGACAGAAAGCGGCATTCTGCACCGGCTGCGCAAGCTCGTGCCGGGCAAGGAGTTTATCCCCCTCGCCACTGGCCAATGCTCCTGCGCTGAGTGCGAGTTCATGAAGCTCAACACCCTCGAAAAACTGCGCGACTGCCTCCGCGACCTCTCGCCCCGGGTCAGCCTGCCGGAGGAGCTGCGCCTGCGCGCCCAGAAACCGCTCGTGCGCATGCTCGAGCTCTCCGCTCGGCCGTGAATCTCGCTCCCCACATCCTCGCCCGCGGCGGCTGGCTCTCCATGGCAGAGTTCATGGAGATAGCCCTCTATGATGAGCAGCAAGGCTACTACAGCGCCCGCGTCCAACACATCGGCTACCGGGGAGACTTCTCCACCTCCGCCACCCAGAGCGACCTGCTGGCACGCCGGCTCGTGGCGCATTGGCGGCAGGCCTGCACCGCCTTTGGCTGCCCCCTGCCCTTCATTGAATTCGGCGGGGGGAATGGCGACCTCGCCCTGGGCATCGCGCGCCAACTCAGCTTTTGGGAGCGTCTGCGCGCACGCTATTACATGGTCGACCGCTCCCCCGGGCTGCGCCGCCTGCAAGCCATGGTAGGCGGCCATTTTGTGCGCGTCTACGCCACCCCGGAAGCCGCCCTCAAACACGCCGGCGGCAAGGCCTTCATCTTCTGCAACGAGCTCCCGGACGCCTTCCCCGCCCGCCAATTCACCTACCGCGGCGGCCAGTGGCTCGAGCTTGGGCTCAGCGTGCGCGATGGGCAGATCACCGAAGCCGCGCGCCCCTGCCCCGACCTGCCGGAGAGCTCCGCCTTCCGGCGCTGGTGCACCGAGGGCCAAGTGATTGAAGTGCACGAAAGCTACCACCGCTGGTATGCCCAGTGGCAGCCTCATTGGCAGGGCGGCGCCTTCATCACCATCGACTACGGCGAGCCCAATGACACCCTCTACCACCGCCGCCCCGCCGGCACCCTGCGCGGCTACCTGGCGCACACTCTCCTCAGCAAAGAAGAGATCATTACCACCGCCGGGCGCTGCGACATCACGGCAGATGTCAACTTCACCGACTTGCAGCAGCTCGCCGCCCGCAACGCCGGCGATCTCGTGCAACTCTGCACCCAGCGGGACTACCTTCTGCCATGCGTGGATCCCACCAACCCGGCAGATGCCCACCTCACCGCCATCCCCGGCGCCGGAGACCACTTCCACGTGCTCACGCAGCACCGCTTTGCGCAGCCCTGACAGCGCGCCCGCCCGGAGAACTCCCATGGGTCAAAGCTGACGCAAATTCTTTTAAAAAAAATTGAACACCGGCGTCTTTTCTGCTTTATTACAAGCAGAGTCTAACCCCACTCAAAACCTGACCATGAAAACCTTATTAGCTTCTATCATCAGCGGCATAGGCCTCTTGCCCCTCACATGGGCAGATCAAGCCCCATGCACAGACACCCCACCGGCTGCATACCGCGGCACAGAAACAGACGCGCGCCTGCAACAGGAATTTTCCTTCCTGGAGCAAACAATAGCAGAGCTGCAAAGCAGCGGAGCACCGGGGCAGATAAGCTACGTGTGGAATCCCTCCCACTCCCTTGTCATCTTCTTTTCCTCCACCCCACCCTCCGGCACATACCACTGCCAATTTTGGGTCTATCAAAAGAACGAAACAACATGGGCGAAGGTGGGTGCATATGCATACTGCACACGCTATGGAGCTGACCTTGACTGGAACCGCGCCAAAATCACCCCCCGAAAGGACGGATTTCAACTATCCTTCCCTGATGGAGATCAAGAGGTTTCTCACTTCTTCAGCTTTGACAAAAAGGAAGATACGTTTTACTACAAGATGGAGAAATAAAGAGATTATCTCCCCCCTTCACCCAACACCGAGCATGGTAGGAGAAAACTCCACCATGCTCCGCTTTTTTATACTCGCAGCGCTCACTCGACCGCATATAATCGAAAAGCACCAGCCACATGGACTGGTGCTTTTCGAGCTCCGGCGGTTGGGATCGAACCAACGACCTAGTGATTAACAGTCACCCGCTCTCCCGCTGAGCTACGCCGGATTTTCCATCCCCTCAAGGGGGCACGCACATACTACTCCTTTTTTCCCGCAAATGCAAGCCTTTTTCTCAAAAAAATGAAAAAATTTGTATTTACAGTTGAAAAAACGGCCAATTCAGGTCACAATAAAGCCATGGAAGAAGATACGAGAACACGCGGCTGCCTCCACTTCACCCTTTGGGGCATTCACACCACCATCTATCCCAGCGCATGGCTGGCGCTATTGGTGCTGGGGAGCAGCCTCTACACACCGGGAAACAGCATCCGGCCGCTGCTCGTATTTATCACCTTCGGTATGCTCTGCCTGCTCATGCATGAATACGGGCACGCCCTCATGCACCGCCTGCTCACAGGAGGCAGCGCCAGCATCCGCATCGCCGCGCTGGGCGGCAAAGCGCACCTCGACAGCGCACCCTGCTCGCGCAAGCAGATTCTGCTCATCGCGCTGGCGGGTCCGGGGGCGTCCATCCTGCTGGGACTACTCGGCGGGCTGGCGCTCGGGATTTGGATCGGCAATCCTCTGGCAGGGCTAAGCATCTCATGCCTGCTGCCATTTTTCTCCATCCCCGGCGTCACAGATTGGCTGCTGCCGCACCTGTATCCCCTGCTGAAGGCCTACCAAATCGGCAGCATCACGCCGGAGACTGTCAGCTATTTCGAGATTCTGTTTTCGGTGACAATGTGGTGGAGCGCGTTCAATCTACTACCCATGATGCCCACGGACGGCGCGCGCGTGCTGCTCTGCCTCACGCGCAACGTGCGGGTAACCACCCTTGTAGGCATGGTCATAGCCGGCGGGCTGATCCTCTTGAGCCTGCTGCGCTCCGAGATCTTCCTGGCGCTGATCTGCGGTTTTCTCCTGCACTACAACTACCGCATCTTCAAGCAAACTCTGTGATATTCGCTTGCTTTTCCGCCGTTTTTCCGTTACCATCTCCACGCATCTATGTCCAGCACATTCGGTTCCCTTTTCAAGATCAGCACTTGGGGTGAGTCTCACGGCGCCGCCGTGGGAGTCACGATCGACGGCTGCCCGCCGCGCATCCCGCTCTCTGCGGAAGATATCAACCGCGAGCTCAGCCGCCGCCGCCCGGGGCAAAGCGCCATCGTCACCCCACGCAAGGAGGCAGATGAGGCAGAGATCCTCAGCGGCGTGCTGGACGGCCTGACGCTCGGCACCCCCATTGCCCTGATGGTGCGCAACCGGGATGCGCGCAGCTCTTCCTATGATGAGATGCAGCACACCTACCGCCCCTCGCATGCGGATTTCTGCTACGATGCCAAATACGGCATCCGCGCGTGGGCAGGCGGCGGGCGTGCCAGCGCTCGTGAGACAATCGGCCGCGTGGCGGCAGGCGCCGTGGCGCAAGCCGTGCTGCAAGCGCTCTGCCCCGGGCTGGAAGTTGTTGCCTGGGTGCAGCAGGTGCACCATATCTGCTGCCCGGTACTGCCGGATGATGTGAGCGCAGAGGTGGTAGAGTCCAATATCGTGCGCACGGCAGATGCTGATTCTGCCGCCAAGATGGAGGCGGCCATACTCGAAGCGCGCGCGCAGGGAGATTCCCTCGGCGGCGTGGTTGGCTGCGTGGTGCGCGGCTGCCCGGTGGGGCTGGGTGATCCCGTTTTTGACAAGCTGGAGGCCACGCTGGCGCACGCCATGCTCAGCATCCCCGCCTGCAAGGGGTTCGAAGTCGGCAGCGGTTTTTCAGCCACACAATTCACGGGCTCGCAGCACAATGACCTCTTCTACACGGAGCAAGGCCGCGTGCGCACCCGCACCAACCATTCCGGCGGCATCCAAGGCGGCATTTCCAATGGGGAGCCCATCCACCTGCGCCTTGCCTTCAAGCCGACAGCCACGATCCTGCAAAAGCAAAGCACTCTCACCGACACGCTGGAACCCACTGTTCTGCAGGGCAAAGGGCGCCACGATCCCTGCGTCCTCCCGCGAGCGGTTCCCATCGTGGAAGCGATGTGCCGCCTCGTGCTTGTGGATCACCTGCTGCGGCAGCGTGCCATCGCCCATTGATCCCCCCCCCTGCGGAGAGGCCCCCGCTCTCTCCGCCCTACGCGCAGCCACTTTCGCAAAGGCGCCGAGCAGGTTTCTGCCCGGCGCCTCATCTATTGCCCCTGCTCTGAGAGCTGAGCACAAAAGAGCCGCCCACGCGAGCATGACTTACTGCGTGGGCGGCGGTGTTTTGCGCAGGCAGCAACGCGCCTGCGCGGGTGGGAAAAAGGAGCTCCTATCAGATCTCGGGCGTCAGGATGAGGTAGTTCTGGCTCGTGGCGCGCCCGCCGCGCTTGGTCTCCGGGAAGAGATTATCACCGGGTTTCAGGACACCGATAGCGTCATCATCATCCGTCGCTATCACTCTGTCCTCATCAAGGTCAGACACAGAACCATCGGTGGACAGCACGAAGACATGCCCGCGGAACGATTTGCGATCGAAAAGCAGCTTGTCGCCGGAGTAGGGCTTTTTGCTGGGGTAGACAGAGCACATGGCCAGCGGCACATTGGTACCATCCACGCTCTTTTTCTCCATCTCGTCATCCCTGCTGCGGAGCATCACGTAGGACATGGCGTTTTCCTGACCCTGCAGAGCACGGCCTCTAGTAATTAACTCATCGCCCTCCTTCTTCACGTTCAGAGCGCCGGCTTTCACTTTAGCGTAGAACGGCTTCTCAGACTCATTACCTTCCCTGAAGAACAGTTGACGGAAATAGGCGTTGGAGTTGTTGCCCTTCAACTCGCCGAAGTCCATATCCGGGTTATTCTCCTGCAGCGTCTCAGCCGTGGCATCGCAGGGGTAATCGCTACGATCCATCTTGAATTGAAGTAGCATCTTACCAATGGAGCTAAGATTTGACTTTGCCAGCTGGCGATCACCATCATTCATGTGATCCAAGATGGGACCATAGCTATACATACCGAGCGTCGCCAAAATAGCGATCACCACCATCAGTTCGATAAGAGTAAAGCCACTTTTGCGGTTTTTCCGATTGATCAACGTTTTCATAGAATTTGTTTGAGCTACTCGTCCATATAGCATATTTAACGGCCTCTTGCAAGACAGAAATTGATCACTTGCTGCAAAAAAATAACCCCGATTCCACAAGAGCACTAAGAGCGAGCCAGATAGGCGCAGATTCCTTTTTCATACAATTCCGGCTCCAGGAGGAAAGAGTCATGCCCCTTGTGCGAGTGGATGCAGGTATACTCTGCTTGGACACCATTTTTGACGAGGCGTCGGTGGAAGTGTGATATACCGCGCGGGGTGAAGCAGCAATCCGTGTCAATGGAGAAGAGGGCAAAGGGGATGCGGTGGGCCGCATAGTGCGCAAAGACGGCGTCCAAGCTGGCGGCGCCGGCCAGCGCAGGCAGGTCAAACCCGGCCCACATGTTGACGATGCGGATGTAGGCATTGGCGTCAAAACGCTTGGCAAACTTGGTGCCCTGGTGCAGCATGTAGCTCTCGGTATTGCGGGTCGGCGCATACCACTCCAGCATGCCGCGGCGGTCTGTGAGCCCGCGGCGGGCGCGCTTTTCGAGGCCGCGCTGGTAGACAAAGAGCTTGTGGCAGATGATGCGCGCCAGCGCCAGGCCCCGCGCGGGGGGATCTGCCAGCGGGTAGCGGCCGGCGCGGTATTTGGCATCCAGCTCGATGGCCAGGATTTGCTCAAACACGGAGAGTTTGTGCTCTATGGGCGGGGCGCAGGAGGCGCCGATGATGATGACGCTGCGCACGCGCTCCGGGTACAGCGCTGTGGTGGCCAGGGAGAGCATGCCGCCCACGCTGGGGCCCACGATGCTGAAGCGCTCTATGCCCAGCGCCTCCAGCAGGCGGACTTGCGCGCGCGCTTGATCATTGGCCGTGACCAGCGGGAAGCGGCTTCCCCAGGGCTCACCATCCGGCGCCGGGCTGGCAGGGCCGGTGGAGCCATAACAGCTTCCCAAGTAGTTCGCGCAGACAATGAAGTATTTATCTGTGTCCAGCGGCTTACCCGGGCCGATCATGCGGTCCCACCACCCATCGTAATTTTCCGGCTGCCAGAAACTGCCGGCGGCGGGCAGGGATTCGTTGCGCCCGTGCGCGTGGTGGCTGCCGGTGAGGGCGTGAAACAGCAGCACGGCATTCCCCGCGTCCGGTGCAAGAGTGCCGTAGGTCTCATACGCCAGCACCACGTCGGGCAGCGTCTCGCCGCTGTCAAATTGAAAGTCACCAAGCTCAAAGATGCGAGTCTGTACCATGAGCGCGCAAACGGGAGGAGAAATGAATAAACGCAAAAAGGCCGGTGGATACACCGACCCCTTTACATAGGCTGTGCGCCGGGCGCAAGCAGCTTTACTTCACGCCTTTTTTGCTGAGACGCGTGCCGGCGGTAGCGCCCTGACGGGCCTTAAACTTGGGGTTGCTCTTGCAGATCACATAGAGCGTACCCTTGCGCTTCACGATCTGACAATCAGCATGACGGCGCTTCATGGAAGCAAGTGAGGAAAGGACTTTCATATTCTCTATTCGTTTGTTTTGATTTTACTGCCCGCCGGGCCTCTTACATTGGAGCGCGTATTTTAACTCTATTCGGCGTTTTGTAAAGACAAATTTTTGTCTACGCCTCATTTTTCTTTACATTTTTCGTTTTTGCAGCTATTGCAGCCGTATTTTAGGCTTGCCGCGCCGAGGGGGTGCTGCTAGAGTCGTAGCATGTCAATCAGGGAATGCTCATTCCGAGTCGTGATGGTGCTGATGTGGTGCTTCTTTGCGTTTGTGATGGCGACCGGGGCCATGCAGGCGGCGAAATACGCCTCCCTTTCTTTTCATTATTACTACGGGCAGAACCTGCTGATGGAGCCGATGGTGATGCAGGACCAGCTCTCCTTTCTCTCCCCGGAGCATGAGGGGAAGCTGGTGTGTGTGCACGGGCTTGCCTTCCCTCAGCCCCGGCAGGATGATGCCTCCCGCCTCAGCAGCGCCGGCATTGTGGTCGAGCAGCGCGCCCAGGGGCAGCCGGCCTCCCGCATCCTTGTGACCCGCAGCGCCGCCGGCATCCGGCATCCCTACATAGGGCGGCAGCAGGGGCAAGTCCTCATTGCCGCCGAGGAAGAGCTATGGCGCTCACAATTCCAAGAGAGGCATGCCGCGCTATCGCTTTCCAAGGCTTTGCTCAACTGCGCGTTTTTCCTCGCAGCCGCCTGGGCGGCGGTCATGGTGGCGCTCTTCTGCCTGGGCAAGGCCGGCGGCAGGGCGCTGCGGCTGCCGGTGCTGAGCCGCGGCGCCGCGCTGCTGACAGCCCTGGTGCTGCTGTGGTATGCGCGCGAGCACACTGCGGCCGGGGTGCTGATGCGCAACCCCATATTTGATCGGCCGCGGGGGCGCACCATTCACCCGTTTGAAAGCGGGCATTTTGACCCGGAGCTCCTGAGCACGGTGCAGAGCGGGCTGCTCATCGCGATGCTCCTGCTGCTCCTCCTGCCGCTGCTTCTGCTGCTGTGGCGCAAGATGCGCACAAAAAAGAGCTGAGGGAGCGCATATTCGGGTTGCGCGGCGGGGTGGATAGGCGTATACTCTGTGCGACTCATTCCCCTTTATCAGCTCATGCATACCCTCCGCTACACCCCGCTCCCCGCTTCGTTCTATACCCGCATGCGCGACCGCCTCGCCGCCCGGCTTCCCGAGGGCAGCTTGGTCATTGTGCATGCGAATGATGTGTACCCCACCAATGCGGACGGCACCCTCCCGCACCACCAGAATGCCAATTTGTTCTACCTCACCGGCATTGACCAGGAGGAGAGTGTGCTGCTGATGCGCATCGGCAAGAACGGCGCGCATGAGGACACCCTCTTGCTGCGCGAGACGAATGAGCGCATCGTCATCTGGGAGGGCGCGCGGCTCAGCCAAGAAGCCGGCACGCAGCTCTCCGGCATTGCAGATGTGCGCTGGGAATCCGCATACAACGCCCTGCTGGCCGAGTGGGTGCCGGCGGCGACCAGTGTATGGCTGGAGCGCGATAACCACCCGCGCCGCAACACGTATGTGCAGACGCGCAATGAGCGCTACGCCGCCGCGCTGCAAGCCTCATACCCCGATGCCAAGCTGGAGAGCCTCTACCCCCTGCTCGCAGAAATGCGCCTCGTCAAAGAGCCTGAGGAGCTCCACCAGCTGCGCGAGGCCTGCCGCATCACCGGCGAGGGCTTCCGCGCCATCCTGCCCGGCATCCGCCCCGGCATGGGGGAGTGGGAGATCGAAGCGCTGCTCTCCTGTGAGTACACCCGCCGCCGCTCGCGCAAGTTCTCATTCCTGCCCATCATCGCCTCCGGCAAGGACACTTGTGTGCTGCACTACATCAGCAACCACAAGACCTGCGCGGAGGGGGATCTCATTCTCTTTGACATCGGCGCCGAATACGGCGGCTACGCCGGGGATATGAGCCGCACGGTGCCGGCTAGTGGCCGCTTCTCCCCCCGCCAGCGCGCGGTGTATGAAGCCGTGCTGGCGGTGCACCGCTACGCAGCCCAGATCATGCGCCCCGGCGTGCGCAAGTCAGAGTATGAGCGCCTCATCCGCATCCGCATGGCGCAGGAGCTCGTGAAGCTCGGCCTGCTGACCCAGGCTGAGGTGGATGCGCAGAAAGATGACCCCACCTGCGTGCGCCGCTATTACATGCACAGCACGTCCCACCCCCTCGGGCTGGATGTGCACGATGTCGGCCCCGCGGACCCGCTCTTTGCGGAGAATCAGGTCTGGACCATCGAGCCCGGCATCTACATCGCTGAGGAGGGGATCGGCATCCGCATCGAGACCGATGTGGTCATCCACGCAGATGGTGTGGAGGACCTGATCCCCCAAGCGCCGCTGGAGGTGGCAGACATCGAGGCTGCCATGGCCGCCGCCCGCAACTGAGGCGCCCCGCCGCTGCAGCCCCCCCTGCTCTTTTCCCCGGCAGGGGGGCTTCATTTTCTGAGAGGAAGATTGTATCTTGACGGCAAAAAAGCGTGACTTCCCCCGCGCATGTGGTAGAATACCCCCGGATATGAAATATCGAGGTCTATACACAGCCATTGTTACCCCTTTCAAGGATGGGCAGGTCGATGTGGAAGCATATCGCGCGCTCATTGAAGCCCAGATCGCAGGCGGCGTGGACGGCATCGTGCCCGTGGGCACGACGGGTGAATCACCCACCCTCTCGCATGCGGAGCACATGGAAGTCATCCGCCTGGCCATTGAATACGCCGCCGGGCGCTGCCAAGTGATTGCCGGCACGGGATCCAACTCCACGACAGAGGCCATCGCCATGACTCAAGAGGCGGCGGCCATGGGCGCTGATGGAACCCTGCAGGTGTGCCCCTACTACAACAAGCCCAGCCAAGAAGGCCTCTACCGGCACTTCAAAGCCATCGCCTCCTGCAGCTCCCTGCCCGTGCTGCTCTACAGCATCCCCGGCCGCAGCGGCATTGAAATTGCCGTGGACACCGTGGTGCGGCTCGCGGCGGACTGCCCCACCATCACCGCCATCAAAGAAGCGGGCGGCAGCGTGGAGCGCGTGAACCAGCTCGCCCAAGCCCTGCCGGAGGACTTCGCCATCCTCTCCGGGGATGATGGTCTCACCGTGCCCTTCATCTCCTGCGGCGCCACCGGCCTGGTATCCGTCACCTCCAATGTGGCGCCGGCGCAGATGCGCGAACTCGTGGACGCCGCGCTCTCCGGCGATGGCCACCGCGCCACCGCGCTGCAAAAGAAATACTACCCGCTGATGAAAGGCCTCATGAGCTTGGATGTCAACCCCGTGCCCATCAAAGCCGCCCTCGCGCTGCGCGGAGACATCAGCTGGGAGCTGCGCCTGCCCCTCGCCCCCCTCGCTGAGGAGAAGCGCGCCAAGCTGGCCGAGCTCCTGCGCCAATTCGGCCTCCTTTCCTAACCACCACACACCCGACTCCTATCCACATGGCTATGAATATTCTCGTCACCGGCATCTCCGGCCGCATGGGACAAGCCGTCAAGCAGGCCGTCGAGCTCAACCCCGACACCCAAGTGAGCGCCACCCATGATGTCGGGCAAGACATCGACGCCGCGCTGGCCGCCGCCGATACCGCCATCGACTTCTCCTTCCACGGCTTCACGCCGGAGCTGCTGCGCGCCGCTGTCGCCCAGCGCAAGCCGCTCGTCATCGGCACCACCGGCCACACAGACGAAGAGAAAGCCGCCATCGTCGAAGCCTCGCAGAGCATCCCCATCGTCTTTGCCTCCAACTACTCCGTGGGAGTCAACACCCTCTTCTGGCTCACCCGCAAAGCCACGCGCATCCTGCAGGGCTACGATATCGAAATCATCGAAATGCACCACCACCACAAGCTGGATGCCCCCAGCGGCACCGCCCGCACGCTGGCTGAAATTGCCTGTGAAGAGACGGGGCTGGACCCCAAGCAGGACGTGATGCACGGCCGAGAGGGGCTGGTGGGCGCCCGCCCGCAGCGGCAGATCGGCATGCACTCCCTGCGCGGCGGCGATGTAGTAGGCGACCACACCGTCATCTACGCCACGGAGGGCGAGCGCGTGGAACTCACGCACAAGGCCTCAAACCGCATGACCTTTGCAGGCGGCGCCGTGCGCGCGGCGCTCTGGCTGGCACAGCAGCCTGCCGGGCTCTACAACATGCAAGATGTGCTCGGCTTCACAGACTAACCCCGCTGCACCTCAGCGCGTGGGGCTGGCGCTTGGCTCCAACCGGGGGGACCGCCTCGCGCTGCTGGAGCAAGCGTGCGATGCCCTCAGCGAGCTCTTCGGCTCGCTGAGGCTCTCTCAGGTATATGAGACAGAGCCCGTGGACTGCCCGGCAGGCAGCCCGCCCTTCCTCAATGCCTGTGTCGAGGTGTACACCACCCTGCCCCCCCTGCAAGTACTGCACGCCTGCCAGCGCATCGAGCAAGAGCTCGGCCGTGAGCGCAGCGGCGTGTATGGCCAGGCCCGCACCTGCGATATTGACCTCATCTACTACGGCACACAGCAGCTGAGCACCCCGGAGCTCACCCTCCCCCACCCCCGCGCGCACCTGCGCCGCTTTGTGCTGCAACCCCTCTGCGATATCGACCCCGCGCTCACCCTGCCCGGCCAGGCCAAAAGCGCGGCGCAGCTGCTGGCCGAACTCCCGGAAAACCCACCTGTTCGCCCTTTTGACCTGTAATCCTGCGATGACAACCACCAAGATACAGAACATCCTTGCCTGCAAAGGAAAACGCCCCGTCTCCGAACTCACGGCCTATGATTACCCCACCGCCCGCCTGCTGGACGAAGCGGGGGTGGACATACTGCTGGTCGGCGATTCGCTGGGCATGATGATGCTCGGCTTCCCTGACACCACGAGCGTGACGCTCGAACACATGGTGCACCACACCGCCGCCGTGGCGCGTGCCCACCCCCGCGCCCTGCTCGTGGCAGATATGCCCATCCACACCTACGACACCCCGGAGCAAGCGCTCGCGACGGCGCGCGCCCTCACCGCCGCCGGAGCAGAAGCCGTGAAACTGGAGGGCGGCGTAGACAAGGCAGAGCACATCCGCACCATCGTGCAAGCGGGCATTCCCCTGCAAGCGCACATCGGCCTGCTGCCGCAGCACATCAAAGAGGACGGCGGCTACCGCATGCGCGGCAAGACCGCGGCAGAAGCCGCCGCCCTGCTGGCAGATCTGCAAGCCGTCGCAGCAGCCGGCGCCTTCTCCGTCGTCATCGAATGCACCCACTCCGCCGTGGCAGCGCAGCTCACCCAAGCCTCCCCCATCCTCACCATCGGCATCGGCGCCGGCCACGGCACCTGCGATGGCGAGGTGCAGGTGTATCACGACCTCGTGGGCGGCTTCCCCTGGTTTGTCCCGCGCTTTGCCACCCCCGGCGCCAGCATCGCTGAGAGCATCTCCCAAGCCGCCAGAAACTGGGTGAGCAGCCTCCGCCTCCCGGAGTAAAACACGCCCCGCCCCCGCCTTGGCGCGTTTCTTTGCCCACGCTGACGAAGTTTCGCCTTGGCTCCCGGCGCAGAGCATGGTAGAATGCCGGATAGCATGGACGAGAAACTCATCATCATCGGCACCGGCCCTGCAGGCTACACAGCCGCCATCTACGCAGCGCGCGCGGACTTGGCCCCCCTTGTATTCGTGGGCAGCCAGCTTGGCGGCCAACTGACCACTACCACCGAGATCGAAAACTTCCCCGGCTTTCCCTCGGGCATCGACGGCCCGGAGCTCATGTTCAACATGAGCCAACAGGCAGAAAAGTTCGGCGCGCGCTACGCGTATGAAGAGGTCATCTCTGTCACACGTGAGGAATGCAGCGGCCTCTTCGTGGTCACCACCAACCAGGCCGCCTACAAAGCGCAGGCCGTCATCGTGGCCACAGGCGCCACGGCACGCTACCTCGGCCTGCCGGGAGAGAAAGAGCTCATCGGCCACGGCCTCACCGCCTGCGCCACCTGCGATGGCGCGTTCTACCGCGATGTGCCGGTGTGCGTGGTGGGCGGGGGCGACAGCGCATGCGAGGAGGCGCACTTCCTCACCCGCTTTGCCAGCAAGGTGTACCTGCTGCACCGCCGCGACACCCTGCGCGCCAGCAAAGCCATGCAGCAGCGCGTGCTCAACCACGAGAAGATCGAAGTGCTCTGGAACACCACCATCGCCGCCTATGAGCGCGATGACAAGGGCGAGCTCTGCGGGGTCATGCTGAGCGACACGCAGACCGGCGAGCAGCGCCCGCTGGATGTCAAGTGCGTCTTCATGGCCATCGGGCACCAGCCGAACAGCAAGATCGTCTCCTCCCTGGTGGACACTGACCCCGCCGGCTTCATCATCCGCACCGGTGGCGGCACCTCCACCAAGACTCCCGGGCTCTTCGCCGCGGGAGATGTGGCAGACCCCACCTACCGCCAAGCCATCTCCGCCGCCGGCATGGGCTGCTGGGCAGCCCTTGAGGCGGAGCGCTACCTCCTCACTCTCTGATTCTCACCCCCTCCTCCTGATATGAAAAAAACTCTGCTTTTTCTTCCCCTAGTAGCTTTGGCGCTCACCGCGTGCACCAATGACCCCACCCTCAACCGCAAATACAACAAAGCCGCCGCGCTTTACAGCGCCCAGCAGTACAGCAAGGCCATCCCCCTGCTGCAAAAATCAGCCGCAGCGGGCAACCCCCGGGCGCAGCTGCTGCTGGCCAAGTGCTACGACTTCGGCCAGGGGGTCCCGCAGAACATGAAAACAGCAGTCAAGTGGTACACCGCCTCGGCAAACGCCGGCAATGCCAACGCGCAAAACAACCTCGGCCTCTGCTACTTGGATGGCGCCGGCGTGCCGGTGAACGAGGAGCGGGCATATAGGCTCTTCCAGCAAGCCGCTGCGCAAAATGACGCCCCGGCTCTCAACAACCTCGCGCTCTGCTACCTGAATGCCCAAGGCACCGCCGAGGACAAGGAGCTCGCGGCGCAGAATTTCCGCCGCGCAGCCGCCCTGGGCAATGCCGATGGGCAATACAACCTCGGCCGCTGTTACTACCACGGCTCCGGGGTGCCCCAGGATCTGGATGCCGCGCGCACGTGGATCTCCAAAGCGGCCGCGCAGGGCCACCAAAACGCCCGCGAGTTCATGCAGGAAAACTCCTGGAATTGAGCCGCGCGCACTCGCTCCGCTCTTCATCTTCCACAGAGGCTGGCCGCCGCGCGGTCAGCCTCTTGTGCTGTCCACCCGGCGCGCCGCCGCCCTCTCAGCACAGCGCATTCACCCCCAGCGCCACCAGCACCGCACCCGCAAGAGTTTGCAGCAAACGCTCCGGCAAGCGGTGCAGCAGCGCAGACAAATAAAAAAAGCTCAGCGCGGCCGCAAAGGTGGTGGCGCCGATGACACACACCGCCGCCGCAAGCTGCGCGGCGCTCAGCTGCTCGCCGATGACATGCCCCAGCGCCATGCAAATCCCCACAACAAAGGCATCCATACTCGTGGCCAGCCCCACCAGCGCCAAGCCGGCCACCCCAAGCGGGCTCATGCTCTGCTCCTCCTCCTTGCCCCACCAGGCCTTGTAGATGACACTCCCCCCCAGCGCCACAAACACACCAAACACCAACCACTGCCCCCACGCCTGCACAGCCGCGCGCAAGCCCAAGCCCCCCATATAGCCCAGCAGCGGCATCCCCGCCTGAAACACGCCCACCGTGGCAGCCAGCAGCAGCGCCGACACCCGCCGGCGCTCGCGCAGCGCCAACCCGTAGGCAAAGGCATAGGTGGCGGCATCCAGCGCCAGCGCCAATGAGATCAACACTAGCTCCCCCACATTCATGACTCAAGCAGCCTGTGCAGCCAAGAATGACTCCAGCTCCTGCAGCATCTTCCGCTGCGCCGGGCACGCGCGCCGGCGGCTCCCCAGCAACAAGCTGCAGCGGTGAGCGCCCGAAAAGCGGTAGGCAGTCAGCCCCATGCGGCGCAGCGCCTCCATGCGCTCCCGCAGTTTCGCGTAGAAAAAGAGCGGCAAGGGCGACTCGCCGGCCAGGGCGTCCAGCTCGATGTCCACCGGCGGCATCTGCTCATGCAAATGCTCCGCAATGAGCGGCAACCCCAGCGCGCGCAACACGCTGCGCAAACGCCCGAAGAGGTATTCGAGCGGCAGCGCCTTGAGCTGGCACTTCTCCTCAAGATACAGCAGCACCCCCTCCGCCAACTCGCGGCGGAAAGGCAGGCTCACCCCCGCCTCATGCGCGGCTTCCTGCAGCACATCCTCAATCCATTGCAGATCATAATCCGCAACTATGCACTGCCCCGATTGCAAAAATGGCCGACTGTACTCCGAAGCGATCATCCCAATGAGAGTTTGCGTTGCAGTGAGTCATTCGCCACGCGGCTCTCCATGCGGCGGACAAGCTCGATAAATTCATCCACATTCTGAAACTGGCGGTACACCGACACATAGCGGATATAGGCCACGGGGTCGATGGTCTGCAGCTTTTCGATCACCTTCATGCCGATCACGCTCGAGGGCACCTCGCGCTGGTGGTCGCGGTGCAGATCTGCCACGATCTCATCTGCCGCGGCATCCAGGCGATCCATGCTCACCGGGCGCTTCTCACAGGCCTTGATCATGCCGCGCAAGATCTTCTCCCGGTTGAGCGCCTCGTGCAGGTTGTCCCGCTTCACCACGCGCAGCTCCGTGCGCTCCATCTGCTCATAGGTCGTGTAGCGGTAGCCGCAGCGCAGGCACTCCCTGCGGCGGCGGATGCAGGAGCCATCCTTCGACGTGCGCGAGTCGATGACTTTGTCCTCCATGTATCCGCATTGTATGCATCTCATGCTTCCATGGTAACACAAGGTGTGGTAGTGTCAAGCAAATTTCGGTACTATACACGGGGGCTGACGCATTTGAGCACTGCAAAACGGCCATGCCCGCAGGCGGGGTCTGCCTATCTTCTTGTTCGCCGCTCTCAGGGGGTACTACACGCAGAAAGTGCGGCGGGCGGCTCAGCGCGGGCGCACGCCGCATTTCTGCACCACTTCTTCGTAACTGTGGGCGCGCATGAGCATGGAGGAGAGCCACGAGTCAAACACCGGCAGCTGCAGCACACGCGCCATGCGCTCCGGGCGGGTGATGCGCGTGAAGATGGGGTGGTGCAGCTTGCTGAGCGGCACACTCCGCTCGCCGTATCCGCCGGGGCGGTTGCTCGACCAGTAGCGCAGCCGGGTCTCGCCGTCTTTCTGCTCAAGCCCCAGGAAAACAACTAGGTGCCCGCGCTCGCGCGCGCCGATCTCGGGCGTGTGGAAAAACTTGAGAAAATCACCCGGCTGAGCCGCTTCAGGCGAGGAGAAGTTCACCCCAGCCCCCACATCATGCACCCACTTGGCCAGGCCGGGGCCGTTGGCATTCACCCGCCCCCAGGAGAGGTAGCCATCCGGGTGATCCACCTCCACGCGCAAGTTCTCCCACACGCGGGGGGAGAGCGCCTGCTGCGGGTGCACCGCCTGCCATTTCTCCAAGGCGAGCAGCAGCACCTCATAACACGCCGCAGAGCAGAACGTGGGCGCCGCCTCCAGGGGGGATACCACCAGCTTCTTCTCATCCGCACACCACACCACCCCCCGCTCAGCCAGCCGCACCTCCGCCGCGCGGTCACCGGCGTAGCCGCCACCGCTCGGCATGCTCCGCACCGCCTCCACCACGCGGGCAGAGAATGGCGCATCCTGCGGCAGCGAGACGCAGCTGCTCAACAGCCCCGCCGCCGCACAGGCCCAGGCCACACTGAGGCGCTCAAGCCTCGCTACTGTCTTCTTCCAAGCGCGCATAAGCATAGACTTCATCAGGGTCATCACCGCGCTGCGGCTTCTTCACCTTGCTGCGGAACAAGCGCATGATGAAGACAAAGGAGCACGGCACAAAGAACACACCCACCGCCGTGGCGATGCTCATGCCCACCACCACCACCACACCGATGGCATTGCGCGCCAGCGCCCCCGAGCCCTCTGCCGTGAGCAGCGGCACACAGCCCAAGATGAACGCAAACGAGGTCATGAGAATCGGCCGCAAACGCAGGCGAGCCGCTGTCACCGCCGCCTCCAGCAGGGGCAAGCCACGCTCCATCTGCAGCACGGCGTACTCGATGATGAGGATGGCATTCTTGGCCGCCAGCCCCACCAGCATCACCAGGCCGATCTGGGCATACAGATTCAGATCCAGCCCAAACATCCAAAGCCCCACAAAGGCGCCCAGCACAGCCACCGGCACCGACATGAAGATCGCCAGCGGCAGGGTCCACTTCTCATACAAAGCCGCCATGATCAGGAACGCAAACACGCCTGAGAGCACAAAGATGGAGCCCAGGCCCAGGCCATCCTGCACCTTCTTCTCCTGGAAGCTCATGTCGATGTAATCCATGGCGAACTTCGTGGTGTCCATGGAGGCGCGGAAAGCCGTCTCCACAGCCTCCATGGCCTGAGCGGTGGAGTAGCCCTCCGCCGGGGTCACGTTGATGCGCGCGGCATTGTAGTTGTTCATATGGAACACGAACTCCGTGTCGGCGATGTCTTTCACCGACACCAGCGTGCTGAGGGGCACAGACTCGCCGGCGCTGTTGCGCACGTAGAAATTGGCGATCTGGTCCGTGTTCACACGGCTGGCGCCGGCAGCCTGCAAATACACCTGCCACTGCTGGCCGAACTTGGTGAAGTAATTCACGAATTGAGAGCCGTTGAAGCACTGCAGCAGCGCATTGGCCACAGAGTAGTCCACCCCCTGCGCCAAGCATTTGTCCTTATCCATGGTCAGCCCCTTTTGCGGCACCTGCGGCAGCATCATGTCCGAAGCAGAGGCAATGGCCGGCTGCTCCGCCAGCGCGGCCTCAAAAAGCTTGACCTGCTCATAGAGAGCCGCCACACCCTGGCCCTCAATATCCTCCAGCACCACCGTCACGCCATTGCCGGTGCCCACGCCGGGGATCGCCGGCGGGCTCACCACAAATGTGGCACCATCCACCGGGGTGGTGGCGAGCGCGGCATCCAGCCGGCGCTGCACATCTGCCGCCGTGGGGCGCTTGCCATTGGCCATCACGGGGCGCTCATTGTAGTCCTTGAGCTTCACAAAATAGGTCATGGCATTGGTGGTCTGCACGCTGATGATGATATTCATGCCGATGATGGACACCACCGAATCCACCGCCGGATCACTCAGCAGCGCCTCCTCCACAGGCACCGTCTGCTCCGTGAGGCGCTGCAGGGACACACCGGGTTTCAGGATGGCGCCGCAGAGCAGGAAGCCCTGATCCTCATCCGGCAAGAACCCGCCGGGCACCTGCTTGGCCACCGGGATGATGCACAAGCCCAGCCCCACCAGCGCCGGCAGGGAGATGTAGAGGTGCCGGCACATCAGCCCACACACTTTGGCAAAGCCGGCAGCCAGGTACTCATACCCCCGGTTAAAGGCGTTGTACAGGGGCGTGAGCAGTGATTTCTCTTCCGATTTGGGCTTGAGCAGCAGCGCTGAGAGCGCCGGCGAGAGGGTGAGCGCGTTGAAGGCCGATATCAGCATGGAGACGGCGATGGTGACGGCAAATTGCTGAAAGAGCGTGCCCGTGATCCCCGGCAGCAGCACCGAGGGCAAGAACACCGCCGCCAGCACGAGGGCGATGGCCACCACCGGCCCGCTCACCTCTTTCATGGCGGCAAAGGTCGCCTGGCGCGGGTTCATGCCACTCTCCAGATGCGCCTCCACCGCCTCCACCACTACGATGGCATCATCCACCACCAGGCCGATGGCCAGCACCATGCCCAGCAGGCAGATCGTATTGAGCGAGAAGCCCAGCATGGGGAAGAAGCAGAACGTCGTGACCAGCGACACCGGCACCGCTATCAGCGGGATGAGCGTGGCGCGCCAGCCCTGCAGGAACACAAACACCACCAGCGCCACAAGCAGCAGCGCCTCAAAAAGCGTCTGCTTAATCTCGCTGATGGAGTCGCGCACGGAGGTAGTGGTATCCAGCGCCACAAAGCCGCGCATACCCTCAGGCATCACCTTCTCCTTCTCGGCAAGCAGCTTCTTGAGCGCATCCACGGTCTCGATGGCATTGGCATTGGCCGATTGGTAGATGGCGATGGCTGAGCCGGGCTGGCCATTGATGCGCCCCGCCAGCGAGTAGCTTTGTGAGCCGAGCTCAATCTTGGCAATATCACGCAGGTGCACCGACTGCGGCCCTTGCTGGCGCACGATGATGCCGCCGAATTCCTCGATGGAGCTCATGCGCCCTTGGTTGCGGATGGTGTAGGTGAACTCCTGCCCGTCAGGCATGGGCTCAGCCCCCACAGCGCCGCCGGGGTTGATGGTGTTCTGCGAGTTCACCGCGCTGTAAACATCTTGCACCGAGATCCCCTTCTGCGCCATCTTCTCCGTATCCAGCCAGATGCGCACCGCGTAGCGCCCGCCGAACACCATCACATCCCCCACGCCCTTGATGCGCTTGATGGGGTCCACCAGGTTGATGTAGGCATACCCCGTCAGGTCAATCGGGTCAAAAAAGCCCTGCGGCGAATCCAGCGCATACATGACCAGCGGCAACCCGGAGGATTGCTTGATGGTGACCCCCATCTGCGACACCATGCTGGGCAGCTGCGAGGTGGCCTGACTGTAGCGCATATACGTCAACTGCTGATCCGTATTGGCGCTGGTGCCGGGCTCAAACACCACATTGATGCTGCACGTGCCGTTGTTGGACGAGGTGGAGTTCATGTAGTCCATCCCCTCGATACCGGAGAGCTGCAGCTCAATGGGGGTCGCCACCGAATCCGCCACCTCCTGCGCATTGGCGCCCGGGTATGTGGCGCTCAGGTTGATGGTGATGGGCGCGATGTCCGGATACTGCGAAATGGGCAGGCCGGACATGCTGATGAGCCCCAGCAGCGTGGTGACGATGGCGATGACGCCGGCAATGATCGGGTGCTTGATAAAAAACGGAGACATAGAAAAAAAGTGTAGCTAAAGAAACAGAAGTTAATATAACGCATGCACGCGCCCGGCTCAGGGGCGCTCCTCCTGCGGGGTGGGCGGCGCCTCAGCAGCCGGTTCCTCCTGCGGGGTGGGCGGCGCCTCAGCAGCCGACTCCTCCGGCTGCGGCGCATCCGCCGTGACAGACCCCACCACAGTACGCGGCGGTGCATAGCGGAACTCCTGCGCCGCAAGCTTATTCACCGGAGCGCCCGCCTTCATATTGGCCGCATACACCTGCGCCGCACGCAGCGCGCCCTCCACCACCACAGGCACCCGGTTCATATCCTCAAAGCCCAGGCGGCGCAGCACCATCTCCATCACCGAGGAGCAGCCCTGCGCACGGGCGATGAGATCCAGCTCATCCTTTGCGCCGGCCAAGCGCAGCGCCACACCGCGGAAATCCTCCGCCCCCGCCTTGCGCAGCACCAGCGCCTCCCAGTCCGCCACACCGGCAGCGCCCGGCGCATCATCCGGCAAGGGCTTGCCCGCCAGCTTCTCCGCAAGCGCCCGCGCATCGGCCACCTGAGCCAACTTGAGCGCCAGTTGCTTCCAATCCTGCACCTGCGCCGCGCGCAGCGTCAGCGCCTCCAGATTAGGCGCCTGCGCCTGGGCAAGAGCCATCCCCGCCACCAAAGCGCGGTCCACATCCACCACCTGCATCGGCTGCAGCACAGCCCCCTGCCCCTCAGCCTCCTCCATCGCGATATTCACCAGAGCCCCCTTCGTGATAGGCAGCATCTCGGGTGAGCCATCCGGGCGCAAGAGAATAATGAGATCGCGCCCCTGTGCATTCATCGGCGCCCGCGCAGGCACCACAAAAGCGCCCTTCAGCGGGGAGAGCCCCGCCCGCACCCGCACCGGCATACCGCTGCGCAAACCACCATCCACATTCTGCACCTGCCCCACCACACGCAGCGTGCCCGTGCTGCGGCTCAGCGCATTGTCAGCCGACACCACTTGCCCCTGCACCGGGTAGGTGGAGCCATCTTCCAGCACCACGTCAAACCCCGGCGTCTGCGCCCCGTGCTCACCCTCAAACGCCGCAATCCCCTCCAGCGCACCGCGCCCACTCACCTGAAAATCCACCCGCATGGGATCCACCGAGGAAAGCGTGACCAGCGGCTCCGCATCCGCGGGCGACACCAGCGCCCCCACAGAGGGCTTGTGAATCCCCACCCGCCCGGCAAAAGGCGCGCGGATCGTCGTGTACTCCAAATTGATCTTCGCCAGCCGCAGCGCCGCCTGCATCTGCGCCACACTCGCCTTGGCCTTGAGCAAAGCCGCCTCATTTGTCTTGACCGCACTGCGGGCATCAGTAAGAGTCTTATCCGAAATCGCCCCGGGCGACTCCGCCTTGAGCTTCTCATAGCGCGAGCAATCAGCCACGCTGCGCTCCCACTCCGCCTGAGCCTGATGCACCGAGGCCTCCGCCGCATGCAGATTCGCCGTGGCCTCATCCACCGCAGCCCGGAAAGGCGCCGGATCAATCGTGAAAAGCACATCCCCCTTCTGCACCATCGAACCATCCTTAAACTTCTGCTCCTGCAAGAAGCCGGTCACCTGCGGGCGGATATCCGTCTCCTCCACCCCGCGCAGACTGCCGAACCACTCATCCACAATCGCCACGTCCCGCTGCCGCAGCGGACTCACCTTCACCGGGAAGCGCGGCAAAGAAGGCTTGGCCTCCGCCGCCTTACCGGCAGCAGGCTTACCCGCCGCCGCCGCCACCGGCAGCCCCGCCGGCTTAAAGCTGAACTCCACCGGGCGCACCTTGCCGCGGGGCGTCTTATCCCCCGCCTGCAGGCGGCTATTGGCAGAGGAGATATTCATGGCCAGCACACCATTCTGCTCATCCACCACCACAGCAGCTTCCGCCGGGCTCTCATAGCCCATGCGCTTCAAACTCTCCGCCAGCGGCTCCTTGTAGCCGGAGATGGCCACCAACTCCTGCACCGAATTGTAGCCCCCCGCCTCTGCCACAGGCGCCTTGTAGCGCCCCTGCACCACCACCGGCAGCATGTGCGGCTCATTCTCCTTATCCACCACGATGATGAAATCACTACGCAGCACGCTGCGAATCCCCGCAGGCGGCACCAGCAGCGCCTCCTTTTGCTCCAGCGGGATCCGCACCCGCACCGCCATGCCGCCGCGCAGCAAGTTATCCGGGTTGGGCACTTCCCCCTCCACATTGATGAGCCCGGACTCGCTCACCTTGCTCTCCATCGCCAGCAGGCGCCCTTTTTCGGGGTAGACACTGCCATCCTCCAGCACAATCTCCACCGGGGGAATCACAGCGCCCTTGCCGAGCTCCGGCGCATTCATATCCCCATACCGGCGAAATGCCTCGATGAGGTGGTCACTGTTGATCGAAAACTCCAGGCGGATGGGATTCACCGAAGTAATATTGGCCAGAGGGGTAGCACTGCTCACCAGATCCCCGCGGGAGGCCAAAGCCGTGCCGATAATCCCATCGAACGGCGCGCGTATAACCGTGTAATCCAAATTGATCCGCGCCCTATCCACCGCCGCCTTATTCTGCTCCACCATGGCCAGCGCCGCATCCACCGCCGCCTTCGTAGAGCGCAGCCGGTGCTCCGCATCACTGCGGTCCTTTTCGGACACCGCGCCGGAATCCGAGAGATTGCGGAAGCGCTGCACATCCACATTCGCCTGCTCATGCATCGCCTGCGCCGCCGTCACATTCGCCTGCGCCGCACTCAGATTCGCCTCAGCCAGCGCCAGCTCCGCCTCGTAAATCGAGGGATCTATGCGGAACAACACATCCCCCTCCTTCACAAATGACCCATTCTCATACAGCTGCTCCTGCAAAAACCCACTCACATGCGGGCGGATATCAGTATCGCGCTTACCGCGCAAATAGCCAAACCACTCCCCCGTATCCGTCACACTCTGCTGCACCAGGGGGAACGTCTTCACCTCCGGGGCCATCTCGCCTCCGGCCACCTTCTCCTTCTCGCCACACGCCGTCACCAGCACCGCCAGCACAGCACCCCCCGCAACCCATCTGCCAATATTTTCCAAACGCTTCATATCTTGTAAAATGGATAACTAACTGCACGCGCGCAAAAGAAAAAACAAAAGAGCCCCCACCCCGATCAGCCACCCCATCCCGGACTCCTCCTTATTTTCACTCGCCACCGGGCGCGGTGTCGGGCGGTATGCCGGACGCCGCTGCGGCGCGGCCTCCCGCGCAGTCTCTTTCTTGCGCACCAGCGGCGGCACCGCCGATGCCACCTGGCGCGGAGCCTCCGCCGGCCGCGGCTGCTCATCCGGCTCACTCGGCAGCGGGTCAGCCTGCAGCTCAGGCGGCGTCATGCGAATCGTCACCTCCGGCACATCAAAATTCATCGGTTGCTGCTCCCCGGGCAAAGGAGAGAGAGAATGCGACCTCTGCGCAAAATCATGCGCCCGGCTCTCCTGCTCCATCACCATCGTATTAAGGCGCTCCAGAAGCTGGCGCGACATCTCCTCCAGCGCTTTGCGCTGCGGCTCCGTGCGGTCTTCCTCATTCGGATCACTCATATTTTAAACAATCTAAAAAAGAAACAAACGAACCAACGCAACACCGGCATCCCGCCTCAACCCTGCGCCTGCGAGCCGGGAAGATCATCGCCATTCTCCTTCATCAGGCGCAGCACATACGACACCACCTTCTGCTTATCACCACGCGCCTTCCAGACCACATCCAAGAAATCCTCCGGAGGAATCGCGCCATGACTGCGCAAAAACTCCCGATCCTTAGCGCAATAATACATAACATTCTGCGGCAGCGTACCATGCAACTTGGCATCCGCCTTGCAAATAATGCGCGGCAGGTATGCAATATCATGAAACTTCTCCCACTCGCGGGGCATCTCCGACTCCTTGAGCAACGCTGTCGTACCCGCCTTCCCACGCAGCTCCTTCATAAAAAACACCCGCCGCATCGCCGCAATAAGCAATATCGTACTGGGAGAAGGATCCCCCAGCGTGGCATAATCCTTCACATAGGCAAACATCTCATGCGGAGTACAACCAATCGATGCCATAAACTCCACCTCATCAGGCGAAAAGAAATCCTTCACAACATGACTCGTTTGCTCATGGTAGCGATACACCGCCTCATTCAATATCTGCATGAATTTATCGTTCCACTCCATACCTTAAGATTATATACAATCCACCCACGCATGGCAAGCCGAAAACTCCCACTCCCCCGGCCGCTGACGCATTAGCCGGTGTGAGAGTGACAATGCAGCCGGTTTTCCACCGTCCGGTGGCTTCGCTGCCCTGATTCGGATTTTGCTGTCTCAGCGCGTGTTCCTGAGGCGCCGGCCCCGGGCAATTTTTCTTGACACGCCTTTCAAGACGGGGCAGAATGGGGGCGTTGGTGTGCATGGGGGGAGTGATGATTTCAGAAACAGCTACATGATGAAGATGCCTTTTTTGTACCTCTTGACGTTTGCGTGCTCGGTTGTCATTGCCGGGGCTTTTGAGCTCAAGGCAGCCGAGGCGGCCGACCCTGCCCATGTAAATAACACTCAACCCGGTATGGGAAAAGAATCTGCTCAGATGATTCACCAAACGGATTTAAAAAAGGTATGGGAAGATATTGATCGCCACATCACCCCTTTGCAGGCAGATAAGACATATCCTTACTATTCTTACCATATCATTGATGAGCGTTACTATATCGCGGTAGCATTTGTGGACAAGGAATGGAAGCTCCGTGAGCAATGGATGGATGTCACGGCATACTGTACGGCACAAATTCCACTACTTCAGGAAATGGGAATCCACGTGAAGAAAGCTCATGATATATTGGATAGCATCACTTCGCGTGAGGAGGGTGATGCGAAGGTAGGTGAACTTAAAGAGACTCTGATCAAATATCTAGACGCAGCTCATTCCAAAATGCCGCCGCACATGTTTCCGCAACTCAGAGAGTATTACTTTGCAAATGATAATGCTTTGTTTGAGAGAATAGTAAATATAATCAGGAACGGGAGTTATAATTCTGAGAAGCTGAATCGATTTCTGAGAGATCTCATCCCCTGAAAGCCCCCCTCCAATTGGCAGGCGGACCATTTACAGGTGATCGCTTTTTCATATTGAGCGAAGAGCGCCCGCCGGCAAGCTCGAAAAAATTGAGAGTAAATCCCCCTATTCCTAAAACTAACGCTCAGCAGAACCTCCCGCGCACGCTTCTTTTACTATTGACAATTCAACTTCTCGTGATAAAGTGAGTCCAAGCAAAAAACTGCAACATATTGCCACGCTATGAAGTTAGCTTTGGATGCCATGGGAGGGGATAATGCGCCGAAGATCAACATCGACGGCGCCAAGCTTGTGCTGGAAAAACAGGAGTCGATCAAGTCCATTTATCTCGTTGGTGATGAATCCATACTGCGTAAAGCGTGCGATGCGGCGGGCATCGGCTCTAACCCCAAGCTGCAGATCGTGCACGCGCCGGAGGTGGTGAGCATGGAAGAAAGTGGCTTGGCAGCCGTGCGCCAGAAAAAACACTCCTCGATGAGTCTCGCCGTGGATCTGGTGAAGAGTGGCGAATGCGCGGCAGTCATCTCTGCCGGCAACACCGGAGCCGCTGTGGCAGCCAGCACCATCAAGCTGCGCCTGCTGGAGGGTGTAGAGCGCGCCGGCATCGTGTCGCCCATGCCCAGCGTGCATGGCTATGTGTTAGTGAGTGACACCGGCGCCAACCCGGATGCCAAGCCCAGCCACCTGATCGGCTATGCGGTGATGTCGGCCATGATGGCGCGCTACATCTACAACCGCCCCATGCCGAACGTGGCTGTCATGAGCAACGGCACCGAAGATTGCAAAGGCAGCGAATTCTCCAAAGAAGCCTACAGGCTGCTCAAAATGCTCGATGAGCAAGCCCTGCTTCCCTTCCACTTCACAGGCAACTGCGAGGGGCATGATCTCTTTGAGACAGAACTTGATGTCGCGCTCACAGATGGGTTCACCGGCAACATCCTCCTCAAAAGCGTCGAAGCCACCGCCAAAGCCTTCAGCCACTGGCTCAAAGCAGGCATCAAAAAAAGCCCCATCGCCATGATCAGCGCCATCGGCATGCGCTCCGTTTTCCGCAGCATTGCAGAGAGCATGAGCGCTGACAGCGTGGGCGGCTGCCCGCTCATGGGGGTGAACGGCGTCTCGATCATCGCCCACGGCTCAGCCAACGGCACCGCCATCCTCAATGCGTGCCGCATGGCGGAAGGCATGCACCGCCACAATGTGAATGACCGCATCATCGAAGCCATGGCGCGCATCAACCCGGCGCTGCATGGCCTCCATTGAGCCTGAGCTCGCGCAGCGCAGCCGCCGGATCACCATTCGGTGATATCCCGCCCTTGAGCATCGCTATACATGCCCAAGAGGATGCGTATCACATCCACCAGCTGCCACACTACCAAACCACCGAATGTGATGAGCTGCAAGATCCCGGTGAAAATCTTTCCCGTGTAGAGGCGGTGCATGCCGCCAACCCCACAGAAAAAGAACAGCCCGGCCAAAATCAACGCCACCGTGCGCGACCGCGGAGAAACTACAGAAGCCATGCGCCCATGCTAGCACACGCCCCGCTGCGTGTCAACGATTGTGAAAGCATTTCAAAAAACAGGTGTATTTTTTCAATTGTTATTATCAATAAGTCATTTTTTTCTTTACTTTCATACAAGAGTATGCCAAACTCCGGCCACACCGCATCCTCTCTCTCACACACGTACCGGGTGCTTCGTGAGCTTGCTACCGCCCACCCTTACCCTACAACTCATGAACGCCATTATCCCCACCCCTCTGCGATGCCTGCTGCTGATTGTCTGCTGCCTGTTTGGGCTCATCTTCCAAGCGGCGGCGCTGGAAATCAGCGACATCACCTTCCCGCTCACCCGCACGGAAGCAGACCAAACTTTCAGCAAAGACTACTCCTATGTCATGCTGGCAGACGGCTCCGTGCGCCGCACATGGGATCTCGGAGACAAGACGGTCATCATCGACTTCAGCACGGTAGATGACAAAGCCGTGCTGATCGCCATCACCTACAAAAAACCCGTCTCAGTCAAGAAAGGCATAGCCGATGCGCACACCATCGCCAAAGGCCGCTTCTCTGAGGATGCCACATGGGACACCCCCAAGGACAAGGCAGCCAAGCAGCTGCTTGCCGACACCTACGGCCTCAACAACGCCCGCCGCAAGAAACTCAGCGACAAGGCAGTACTCTTCTATGAGCTGAATGACAAGGGCAACCGCATCGAGCGTGTCTCCCTCTTCGGACTCATGCCCTCCACCAACCGCTGGCGTCTCGAAGAAGTACGCCCCGGCATGGTCAAGACAGCCATGGGCACCAACTGGGGGGACAAGCACATCGACGCCGTGTACGCGGATGAACAGCGCCGCCAGTCCGCCAGCCGGATCCCCGCCACACAGCCGGCCGAAAACGAGCAAGCGGCCACGCCCACCCGCGTGCGCACGGCCATGGGCACGCGCTACGGGACACCGACCGCCCCCAGGCAGCGCCCCACCGCCGGCACGGCCCCCAGCCAGGCAAGCCAGCGTCCCACCGCCCCTTCCACCCAGCAGCAGACGCGCCCCAAGAAAACCACCAAACCGGTAGCAGTGGCCATGCCCAATATCCCCGGCGCCAAGGTGGTGTCCAAAGATGACAACAGCTACACACTGCAAGTCGGCGAGGCGAAGGCAGGCCACTCTGAGAAAACAAGCCTCCTGCCCCCTGCCCCGGATTGGCTGAAAGCGGTCGGCATCGAGCAACCTGAGTGGACGCACTACATTGTGCTGGGCATCTTTGCTCTTATTCTGCTGGTCTTCATCATCCGCTCCCTCACCTCGACGGCGAGCAAGATCAAGCAGCAGCAGCAATTCAACCAGCTGATCAACAACTCACCGGCCAACAAGAATAACGCTGCCCGCCGCAATTAAGAAAAAAGGCGCGCCTCTTCAGCGCGCCCGGCACAAGCCAACCTGCTTCACCACGGAGGATTGCTGACCGCGTCAGTAATCCTCCGATGCTTTTTCAAAGCAGCAGCGGAACACCTCTACCCCATCCGCATAGAGCCGCACCACAATCCGCGCCGGCTCATGGGACACAATATAGGCATCATGATCAGCAGGAGGACGCGGTGAAAAACGGCCGATGCGATTCGGCGCCAAAACCGCCGTGCGCAGTATGTTGATGAGACTGCGGTTACTCATAGTCTGCATCTGATCATAATCAGATATCGGCAACTTCAGGGATGGCACATATTGCGTCTGCACGGCTCAGCACTATACACCAATCCCCCCATTTGTCAAGCTGTTTTCCACACAGAGCGCAGCAATTCGGGTCTGTTTCAGTTTTGCTGGTGAGGCGGGATGGGTTTAACATAGAAAGAAACA
>JAFLSS010000002.1 GCA_022510805.1 Akkermansiaceae bacterium
GGACGCGTGCTTCCCAAGCATGAGACACGGGTTCGATTCCCGTCACCCGTAGCGCAGGCATCCTGCTTAGAAAGCAGGATGTTTTTGTTTTGTTTGACTTATGCATTTTGATGTGACTTGTTAAGTGACGTGTTCCGCACAAGTTTAGCACAAGTGCCAGCACAAGATAAATACAATACAAAAACACTTTATAAGCATGTCTACGTTGAGTGATATATTTGAATGTTACCATTTGTCGGAATGGTAGCAGCCCGTACTGGGTAGCGCAGTAGAGTGATGCAAGAGGAAAGCGCTGCCGCCGCGGCATATGATAACGCGCGGACTGATTATAAGCCGTTTCTCGGGTGGTTGGGGGTGCGGGCAGATGTGAAAGACTGTGCAGAAAGCGCTCACGGCCATCCGTGCGGCAACGCCCGGAGAGATTATGTTGGGCTTTTTTTGCTTGCCTGTGCGGGATTTGTTGATACAATGCTAGGTGTATGAGCATACGCGGTATATATGCGTTCTATCGCGACGGCTTTCGCGCCATGACTCTGGGGCGGGTGCTCTGGGCGGTGATTGGTGTGAAGCTGGTGGTGATTTTTGCGGTGCTGCGTGTGTTCTTCTTTTCACCGCATTTGCAGGGCTCGGATCAGGATAAGAGCCGGGCTGTTTCTGCAGAGCTTATAGAGCGAATGGGATATGGATATTGATGCTTCTCTTATTGATTGGTCGCGCGCGCAGTTTGCCCTCACGGCGATGTATCACTGGGTGTTTGTGCCGCTCACGCTCGGGCTGGGCTTGATAATGTGTCTCATGGAGTCGCTGTATGTGGCGACGGGGCGGGAGTTCTGGAAGACGACAACGCGCTTCTGGATGAAGCTCTTCGGCATCAATTTTGCCATGGGTGTGGCCACGGGCATCATTCTGGAGTTCGAGTTCGGCACCAACTGGAGCAATTACAGCTGGTTTGTGGGGGATATCTTCGGCGCTCCGCTGGCGGTGGAGGGGATTGTGGCGTTCTTTCTGGAGGCGACGTTTATTGCGGTGATGTTCTTTGGCTGGAACAAGGTAGGGCGCAAGACGCATCTGGCTACAACGTGGCTCACGGTGATAGGCGCTACCATGTCTGCCTGGTGGATTCTGGTGGCTAATGCGTGGATGCAGTTCCCTGTGGGGATGGAGTTCAACCCCGACACGGTGCGCAATGAGATGGTGAGCTTTGCGGATGTGGCGCTCTCGCCGGTGGCGGTGGTGAAGTTCCTGCACACGGTGAGTTCGTCGTGGGTGCTGGGGGCGGTGTTTGTGGTGGGGGTGAGTGCGTGGTATCTGCTGCGCGGGAGGCATAGGGAGTTTGCTCTGTGTAGTTTGCGTGTGGCTGCGTGGTTTGGGTTGGCTGCGGCGCTTATCACCGGGCATACCGGGCACATGAGCGGCGTGCAGATCGCTAAGTACCAGCCTATGAAGCTGGCGGCTGCTGAGGGCTTGCACCAAGGCGGCAACAGTGTGGGGCTGGTGGGGGTAGGGCTGCTGCGCCCGGGGGTGGATTGGAGCCGCGCGGGGGAAGATGCCTTCCTCTGCAAGGTGGATATCCCCTACGGCCTTTCTATACTGGCTACCAGCAGCAAAGACGGCTTTGTACCGGGGATCAACGAGCTGCTGAAGGGTGGCTATACGCAGGCAGACGGCAGCGTAGCCCTCTCTGCTGAGGAGAAGATCGCCCGTGGCAAGGTGGCCATCGCTGCGCTGGCAGAGTACCGCAAGGCGAAGGAGTCCCACGACAGCGCAGGGCAGGATAGTGCGCTGCTGCGCCTGCGGGAGAACTTCGCCTACTTCGGCTACGGCTACCTGAAAGGGCCTGAGGAGCTGGTGCCGCCGGTGCCGCCCACATTTTATTCCTTCCGTGTGATGGTGATATTGGGCGGGTATTTTGTGGTGCTGTTTGCGGGTATGCTGCTGCTGGGGCGGCGGGTGGAGAAGTGGCGCCCGGCGCTGTGGGTGGCTCTGCTCACCATCCCCTTGGCCTATGCGGCGAGTGAGGCGGGGTGGATCGTGGCAGAGGTGGGGCGTCAGCCCTGGTCGATACAGGGGCTGCTGCCCAACGCCGCCGCCGTGTCGCGCCTACAGCCAAGCTCCGTGCAGCTCACCTTCTTTATCTTCCTGATTCTCTTCACCGTGCTGCTGCTGGCGGAGCTGCGCATCATGTGCCGCGCGATAGCGGATGGCCCCGAAAAAGCATAACCCCTAACCCATCCCGAATACCATGATTACATACGAATTTCTGCAATACTACTGGTGCTTCCTTGTGTGCCTGCTGGGGGCGCTGTTCGTTTTCCTCATGTTTGTGCAGGGTGGGCAGACGCTTGTCTGGTCTCTCGGCCGCACAGAAGAGCAGCGGCGCATGCTTCTGCTGGCCACCGGGCGCAAATGGGAGCTTACCTTCACCACGCTGGTTACTTTCGGTGGGGCTTTCTTTGCGTCCTTCCCGCTGTTCTACTCCACCAGCTTCGGCGGGGCGTATTGGGTGTGGATGCTCATCTTGCTGTGCTTTGTGATTCAGGCGGTTTCGTATGAGTTTCAGCTGAAGCGGGCGAATCTGCTGGGCACAACTACTTACCGCGTGTTCCTGATGCTCAATGGCATTCTGGGGCCGCTGCTCGTCGGCACGGCTGTGGGTACCTTCTTCTTCGGCGCAGAGTTTGTGGTGAACAAGGGAGCTATTACCGACTCCGCCATGCCCGTGATCTCCACCTGGGCGAGCCCGTGGCATGGGCTGGAGGCTGTGGCAGATGTGCGCAATGTGCTGCTGGGGCTGGCCGTGCTCATGCTCACCCGCTGCCTGGCGCACCTGTATTTCCTGAACCGCGTGGACGATGCTGAGGTTCGCGCACGCAGCCTGCGTATGCTGCCGTGGGAGATTGGCATCTTCCTCGTGTTCTTCCTGAGCTTTGCTGCCTGCTGGCTCACGGCTGAGGGACTGGCGCTGTGCGTTGTGAAGGAGGTGGGCGTCATCTTCATGCCGGAGACGTATCACTACGCGAAAGTGCTGACGCGTATGCCCGCCGTGGCGGCGCTGTTTACTGCAGGTGTGGTGCTTGTGCTGGTGGGACTGCTGCTGCCGCTGGTGAAGAAGGGCAGCCGCAAGGGCATCTGGATAGCCGGACCCGGCACGGTGCTCACGGTGCTGGCTCTGCTCCTCACCGCCGGGTGGAGCGATACCTACTACCCCTCACTCGCCGACCCGCAGAGTTCTCTCACGCTGGCTAATAGCTGCTCTAGCTTCTTCACTCTCAAGGTGATGGCGGTGGTCTCTCTGCTGATTCCCTTCGTGCTGGCCTATATTGTCTGGGCCTGGCGCACCCTCGAACGCACCCCCATCGAGTCCTCTGATTCTTCACAAATACACTGAAACACAATATTTTAGCTAAATTGTGACACGTTCGGCATTTTTCGTCGGCACCTAGAAGAGCCGGGGGTGAAGGTTCCTGTGCCCGGAGAAAAAATTCAACAAAACCATCACAGA
The DNA here is from genome assembly GCA_022510805.1 of Akkermansiaceae bacterium. Taxonomy (GTDB): domain Bacteria; phylum Verrucomicrobiota; class Verrucomicrobiia; order Verrucomicrobiales; family Akkermansiaceae; genus Akkermansia. The sequence goes on from JAFLSS010000002.1 coordinate 3,503, forward strand.
GGCTATCTAACTCACCAAAATTTGAAAACGTGTATACAATGAAAACTAACGCAGTGAAAGGAATGATGGTTGCTTGCATGGCAGCGTTGCCGGTGTGGGCAGATGGGTCTATGATGCCCGGCGACTATACGCAGCAGTGGAGAAATTATGCGGAGGACAATGGGCGAGGCGAGGTGATCGCGGCGCTGGATCGATATTGGTGCGACCGCGATACGCTGCCGGAGGAGCACGAGGCTCGGCGCGAGGGGCTGCGTGCGGCAGTGTTGGAGAACCCGAAGAGAGTGAATGACTGCGAGCGTGCTTGCGGGGAGCCGTTTTCTCCGCTGAGTGCGGCGGTATGGCTGAATGATGTGGAGATGGTGGATTTCCTGTTGGAGCACGGGGCTTTTCCATATGGGGGCAGCACGCGAGAAACGGAGGAGATGATGAATCCGGCGAAAACTGATCCGCGCATTATTGAGAGTTTGCGTAAAGCGCAGAGGCAGATTGATGTGCTGGAAGAGCTGGTGAAAGCGGCTGAGATGCCTACGCGCAGCAGTCGGGCGTGTCCGCACATGCAGTATGATTTCCCGGTGCAGAGCAGTGCGCGGGGAGGGTTCTCGCGGGTGCCGCAGGCGGCGAGGTATTCCCCGGATTACAACAGTGCGAGAGGCGAATTCCTAGTGTGCTTGGAGGGGCTTGTACAGCAGGAAGAGCAGGGTGGCGCAGTCGCATTTGCGGCGGTGGGGCTTGGTGTGTCGGAGGATGGTCGGTTGCTCTCGATAGATCGGCGTATGCTGCCAGAGGGTGCTGAGCAGCAACAAGTAGAGTGGCGCCCCCTCATTGTCGCTTCGGTGCCTTACGTGTTCAGCATACCGCGCAAAGATGGCGGAGTGAGCATACTCACTTTCAACCGCGAGGCTAAAACCCTCACCCTAACCGTGCTGGACAAGAATGGCGCCCCCGTGAACACGGAAAGTCTTTGCCCGCGCACGCACTGCGGCAAGGTGTATAAGCGCGGTACGGATGGCCGTACCATCACCGAGGGCTTTGAGCTGCCTGCGGCAGAGGTCTTGCTGTACGATTAACAACTCATTTACTGAAATTTATATGAAAATCCGAATGAATCAAATAGTGCTGGCCTGCGCGGCGGCGTTGCCAGTGTGCGCGGATGGACTGTACCGGGGAGGTGTTTTTGAGCGCCAGTTCCGGTTTTATGAGGATGAACATGTAGTGAATGCTGCGGATTATTGCTTGAGCGTCTACTACCACGAGAAAAATGGGCGGGAGGAGAAGCTGGCAGCGGCCATCCGCGAGCTGCGCGAGATGGTGGAGAAGTACCCGGATGAGCTGAACGACTGTGTGCAGAGCCATGGTGCCAGCACGACTGCGCTGTCGGTGGCTGTGGAGCTGGGGGATGTGGAACTGGTACGCTTCCTGCTTGACCATGGCGCGCACCCCTTCTTCGGCATGATGGGGGAGATGGAGAAAGTGCTTGCACCGGACAGCAAAACGAACCCGGAGATTGTGAAGATGCTGCGCGAGGCTCGCAAGGATTACTCGCCGCTGGAGGGTGCCATAGCGGCGACCTACTTGCCCGAGCGTCACAACTGGGTCTGCGACTTCCTCTACTACGGCCGCAAAGATATGCCCCGATCCGTCGACTCGCATGCTGCGTTTGACCGCCTGCCCAAGGCTGCCGAGTGGGGAAGGATACAGCCGGTGTATAAGTACAAGACGCACGCCGTCGTAGTGGAGGGGCTGACGGAGCAGGCTGATGGCGTGGCGTTTGTGGCCGCATCTCTCGGTGTCTCGAAGGATGGGCGCATCCTCGTCATCGATCGGCAAATTCTGCGCGAAGGGGAGGAGAACCCCGCACAGAGCACCGGTAACTATTGGATCACGAACACGCCCTATGTCTTCACCAAACCGCAGGCGGATGGCAGAGTGGTGATGCTGCTCTTTGACATGGCGGAGGATAAGCAGACGCTGCAGAAGCTCACATGCCTCACGCTGAGCATGCAAGGCGAGGTGCTTCGCTCTGAGCAGATTTACCCGCATGCTCACAGTGGCACGGAGTACAAGCAGGTGGGCGGGAGCACCGTCACCGAGGGCTTTGAGCTACCTGCGGCAGATGTGTTGCTGAACTACTGAAACTTACTCCCCAAAAAGCTATAATGTGGATGAAGCAAGGTGTTCACTCTATCGGTATTTGTGCGCGGGTGGGCGGGGGTGAAAACTATGGGGTATGTGCTTGCAGAGGAGGGGGTGGTATAGTGACGCACGTATGAGCGATATAGGATGGAATAGTATCGAGATAGGAGAAAAGGAGCGCCCTCGGGGGACGGCAGATGATTTGCATGAAATGCTTGAGGTGCTTGATCCGGAGGATTATGACGAAGCGGTGCAGGAGTTTCTGAAGGAGGTGGAGCAGGGGCATTGAGCCGCTTGCTTTGCTTCTGTGCTGTGTAGAGAGGGGGGGGAGATCAGGAGGCTCTGCCTGGTGGGCAGGGCTTCTTTTTTATTCGTAGACAACGACGATTTTGGCTACCGGCGGGAGCAGGGCGGCGAGTCGTGTGTTGAGTGTGCTGAGGCGCTCGTGGCTTTCATCGACTCGCAGGCTGCCCTCTGCCGGGATGCACACGAAGCATACGCGGCGCTGGCCGGAGGAGAAGGTGCGGATGGCGGTGGGCAGGGGGGCGCCCAGGGTGACCATGGTGTGGCGTACTTGGTTTTCCCAATCTTCGGGGAGTTTCAGATGGGTGTCGGGGAGGGTGCGCACGCTGGGTTCTATGTGGACGAAGGTGAAATCTGCTCCCAGGTGGCGGCATACTTCGCTCCGAAAGGCTTGCACGGCGACTCCCCATGAGTCGAGTGCGGCTTCCGGCGGGAGTTCCAGGTCGGCAAAGACGACGAAGCCTTGTTCGGTGTGCAGCAGGCGCAGGCTGTGCACGCCGAGGCGGTGAGTCAGGGCGATGCGGCGCACTTTCATTTCGGGAGTTTCCTCTGCCGGGGCGTTTTCGGGCTGCATGTGCACGAGAGTTTCGGAGCCGGGGAGGACGCGTGAGACAAGGGATTCGATGGCGTCGGCTATTTCGTGGGCGGTGTCGACGTGCATATCGCGCGGCATGCCGACGGTCATTTCCACGTAGGAGGTGTTGCCTACTTGGCGGATGCGCAGGTGGCGCAGGGGGTAGGTGGGCATGTGCTCTGCCATGGCTTGGCTGAGGGTGGCGGAGGTGGCGGCATCGGTGCGGTCCATGAGGTTGTTGATGGCGCTTTGCCCGAGGGTTTTGCAGATGTGCAGGATGATGCACGCCACGACGAGGGAGGAGAAGGTGTCTGCCCGCTGCAGCAGCCAGTGCAGGCCGGTGCCGGGGGTGACTTGTCCGGCGAGGGCGGCGCCGGTGATGCCCACGAGTACGGCGCCGCTGCTCCAGATGTCACTTGTGAAATGTGCGGCATCTGCCTCGAGGGCGGCGCTGTTGGTTTCTCGCGCCACGCGGCGAAGCATGGCTGAGCGGTTGATATCTACTACGAGCGAGATGATGATGATGATAAATGCCCAGAGGGAGATGTCGACATGGAGGGCGGCGGGGTCCTCGCTCATGAGGCGGAGGCAGGCTTCTCTGATGACCCAGCCCGCCGTGGCCAGCAGGAGGAGTGTCTCTGCCAGTGCCATCAGGTTTTCGATTTTGCCGTGGCCGTAGGGGTGGTCGGCATCTGCCGGTTTGGCGGCTATGCGCACGGCAAAGAGGGTGCCCAGGGCGGCCAGTAGGTCAAGTGCGCTGTGGAGGGCTTCTGAGAGGATGCCGAGGGAGCCGGTGCTCACGCCGACGATGAGTTTGAGCAGGGTGAGTACTCCGCTCCAGAGGACTGAGGAGAGGGCGGCGATTTTTTTCTTGAGGTTGGGCTCCATGTGGTGGGGGAGTCTGCCACGCGGTGGGTCAGGCGCTTAGTTCGGCCCGCAGGCGCGAGACGATGGCGCGCAGGTCGGGGTCTGTCTCGAGTTTTTTCTCGATGGTGCGTGTGGCGTGGATGACGGTGCCGTGATCCCTGCCGCCGAAGGCTGCGCCGATGTCCTGCAGGGAGCTGCCGGTGTGGTGGCGCGCCAGGAACATGGCGATTTGTCGGGGGTGGGCGATGGCGGCTGTGCGGCGGCGGCCGTTCAGGTCGGCCACGCGCAGGTTGAATGCATCGGCCACGCTTTGCTGGATGGCTTTGATCGAGAGGTTCGAGGTGGGCTCATCGCGCATGAATTGCCGCAGCTGTGCTCGGGCGTCGGCTATGGTGGGCCGGCTGTGGGAGAAGGCGGCCATGGTGGACAGGCAGGTGAGTGCGCCTTCCAAGCGCCGCACGGAGCGGGTGATGTTCTCGGCGAGAAATCTCAGTACATCTTGGTCGATGAGGTCGCTGCGCCACTGTTTGCTCTTGCTGCGCAAGATGGCCATGCGGGTTTCAAAATCCGGCGGGTTGATGGAGACGGATAATCCCTGTTCGAAGCGTGAGGTGAGGCGGGCATCCATGCCGACGACTTCGGAGGCCGGGCAATCGGCTGTGAGGACGATTTGCTTTTTCGAGGAGAAGAGGGCGTTGAAGGTGAAGAAGAACTCATCCTGCGTCTTCCCTTTCTTCGCAAGAAATTGCACGTCATCAATCAGCAGCACATCCGCCTGGCGGTACTTGTCGCGGAATTTTTTCAAGCCTGCGCCCTTGTTGGGAAGGGCGTCGATATAGCTGTTCGTGAATTCCTCACTGGTGACGTAGAGCACGCGGGCATCCTCATCCTTAGCGCGGATGGCGTTGCCAATGGCTTGCAGGAGGTGGGTTTTGCCCAGGCCGCAGTCTCCTTGTATAAAGAGGGGGTTGTACAGGGCGCCGGGGTGCTCGACGATGGCTTGTGCCGCGGCGTAGGCGAATTCGCTGTTGCTGCCCGGCACGAAGTTTTCGAACGTATAGTCTTCGTTGAGGCCGCTATTGAAGTGGGAGGTGCGGGCGGAGGGTTTGCGCTTGCTGCTGCGAGCGCGCGGGGAAGAGGAGGGGGCTTCCACCTGTTCGTCGGCGGGGGTGGATTCTGTGCTCCGGAACTCGAGCGGCAGCATGGCCTGCGGTTCTTCTTTCTCGGGGGCCGGCTGCTCTGCCGGTGCGGCTTTGATGAATTCGAGCGTGCGCGCTCCGTTCAATACACGCGATGCGGAGTTGACCACATAGTCGGCGTAGTTGACCTCTACCCAATCAATCAACAGTTCCTCCGGATATTCCAAGATGAGCTTGGTCCCCGTGTCTTTGATTAAGGTGAGTTTGGACAGGTAGGACTCCATGCCATAGCTCCCCACAAATCCCTGGGCGCGCACATCATCCAAGATGTGCTGCCAAAGTTCTTTCTCTCTGTTCTCCGTTTTCATCCGATCCTGTGTGCGGCGTGCTTAGTTGTGGAGCTCTGCCCCCCCCCTCCGCCCCTGGCGGCGAGGTGTCTCGCGGAGGTGGCTGGGGAGCGTGTGCTCGGAGGTGAATATGCCACGGTTCAGCATTCCTGAAAAGGCTTTTTTTTTCACGGCTCAATCATTCCTCTCCGCTACGTCAGTTCCATGGGAGTTCCACAGTAAAAAATTTTCGTGTATGCGTCTCTGATTTGTTTAAGTTTTCCTGACATTTTTTTCTGTGTATGAGATCGGCGCGCATCTTCTGTGGAACATTTTTATTCACATGTATTACACACGTATAATAAAAGGATTAACATAGATATTCACATTGTGAATAATTAGATTGAAAGGCACCGAAAACGCTTGGCTACAGAGAGCCGAAATGAGCAAAAAAGTAGTGCTGTGGAACACGCGAATAAGGGGGTGAAAAAAGGCTGGTCAAGGGGGTGAAATTTTGGTAGAATAGAGGGCAGAAAAGAGGGGGTGCGCCGGGGCGCAATCTCCCCGATTTTGAGGATACGAACAGATCATTAGAAAGCCTATGCAAAACCTACCCATCCGCCCCCGACGCAACCGCCGCACGGAAGCCGTGCGGGGCCTGATGCGCGAGACGAGTCTGAGTGTGTCACACCTGATCTACCCCATGTTTGTCCACGAGGGGGAGGAGGATGAGGAGATCCACTCACTACCGGGCTGCAAGCGGTGGAGTGTGGAGGGGCTGGTGGCGGAGGCCAAGCGGCTGTATGCGCTGGGCATCCCCTGCATAGATTTGTTCGGCGCGGTGCCGGAGGAGAAGAAGAGCATGGATGGCGCGGAGGCGTGGAATCCGCAGGGGGTTGTGCAGCGGGCTTTGCGCGCGCTGCGCCGGGAGGTGCCGGGGCTGCTGCTCATGACAGATGTGGCGCTGGATCCCTACAGCACCTACGGGCAGGATGGTTTGGTGCGCGAGTATGCTGATGGGAGCTACGAGGTGCTCAATGATGAGACCGTGGAGGCGCTTTGCCGGCAGGCGCTGAGCCATGCTGAGGCCGGGGCGGACATCATCTCGCCGAGCGATATGATGGATGGGCGCATCGCAGCTTTGCGCGCGGCGCTGGATGCGGCGGGGTATACCGGGGTGTCGCTGCTGAGCTACACGGCCAAATATGCCTCGGCGCTGTATGGGCCGTTTCGCGGGGCGCTGGGTAGTGCGCCCAAGAAGGGGGATAAGAAGACTTACCAGATGGACCCAGCCAACCGGCGTGAGGCGCTCAGGGAGGCGGCGCTGGATGCGGCGGAGGGGGCAGATATGCTCATGGTGAAGCCTGCCACGTATTATTTGGATGTCATCTCTGACTTGCGTGCCGGGAGTACGCTGCCGATAGCGGCGTATCATGTGAGTGGGGAGTATTTGATGCTGAAGGCGGCGGCGGCCTCGGGCTGGCTGGATGAGAAAGCGGCTACTCTGGAGGCGCTGCTTTCCATTCGCCGCGCCGGGGCAGATATGATCCTCACTTATGCGGCGCCGCAGGTGGCCGAATGGCTGCAAGAAGAAATCTAACGCCTTTTTTTGATAATAGCCACATGATACGCCTGCTGCGCCAGTTTGCTCGCCTCACGCGCCGGACGGATGGTCTGATCATTGTCCTGGGCCTGCTGCTCACCTACTTGCTCATTCAGCTCTATGGCTCTGGGCTTCAGGCTGCTGTGAATGAGCAGCCAGCCCCGCCGGCGGCAGCGGAGGCGCCCCGGGATCAGGAGGCAGAGCCGGCAGCGGCCCGCGGGGTGCCCCGGGGGGAGGCGGCTGTCCGCTTCCTCATGTACAACACGCAGAATTATTTTGTGGAGGCGGATGTGGCGAGATCTCAGCACACCCGGCGGATCAAGACCCTGCAGGAGCGTGAGCTGGTGGCAGATACTGTGGCGGAGGTGCGGCCGGATGTGGTGGGCTTGGTGGAGATGGGCGGCCCGGCGGCGTTGGATGATCTGGCGGAGCGCCTGGCCAAGCGAGGTTTGGTGTACAAGAACAGGAGGGTGCTGACCCGCTGGGGGGAGGACCGCGCGCTGGCCATCTTGTCGCGCTACCCTATCGTGGAGGATCACTCACAGGCAGAGTGCCGCCTGGTGGGGCAGACCAACCGCCGCATGCTGCGCGGGATTCTGGATGTGACCATCAGCGCGCCGGGCAAGAAGAGTGAGCGGCGCTTCCGCATTGTGGGGGTGCATCTCAAATCGCGCGTGGGGGATAACCCGAGTGCGGCGCAGGCTTTGCGCGCAAGGGAGGCTCGCACTCTGGTGGAGCATGTGCAGCAGGTGATGCAACGCAAGCCTAATGAGCCGCTGCTTATCTTTGGCGATTGGAATGACGGCCCGGGGGATGCGGCGCTTTCGGTGATGACGCAGCCGCGGGGCTCTCGCTTCACCCTCCGGCGCCTCTCGCCCGTGGATTCCCGCGGCGAGGGTTGGACGCTTTATTATAAGAATGGCAACGAGTACTGCACGTTTGACCAGATTTATGTGAATAGCGAGCTCTCCCGCCGCATGGGGCGCAAGAGCGAGATGGGGGTCATCAGCAATGAGAAGCGCCGCGGCGCGAGCGACCACCGCGCCGTGTGGTGTGATATGCGCTGAATAAGCCGCGCTTTGTGCGGGGGTTAGTATGCAGAGGAGGAGGAGGGGGAGAGCATCACCTCCGAGGGCAGGTAGTGAGTCTGGCGGATGGACTGAGCCCAGCGCGCAAAGGCTTCTGATTTGGGTCCTTTGATGATACCGCCCGCGCCGCGCAGGGGTGTTTGCTCAGAGCCCGGCCAGGCGGCCAGCTCATCTGCCAGCACGGCGGCCTCGCTGAAGCGCTCCAGCTGCATCAGCTGGTACACAGCCCCGGCCCCGGCGTAGTAAAAGAGCAGGCAGCTGTGCTCGCGAGTGGGGTCTGCGAGCGAGCGCTCGCTGTGCATCACCGCCAGATAATCAGCCAGGGCTTCCTCGCTGCGGTGGAAGCGGGTGCAGAGCGCGGCGTGCTGCAGGCGCGAGCGAGTCACCCATGCCGCGGGCACGCCGTCGATTTTGGTGATCTTTTCACAAGCCTCCAGCGCGGCGGCAGCTCCCGCGGGGGTGTGGTCCATGCCATAAGCATCTGCCTGCACGGTGTAGAGGTGAGCCAGGTTTTCCGGCGTCAGCGGCGGGGTGCTGTGCTCGAGCCGGGAGAGCAGGTCAAACGCCTCAGTCGCGCGGTTGATGCGCACCAGGATGGCCGCTTGTTCAATGGTGGCGCGGGCTGAGAGCGGGCTGCCCTGGCGGGCGCTGTCCGCATACAGGCGGATGGCGTGGTGGAGGCCTGCAAGATTGCCCTGCTGAGCCGCCTCATGCCCTGCGTAGAGGAGGGTGGCGGCTTTGCCTGCGCCGGCGGGTTGGAGCTGCGCGAGGCGGGTGAGGATTTTCAGCGCCTCGCGGTGGTGCCCGCTGCGTGAGTAGAGATCTGCGATGTGCAGCGCAAGCGCTTCTTTGAGAGGCAGGGAGGAGCTGGTGTCATAGAGCCGGGTGAGGAAGGGAATCACGCCCGGCTGCCGGCAGAGCTCCATGGCTTTTTCGACGAGGGAGGCATAGCGCAGCATCTGATCATCAGAGAATTGCGCTTTTTCTGCGGCAGGGATGCTCAGCAGGGACTCCAGCGTCTCGCTCGGCTGGTCGCTGAGGGAGAGGTAGGCTTCATCGAGCCGCACATCGGCCTCTTGCTGAGGGGTGGGGCTGAGGCTTTTCACCTCTTGCAGCTCGGCGCGCGCGCGGGCGGGATCACGCCGCAAGAGCAGCCCCGCATGCGCCAGCAGAAGCTCCCGGCGCGTGGGCGCCGGCACGGGCGCCGCCAGCAGCGCTTGCTCGGCAGAGGTATTACCTGCCCACATGGAGCAGATGAGCGCATTCACCAACGCGGGGGTGTAGAGGGCGGCATCTGCGCTTTGGGAGCACTGCATGAAAAGGGCGAGCGCCTCTCCCGGCCGGCTGCGCATCTGCAGCGCCGCGCGGAAAAAGAGGCTGCGGGCGGAGTCTTGGCTGCCCGTGAGGCTTTGCAGGAGAGTCAGGTAGGACTCAGCCTCAGCGTTTTTGCCTATCTCAAGCAGCTTGCGCGTGTGCTCCAGCAGGAGCTCCTGCGTGGCGGGCTCTCCCGGCAGGCTGGCGGAGGCGCGGCTCGCCAGGGACGAGGCCTCGGCGCCGGGGGGGAGCTCGCGGTGCAGGGAGGCCAGGGCCAGGGCTGCGCGCTTGGGGTGGGCGGTATCCTCTGCCCAGTCGATGAGTTTTTGCCGGGTGTATTCACTGCCGGCGGAGGCGCCGCGGCCGCACAGGCGCCGGAATGCCTCAGCGAGCAGGGGGGAATCGGGATTGGCTGTGATGAATTGCAGGAGCGTCTCCTCGCCCTTGCCGTCGTCCGGGTCGGCGCCGTCATCCACCGGCAGCGCCTGCCCCTGGGCTTTTTCCTTGTCGTAGTAAAGCTCCGCCAGATCAAGCCGGACACGCTGGCGCATGGTGGGGGAGAGCGCCGCATCGTGCTCCAGCGTGCGCGCGTAGCTGATGCCCTCATCAAAGCGCGAGGCCAAGCGGTGGGTGTGCAGGCCGAGCAGCTTGACCAAGGGCTGCAGCTCCGCCTGCTCTGCGGCCAGCGCCTCCAGGCGGGGCAGCAGGGAGGCGCCGCCGGAGTCGCCATAGCGCAGGCGGTGCTCAGCCAGCATGGCCAGAGCCGGGCGCGAGACCTCCGGGTGGGGATCCGCCAGCAGGGAGGAGCAGATGGACTCTAGCGACAGCCGCTCGCTGTGGCGCGCGCAGTGCAGCAGGCCGCGGGCAGCGTAGGGGTAGAGAGGATGGTCGGCAGGCACGTGGCGGAAGGCATCTGCCGCGGCCTCGGGGCGCCCCAGTCGCGCCAGCGCTTGCCCTTTCCAATAAGCAGCTTCGGCCGGGGAGAGCGAGGTCTGCGTGGCCTCCAAAAGCTGCAGCGCGCGGGCGGGCTCACCGCGGCGGATCGCCTGCTCCACCTCATCCGCCCCGGGCGCAGCCGGAGCCCCGAGGAGGAGAAGAACCGCCAGAGCAGGTGTAAGATGGCGCGGGATCATGGAGCAGGGGTGGCGGGCTTCTTCCAGAAGAAGTGCTTGATATAGTTCAGCCCTGAGGCTGTGAGCTGGGCGTTCTTGCTGTTATTTTTCACGCGGTTGACCGTGGCATTCTGCTGGAGCGTGGGCAGGGGGGTGCATTTCACGATGCTCGGGGCATCGGCGGCCTCTTGTGAGGGGTAGACCGCCAGCGGCACTCCCTCTGCGCTGAAAGCCACCTCCAGCGACTGCGGGGCAGGATTCCAGCTTCCGCGGAACAGGAAAGGATAGCGCACAAGAAAATCCGGCTTCTCCCCGCTGTAGGGCACGCGCACGCGGTAGTGCTCTTGCAGGGTGTTCCAATGGGCGCTCAGCGACACGGGATCGCCGTTTTGGCTTGCGATCAGCAGCGGCGAGGGGTCGATGCCGATGAGATTTAAGCCATTGTAAATGCCGTGCTTATTGGCTGCCGGGCAGAAGAGGTCATACTGCGAGTGGATGAGGAGGCATATTTCGAGGTGCACATGTGAGCGCTCGCGGTTGATCCCGGCGCCGGTGTGCCCCATGATTCCCAGCACATTGCCGGTGCCGACCTGCTGGCCGACTTTGCAGCTCACTTTGGAGAGGTGGGCATAGAGGCTGTAGATGGTGCCCTCGGGGGTGCTGTGGCTCACCACGATATAGCGGCCGTAGTTGCTCATGCCGGGGTTGTCACTCACGTAGACCACACAGCCCGGCGCCACGGGGTGGATCTCATCGAGCGGTTCCCCCCGCGCATCGCGCGACATCGGCTTGATATCAATCCCCTCATGCAGGCGGCTATACATCACCTGCCCATCCCCGGCGCGGAAGGGATTGCGCACCATGCCGTAGCCTCCGGCCTGCCAGGGCTTGCTGAGCTTCCCCTCGAAGTTGCGGTCGCAGTACATGTAGAAATCCGCACCCTTGTTTTTCAGCAGAGCCTGATTTTCGGTGGGAAAGCGGTACACCAAATCCGCAGGCTCCGCCAGCGCTGCCCCCGCGGCGAACAGGAGAGACCAACTGAGAATGAAACGCGAATAAGGCATCATATTCCGCTGGCGTAGAGTTCTCCGATGGTGCGGCCGGTGTGGTCTTTGTGCTGCGGTTTCTTGACCTTGTTATCCAGTTTGGGCAGGGGGCGGGGATTCTTGTCGATAAAGCGTTTTTTCTCACGCTCGGGATCCTCGGGGCGGATATTGCGCGCGAGCTGCTTGAGGTCATAGCCATTCAACCCGCTCCAGATCACAAGCTTTCCATCGGTGATGGGGCGGTCGATGCGCACCGGCTGAAATGCCAGGCCATTGACAACGGGCAGCAGCAGGAGCCCCTGCTTGTTGGTGGTTGCGGCGGCCAGTCGGGAGCGCATCTCGGGCTTCAGCGTAAAGACCACACCATAGCTCCCGGCGCTCATATCCATGAACGAATGGTAGGAATCTAAGTGCGTGTGGTTGATGATGGGCATCTTATCATAGGTGTGGCCGTTGTAGTTGACGATGAATTTCGCCGTCGTACCTTCGGCACTCCCCTCTGAAAGGAAGAACACGGGATAAGGGGTTTGCTGCTGGCAGGAGGTCAGGAGAACTCCTCCTATCAAGCCGCTCATCATAACATGGCGCAGGTTTTTCATAGGCTGGGAATGCCTATAGTCTACCACATTCACCTGCGCATGGCAACGCAAAAAGACACGCGCGCGCACGCGCTTTCTAATGCGTCAGCCCTGTCGTGAAGTCCTGCGTCTTGTGGCACGCTGTTTCTGCCTCGTTGCTTTGTGCGGGCTAGTTGTATGGCTCGCGTTGATCAGCCATACATGGCGTGCAGGGCGAGAAGCAGTACGGCAATGGGGAAAATGATGCCGAACCATGCGAGGATGGCGGCAAAGACGGCCGCTCTTCGCTCGGCTGTGCCGCCAATGAGCGCACGCATACTGCTCACTATGCCTGTGATGATGCACGCTGCGCCGCACAGTAAAATGAGGGGACACAAGATGATGCAAAGCAGATTGGCCGCATTGTACCAACTTGCGTGGGGGTAGCCCATCATGCTTATGGCCATGAGGGAAAAGACAAGCAGGTATGCCGCCCATCCTGCAACCGGCAGAAACAATGGGCTTTTTCGGAAAAGGAGGATGCGGTGAAAAAATCTTCTCATGGCGGTTGATGCGGCAAGATGCTCCGGTGGGTGACGATATAGCCTCTTCAAAAGATACCCGTTACATGCGGCGTAGTCAAGGGGAAATGCTGGGCACCTTTTATCTTGTCTTGCGGGCTGCGTTTGGATAGAATGGCCGGGTATGATGAAAAAAAGCATTCTTGCCTTGGTGTGCGTGGCTGTGGTGGTGGTGCTGAGTGTGCGCTGCTGTGTGCTGAGTGTGGCAGGCCGAGCGGCGGCGGAGGCCGGGGCGGATCCGGCGCTGGTGAGTGAGCTGCAGGCACGGGTGGAGACGCTGTGCGCCGCTCCGCGCTATGGTGCGACACTGCTGCGCGCGCGCGACTACATCCGCCATGAGCTGGAGGCCGCCGGGTGGTCTGTGCGCTTGCAGGAGTTTGAGAATAAGGAGGGTGTGTTTTACAATGTGGTGGCAGAGCGCCCGGGGCGTCAAGGAGCCGGGCGCTATATTATCGGCGCGCATTATGACGCTTGTGACAGCTTGCCGGATGCGGTGAATCCCGGGGCGGATGACAATGCGAGCGGGGTGGCTGTGCTGCTGGCGGTGGCGAAGCGGCTGCCGGCTCAGCCGGAGTCTACGCTGGAGCTGGTCTTTTACGCGTGTGAAGAACCGCCGTGGTTCGGCACGGAGGAGATGGGGAGCGCGCACCACGCGGCATCATGCCGGCCGGAGGAGGTGCGGGGGATGGTGTGCCTGGAGATGCTGGGCTGCTTCCGGCATGATGGGCAGCCGGCGCGCTCATATTTCCCGGGGAGTCGGCTGCTGCTGCCTGCTGAGGAGAACTATGTGGCGGTGATTGGGGATTGGGGATCGTTTTCCCTGGCGCGCCAAGCGCACGCAGCTCTGCGCCGGCGCTTGCCTGCGCTGCGCCTGAATCTGCCCTGCGCTCACGATACGCCGCTCTGGTTTAGTGACCACCGCAATTATGAGCCGCTCGGGATTCCCTCGATCATGATCACCGATACTGCCATGCTGCGCAATGATCATTACCACCTCGCGTCGGATACGCCGGACTCGCTCTGCTACCCGTGCATGGGGCGTGTCGCAGAGGCGGTGGTGGAGCTCATCTGCCGCCTGGCGTATGCGCCGTCTTCCTGAGCCCGCCTCACGCGCGCCGGGCGAGCTCACTTTGGTAGGTGCGGCCGAGGCTGCTGCTGCATTGCCGGATCCAGGCGCTCAGGGAGCGCTGCCCCGCCGGCTCGGCCTCGGGCACACAGAGGCGGTCCTGACTCAGGCCTGTTATCTCATCGCGCGTGAGCATGACATCCCCCACCACGCGGCCTAAGAGGATGGCGGCCAGGTGCCCCAGCACGGCCGGCACCGGCAGCACTGCGCGGTGCACGCCGATGCTGCGGGCGAGGAGGTGCCAGAGCTCGCGGAAGCTGTAGGTCTCCGGCCCCACGGCCTGGATGCAGCGCGCCGGGGCACTGCTCTCGGACTCACGGAGGGCGAGCTCGGCGAAGTCCTGCACATGAATGGGTTGCAGGCGGTAATGCCCCCGGCCGAATGTGGCCACGCAGGGCAGGCGGCGCAGGCACCACGCCATGTTGTTGATCAGGATGCTCTCCTCTGCGCTTTCGCCGAACAGGATGGCGGGGCGTAAGATGCTGTGCGCTAGCCCGCTGGCGGCCAGCTCGGCCTCCAGCTCTGCCTTGCCGCGGAAGTAGGGCAGGGGGCTGGTGAGCTCCGGCCGGGTGATGCTGGTGTGTACCATGCGCCGCACGCCGGCCTCACAGGCGGCGCGGATGAGGGTGCGCGTGTGGCGCACTGCCTCTGCGTGTGAGAAGGCTGCGTGCCCCCCGCCGCTGTGGCTGAAGCGCACCCAGTAGGTATTGACCAGCACATCCACCCCGGCCAGAACCTGCTCTCGGGTGCTCCACGGCATGGGCCGCAGCTCGTAGCCCTGTGGGTTGGGCAGCCGCGTTGCGGAGTTGGTGAGCCCGATGACTCGCCACCCGCGCCGCGCGGCTTCTGCGGCAATGTAGCGCCCGCTGTATCCTAAAACACCTGTAATAGCGATTGTTTTCATAATTCTGAAATAAGAGAAACGAGGGTGTAAATAAAAAATCAGCCGGATATCCAATGGAGAAGCTTGCCGCCCATTTGCAGCGCGCGGCGGAAGACGGAGGTGTTGTACTGCTGCGCGGCGCGGGCAAAAGAATCCGCCGAGTCGAGAAGCTCCTGCATGGCTTCCATGCGTTGGGTTGTGTGGGCATCCCCCTCAGCGCGAGCGGCTTGCAGACACTCCGCTACCGCCACCACAGCGCCCTCGGTCTCGCGGCGCCGGCGCTCCTCAAGAATGCGCCGCGCGATCTCCCACACATCCGTCTCTGCGGTGTAAAAACTGCGGCGGTCGCCGGGGCGTGATTCGCGGTAGATGAGCCGGTAGTCCTCAAGCTCGCGCAGGCTGGTCGACACATTGGAGCGCGCCACGTGGAGCAGGGTGGCAATTTCCTCAGGCGTGAGCGGCTCCGGCGCAAGGTAGAGCAGGCCGTGCATCATGGCCGTAGAGCGCGGTATTCCCCAGCGCGTGCCCATGTCACCCCAGCGGCGGATGAAGCGCTCCTGTGTCTCACTCAAGTTCACGGCCCAAATTTCTCACATTTCAGAAATGAAGTCAAGCAGAATCATCACTTCATCCGCATTTCATGTGTTGGCGGCTGTGCCGGCGTCATGCCCCCCCCTTTTTGCGTGCGTGGAGTGTGACTTTGGGGTTGACATGGCGCGCCCGTGTGTATATGGTGTGAGACAAACAGAATGAACACCCTGACCCGACGCTTGCTGACAAAACTGAAACTTCCGGCAATCATGAGTGATGCCGTGTTGGTGTTGAGTATCGCGGTGGGGCTTTTGGCATTGGTAGGAGGAGCGGTCAATATGGTCGCCCTGGTGAAGCCCTTGCCGGAGCTGGCGGCAGATCAGCCGCAGCAGCCGGAGGCCCCCATGCTGTATATGGAGGGCAAGCTGCGAGCAGAGGCGCCGCTCGAGATGCCGCGCTGGGGGATTAGCAAGGAGGCTTTTGAGGTGCGCGCGGTAGAAGAGGGCAAGGACTATTTCCGGCGAGAGGGAAAAGAGGTGTCGGGCTTGCAGATGGGGGTGCATTCCATTCAGTGTCATCCTTGGCACGCGCTGTGTCATAGCCTGCAGCCCCTGCCGCGGGAAGAGGTGAAGGCCATCCCGCCCGACATACAGCCCGAGCGCTGGTGCGAGGAGGACAACTGCACTGTGCTGTACGGCATGCGCTTCGGAAAACCTGTGAGAGTGAGCTTTTCCTGTGCGCCGGTGGAGAGTGAGCAGGACTACTGCGTGCTGGTGAGGCGCACTTGGAGCGGGGAATTGTTGCTGGAGAAGGTGCTGCCGCCGTCATCTCTTAGCCGTGGGGGCGTGGTGTGCATGTCGTATATGTATCTTTGGTGGTGGGAGGCGGCCGGGTATGGGCTGTTGTTGTGGAGCGTGAGCTGGGGCTGCTGTGCTTTTGCGCTGTGGTGGCAGCGCCGGCGCCGCAGAGCCGCCGCAGGTCCGGACGCGCGGTGGCCGCTGTGGAAATCCATCGTGCTGATGTGGGGGTGGGCGGCGTTGTTTGTTGCTGCGTTGACTGCTTGGGATCAAGGGTATCCTACAGCATGGCTGCTTGTGGTGGCGGCCGGGCTGGCGGGGGTGCATGTTTATATCACGTGGCGAGGCCATTTCCGCGCGTGGGTTGCGGAGCTGTGGCGCCTGGGCTGCCTGCTCGGCATGTGGTGGGGGATTTTCTGTGTGGTCTTCTTTGTGCCGGATGCGCTGACCGTTAGTGTGGCGCTGCTGCGGGGGTATGCCGGAGAGCCGGTGGTAGAAGCGCCGGCGGATCGTGTGCTGCCGGAAAATGAGGGCAAGTTGGTGAGAATCCAAGGCATCCAGCCCCTCATCTCGGAGGAGGTGCCGGAGATTCGGGAATGGGGCATTCGCCACCCGGCGCTCCGGCTGAGCGTGTGCGATACTTGGACCTCATCGAAGTTCGAGCACGCCTCCTCGCGGCGCTTGCGCTGGGGTGCCTACCGCCTGAAATTCGCTCCGGATAAGGAGCTTTCGCTGCATTCAGAACCCAGTTTTATCCGCCCCCTGCCGCGGGAGGCCATCACTGCCATTCCCGGTCCCTATGCTGATTATGAGTGGGATGTGAATCAGGAGCACACCTGGTTGCGCGGGAGAGAGGAAGGCAGCCCCCGGTTTGAGTTTACCTACAAGCCGGATATGGAACACTTTATCCTCTACCTGATGGCGCGGCAGCGCGGGGATACGCTGGAGGTGCTGCATGTGTGGGACCCCTATAGTGAATATACTCCTCATCAGTGGAAGCTGTGTACTCACGCAGGTTTGAAGAATGTCCATTACGACATCTGGTCAGGGTATCGCTCCCTGGTCATCATATTGTTGTGTCTGAGCTTCACGCTGGTGTGCTACCTGCTAGGGGGGCGGCCGGCGTGCCCGCTGCCTTTCGGTGCACCCTGGCTCTGCTTTGGCGGCGTGCTGCTGCTGGCGCTGTGGTGCATGGTCTTGAGGCAGTTTGTCATGCAGCCGCCGGGCTTTTGGTCAAGGATAGCTGTGGTGAGCGCCTTGCTGTATTTTGCGTGGGCGCTGCTGAGTAGCTGCCTGCGCTGGTGGAGAGGGCGGCTTACTCGTTGAGCATGTGGAGCGGCGGAGTAGGCGGCGCACCGGGGCGCAGCAGCAAAAAGGGAGGCCGGGAGTCCAGCCGGGCCGCCGCGCGGCGCAGTCGCCGCCAGATGGCGCGCAGCGCGTGCTCCGGCAGACCGCGCGTGGCGCAGAGTTCCATGATGCTCCGGTTCTCATCCACCAAGAGACGCAAGAGCGCCTCCTCACGCGGCGCAAGCTCCGGCTCGGGCGCGGGCAGGGCGGCCAAACCGGCGGCAGAAAGGCGCGAGTTTAGGCTCTGTTGCAAGCGCGCAATCTCGCCGGGCAGCATATCTGCCAGCGGGGCGTAATGCCCGGAGAGGGCAGCGGGGGCTGCGTAGTCGCCCAGGAGAAAGGCACTCCGGCTCAACCCGGAGAGCAGCAGAGCCTCAGCCGCTTCCGCCCGGGCGAAAAGAGCGGCAGCTTGCGCCGGCATTTCTTGCCCCGGGGACGCGGGGAGGGGGAGCAGGAGCTCCTCTCCCACAGCCAGGCGGGTGAGCGCTGCCAGAAGCTCCGCATGCGGCAGCCCCTCCGCCACGGCCACCGCCGCGTACCCGCCCCGGCTCACCAGCTCCCTCAGGCAGAACAGCTGAGCCTCCAGCACATCATCACCGCCTGCGGCAGAATCTATTGCAGAAGCAAACACTTGGTCACGGGCGTCATTGGCTGGGGCTATTGCAGGAGCCTCCGGCCATAATGCTTCTGCAGGAGCAAACACCGGCAGCCGCAGCACACCCCCAGCCGCCACCCCCACACTGCCGCCACCAATGGCTTGCCCCACAGAGCTCCCCACCCCTTGCAGCACAAGCACGCCGAGCTCCGGGGCAAAGGTGCGGAGCTCCTGCTGCGCAGCATCAACCCACGCTTGCTGCAGGCCGGGGTGCCACGCCGCCGTGGGCAGGTGCAGGATGCCGTGACAAGCAGTTCCTGCGGGCGGAGGAGAGGGGAACTCGCCCACGTCAAGGAAGAGGGAAATGCCCTCCAGCTCCAGAACTCGGTGATTTTCAAGCGGGAGCACCTCGCCCCCCTTCAGCAGAAACGGGCGGGGAAGAGAGGCGGCAGCCCCGGGGGCAGCGGCATAGCTCGCGAGGATCAGCGGCTTGCTCAGCTCTGCTGCCAGCGCGCGGAGAGCGGCTTGAGATTGCAGCAAAAAGGCGCTGCGGCGGGAGAGACCACCCGGCAGCGCGCCATCAATCGCCTGAGCAGAAGCAACCAGCAGATCCGCCTCTGCATCCGTGCAGGCGCGCGCCCCCTGTACCACCAGGCGCAAATTGGTCGAAAAATCGCCCGCCGTAGCTATGTTCTGGATCAGCCCAATCTTCATAAAAAAGGATTTTGGCCGGAACATAGCATAAATTAGAACAAGATGCAAGACAAAGAGGCTTGATTTCGGGCGCTCATGGGTGTAGAATATCCGCCCCAAGAAAGGATATTCCTGAAATGAGAGATAAAGTATTGATATTCGACACAACGTTGCGCGATGGTGAACAATGCCCCGGAGCTTCAATGAACCTCCGTCAGAAGCTAGAGGTCGCCCGCCAGCTAGAGAAGCTGGGTGTCGATATCATAGAGGCCGGCTTCCCCTGCATCTCCGATGGCGATTTTGAGGCCGTGCACACCATAGCCTCTACTGTCAAGACCTGCCGCATCGCAGGTTTGGCGCGCTGCGTGGAGAACGACATCC
Source organism: Akkermansiaceae bacterium (assembly GCA_022510805.1). Taxonomy (GTDB): domain Bacteria; phylum Verrucomicrobiota; class Verrucomicrobiia; order Verrucomicrobiales; family Akkermansiaceae; genus Akkermansia. The sequence continues at coordinate 22,499 of JAFLSS010000002.1, forward strand.
GCAAGGCCGCAGAAGCCGTGGCCCCGGCCGGGGAGCGCGGCCGCATCCATACATTCTTGGCAACAAGTCCCTTGCACCGTGAGTTCAAGCTCAAGAAGACCAAGGAGGAAGTGCTGGAGCTGGCCGTCCGCCACGTGAAGCTGGCGCGGAGCCTGGTGAGTGATGTGGAGTTCTCCGCAGAGGATGCCAGCCGCACGGAGCTCGATTTCCTGGCACAGGTCGTGGAGGCGGTGATCGACGCCGGCGCCACCACCATCAACCTGCCGGACACAGTGGGCTTCACCACGCCGGTGGAGTACAGCCGCATGATCACCTATATCCGCGAGCATGTGAGCAACATCGACCGCGCCATCCTCTCTGTGCACTGCCACAATGACATCGGCCTGGCGGTGGCCAACTCGCTGGCGGCTGTGACAGCCGGCGCTCGCCAGGTGGAGGGCGCGATCAACGGCATCGGCGAGCGCGCCGGCAATGCCGCGCTGGAGGAGGTGATCATGGCGCTCACCATCCGCCCGGAGGCATTTGGCTTCGAGGCGGGGGCAGAGGTGCTCAATGTGAACACGAAAGAGATTGTCAAAACCAGCCGAGTGGTGTCCCGCATGAGCGGCCTGGCCGTGCAGCGATCCAAGGCCATTGTCGGCGAAAACGCCTTTGCACACAGCTCGGGCATCCACCAGCACGGCATCTTGGCCAAGCGTGAGACCTACGAGATCATCAACCCTGAGGATGTGGGCTGGGGGGAGACGGAGCTGCCGCTCACCAAACACTCCGGCCGCGCGGCGGTGAAAGCCCGCTTGGAGCGCTTGGGGCACACGCTCTCGGATGAAGAGCTCACGCAGGTGTTTGAGCGCTTCAAGAAAGTGGGCGACAGCAAGAAATTTGTCTATGACGATGACTTGTCGGCCCTGGTGAATGACTCCCTGAACACGAGCGAAGGCAAGTGGAAGATGGTGCAGATCCAATTCCTCGCCGGCTCATCCACCACCCCCACAGCCACAGTCACCCTTGAGAAAGATGGTGAGCTCCACACGGACAGCGCCATCGGCAACGGCCCGGTGAATGCCTGCTTCAAGGCGATTGACCGCCTCACGGGGGCGGCGGGCGAGCTCGTGGGCTATGTGGTGCGCTCCACCTCCACCGGCCAGGATGCGCTGGGTGAGGTGAGTGTGAAAGTGCAATTCGGCGATGCCTCCTGCTGCTGCAAACCTGTGAGCGGCAAGGGCGCCGCGAGCGATGTGGTGGAGGCCTCAGCCCGCGCTTACCTGAATGCGGTGAATCGCCACATTGTCCTCGAGGAGCTCCATGCCCCGACCCCCAGCTGCTGAGCAATGAGTTCTTCCATCCGCATCATCGTCGGGCTAGGCAACCCCGGCGCCACCTATGCCGCCACGCGACACAATGTCGGCTTCATGGCGCTGGATGCGCTGGCCCGGCAGTGGTCGGCGGTGTGGAAGTCGGACCGGGGGCGCAAGTGTGAGCTGGCTTCCGGGCCGGGGGTGCTGCTGGTCAAGCCGCAGACATACATGAACGACTCCGGCTCTTGTGTGGGGCCGCTGATGCGCTATTTCAAGTTCACCCCGGAGCAGGTGCTGGTGGTCTATGATGACACCGCCCTGCCCGTGGGCGGGCTGCGCCTGCGCGCCGGCGGTAGCGATGGCGGCCACAACGGCATGAAATCCCTCATCGCCCACCTGGGAAGCGACCACTTCCCGCGCCTGCGCATCGGCATCGGCAGCCACGGCCAGAAATCGCTGGTGGGGCATGTGCTGGGGCATTTTGCGCCGGAGGAGAAGCCCCTCATCGAGGAGGGCGTGCAACATGCGGCCAAGGCGGTGCAGCTCCTGCTCCGGGAGGGCTTTGAGGCTGCGGCCAACCGCTACAACCTGCGCAAAAAGAAAGAGCCCAAACCCGCCCCGCCCGCGCCGGAGCAGCCGCCGGCTCCCGCAGCCGATTCTTCGGAAGAATAGGGCATAACCGAGCTTGCTATGGTGGCCGAGTTGTGATATGATGCTCGGCATGAAAGCGATGTGGTTCAAGCTCGTGGCGCTGCTGCTGGTCGGCATGGCGCAAATGATGGCGCAAGAGACTCAGCTGGAGGTCAAAAGCGAGTCCAGCGTCAACTCCTACGAAGTGGGCAAGCCCTTTTATGTGGCGCTGCAAGGCAAGGCGCCGGAGTCGTGGCACGCCTATTACCGCAACCCGGCAACCGTGGGGCAGCCCATGAGCGCCACCCTGCTGGCGCCTGCCGGGTTCAGCGTGGAGGGGCCATTCTGGCAGGTGCCGGAGCTGCATAAGAGCGGCGTGACCGTGGCCTATGTCTATAATAAGCCGGTGGTGGTGTGGCGCGTCACCCCGCAGCCCGGTGCCCCGGCCAAGGCGCATTTTGTCCTCTCTGCCCGGGCGCAGCTTTGCAATGACCTCGGCTGCATGCCTGATAAAACTGTGAGCACTGAGCTGGATCTGGAGCAGGGGACGGCGGAGCCGAATCCTGAGTGGAGCCGCGCCGAGTCTCAGGTGGAGTCCCTGGGTGATACCGCGCTGCAGGAGGTGCATGCTCAGCGCATGCCGGGCGGGGTGACGCTGCGCTTCCAAGCCCCGGCCGAGGTGAAAACGGCTTATTTCTTCTCTGATGACAATAGTGTGGATCCTTCTGCTGAGCAGGTGCTCACGGTGAAAGACGGCGTCTGTGAGCTCACGCTTCTCTCCAATGACGGCAAGAACTCCCTCTTCCCCGCACCGGAGGCGCAGCCCGGCGCCAAAAAGCGCCTGGTGGGCATGCTCTCCCTCGGCGAGGCCGGGCACGCGCGGGTGGATGTGCCGGTGGAAAGCGCCGGCGCCGGGATGCCTGCCGGGCTGTGGGAGGCCATGGTGGGGCTCTTTCTGGGGGGCTTGCTGCTCAACCTGATGCCCTGCGTCTTCCCGGTGCTGGGGCTCAAGATCATGAGTTTCGTATCGCTGGGGGGCGGGAGCCGCCGGCGCGTGGTGGGGCATTCGCTTGCCTTTGTCGTGGGGATTCTGGTGTCCTTCTGGATACTGGGAGTGCTGCTGGTGGCGGCCTCCAATGCCGACGTGCTGGCGCAGGCTCCTGTGGGGGACTGGCTGGGTATCCTCTGGGGAGATGACGGCGCGGCCAACCGCAGCTGGGCAGCGTGGATGGAGAACCAATGGGTTGTGTACGGCATTCTGCTGCTGCTGATTGTGCTTGGGTTGTGGATGTTCGGCATCTTTGAGCTCGGCGCGCGCGCCACGGGGCTGGGCGCCGGGCTGCAGAGCAAGGGCGGCTACGCCGGCTCGTTCTTCCAGGGCTTGTTTGTCACCGTGGTGGCCACTCCCTGCAGCGCGCCCTACCTGGGTGCGGCCATGCCCACGGCCATGTCCTTCCCCGCGGTGTGGATGCTGGTGGCCCTCACGGCCATGGCCCTGGGCTTCTCCTTGCCCTACCTCGTGCTGGGCATCTTCCCGGGGCTGGTGCGCTTCCTGCCGAAGCCCGGCGCGTGGATGGAGTCTCTCAAGCAGGGGCTCTCTTTCTGCCTATTTGCCGCCGCTGCGTGGATGCTGGATGTCTACCTCTCCTTTGTCACCGCCTCCGGCCGGGCGGATGAAACGATGTGGGTGCTCATCGCGCTGGTGATCTTTATCTCCGCATTCTGGGTTTTCGGGCGCTGGTGCCCGCTCTACCGCAGCCGGACGAGCCGCGTGGTGGGTGGCATTGTGGCGCTGGCGCTGCTGGTTGGCGGCGTGTGGTATTCCATGCCGCAGGCTGTGCGGGAGGATGCCCCGGAGTGGGAGGCCTGGACACCGGAGGCCATGGAGGAGGCGCTGGATGATGGGATTCCTGTGTATGTGGATTTCACCGCCAAATGGTGTGCCACATGTCAGTCCAACAAGAAGTTTGCCTACACGGATGAGGTGTATAAGATCTTCAAGGCGAATGATGTGAAGCTCTTCCGGGCAGACAAGACGCACCCCAATGAGAAGATTGATGCAGAGCTGCGCCGCCTCAAGCGCAGCGCCGTGCCGACCAATGCGCTCTACCTCCCGGATAAGGAGCCCATCGTCACGCGTGAGCTGCTTACTCCGGCGTATCTGCTCGAGTTCCTCAAAGAGCATCTGTGATGCCGCGCCCCGTGCGCGTGGCCTTGTGCATTCTCACGCCGCCCCTTTTTCGCCTGTGCTGGCGGGGAAGGGGCGTTCTTTGTGCTGCGCGCGCGCGTTACTCTGAGCTCTGTGAGGAGGGGGCAGCGCTGCCGATGATTTGGAGGAAGCGCTCCCGGAGCTCGGGGCTTTGCGGGAGGAGGGTGAGTTCTCCCTCCCGGAGGTGCAGGCCGCCTTGCAGAAGCTCCTCAAGCACCTGCAGGTACTTGAACCCCTCCGCCTGCTGCTCCGGGTCCAGCTCCGCAGGATCCGCCTGAGCATAAGGGGCAAAGCCCGCCTTCCAGCTCTCGAGGACGGAGGGCGCGCCGGCTTCTTGCCGGTTCGGATCTGCTCCGGCTTGCAAGAGCCAGAGCGTTTTTTCCGGGGCATCGGGGGTGCTGCTGCGGACAAGTTGGGCCAGCAGGCGCGTGGCGGCTTCACTGCTGGGGAAGCTCAGCCTGCCGTGGGTGTGGAGGAGGCGCAGCGGCGGGAGGCTGCCCGGGGTGGTGATGACGCCTGCCGCGAGGTCGAGCAGCGGGGTATCCGCTGTGCCGTGTCCCTGAAGGCGCAGCCACTGCTCCGCCGCGTTGGGAGTGAGCGGCTCCGGCAGAGACTCCTCCTGCACGGGGCGCGGCTGCTGAGGCGTGGTTTGGAGGGAGCGCACCCAGCGCTCTTTGTCCTCCGCGTCCTCATACTCGCAGTCGGTTGCCGCGCAGAGCAGGAAGGTGAGCAGCTCCTCATCGCCGGTGTCGAGGTAGCCCTGCTCGGCCAAACTCTGTGCGAGCGGCAGAGAGCCATCATATGCCAGCAGAGAGGCCACATCCCGCTTGGCGCGTGCGCTCTGCGGGCGGGCGCCATGCTGCAGCGCCCACTGCAAAGAGCGCCCGGGTATAATCACCCCGGATGCCGCGGCTCCCTCCTCCTCATCCGCGGTCTCAAGCGCCTCGGCGTCTAGCGCATCCGCCTCTGCCGCAAGCTGCAAGGCCAGATCCGGCTGAGTCGAGATGACAGCGCCATGGGAGACAAGAAAATCAAGCAGCGCGAGCCGCTCGGCCTGCGGCGGCGGGGCATCAGCCTCCCACGAGCTGCGCGCACCCAGCACACAGCCCCAGAGGGGCAGCGGCTGAGGCGTCAGCAGGCAGTAGGCATTGGGGTCGCACCCGCGGCGCACGAGCTCGCGGGTGAGCTCCAACTGCTGCGCCAGATACGCGAAATGAGCGGCATGAGCTCCGCCGGGCTCCACAGCATCCACCTTACCTGTGCCGGCCACGCGGCGCATCATGAGGTGCAGCTTGCGTATCTCGGATCCCGCGGTGAGCTCGGCCTTGTAACCATATATCCCGGTGAAAACGATGGCGCGGCACGACAGAGCAAAAGTCTTGAAGGGGGAGTCGCTGAGGTAGGCTTCCGTAAACAGCGACACGCAGTAGTCCCCGAGGCTTTGTTCCTTGTTCGGCCCCGTCTGGTATGAGTAGAGGTAGTCCTCGGAAATGTAGTCATTCACCTGCCGGAGCTGCTCAAACTGCTGCGGCGTCCAGCTCGGGTGGTGAGTCTGGCCGAGGTCGCTCTTGCTGATGGGCACGAGATTGAGGACACTACACGCCACGCCCGCCAGCACAAGGATGACAAAGACAATCAGCAGGACTTTGGGCAAGAGACTCTTGGGCGGTGTGGAGGCAGGGGGATTCATGGCGAGGGGGTTCCTTTATCGGGAGAGGCTGGAGTGTGGTTGCTTATGGGGCATCAGCGGTGCACAGCGGGCAGGCTTCCACAAAGTGCGAGTTGCCGATGTGGACGAACGAGGGGCGCTCCAGGAGGGTGGAGCCGCTGCGGCCCAAGCGCTGGCAGAAGCGGCAGCCGGGTGCATATTCATGCGGCGCGGCCACCACGCCGGGGATGGTGGGCAGGTGGGTCTTGCGCGTGTATTCCGGGCGCGGCATGGCTGCGAGCAGGGCGCGTGTGTAGGCGTGGCTGGGGTGGGCAAAAAGCTCTTCCACGGGGGCGGCTTCCACCATGCGCCCGGCGTACATGACCCACACGATGTCACAATTCTGCGCGATGACGCCCAGATCATGCGTGATGAGCAGGGAGGCCGCGCCGAGCTCGCTGCGTAGTTCCCGCAGGAGGGAAAGCACTTGGTGCTGCACGGTGACGTCGAGCGCGGTGGTGGGTTCATCGGCAATGATGAGCTCCGGTCGGCAAGCGAGAGCGATGGCGATGAGCGCGCGCTGCCGCATGCCGCCTGAGAGGGCGTGCGGGTAGTCGCTCACGCGCTCACGAGGGGCGGCAAAGTGCACAAACTCCAGCAGGCGAATCGCTTCCTCCCAGGCCTCTTCAGCGCTGATCTTGCAGTGCAGCATGAGCACCTCTGAGATCTGGTCACCAATGCGTTGCACAGGATTGAGCGCCTGCATGGGCTCTTGGAAAATGGTGCCGATGCACCCGCCGCGGATCTCCCGCAGGCGCTCGGGCGCCATGGTGAGGAGGTCCTCCCCCTTGAAGTTCACACACCCGGAGAGAATGCGCCCGCGGGGCCGGGGCAGCAGGCGCACGAGGCTCATGGCCGTGGCGCTTTTGCCGCAGCCGCTCTCCCCGACAATGCCCACACACTTGCCGTGTGGGATGTCGAAGCTGACATCCTCCACCACGGGGAAGAGGCCGTGCTCGGTGTGAAACGCGGTGGTGAGGCCGCGTATTTCCATGAGGTTGGATGGGCTGATTTCCATTTAAGACTGAGGGGGCAAGGGGATGTTGCGTTCGACTTCGGGGAAAGAGCGGCCGCTGCTGCGGGCGCGCAGCGTCTCGCGCTTCATCTGCTCGTCGATCCAGTACAAGTGGCTGTCCAGCGGGTCGTAATAGTGGGGCGGGCAGAAGCGGGTCTCCGGCGTGTCAGGCCAGCGCAGCCAGCGCCACTGGGCAAAGCGCCAGTAGCCGGAGGACCAGCCGGGCACCCAGGCCGCCGTGTCGGCAATGCGCTGCTGCACAAGGTGCTGCGCCGCGATGGCCTCTTGCTCGGTGGTGGCGGAGCGGGCGGCGAGGATGGCGCGGTCGAGCTCCGGCGAAGCGGTGGAGGTGATATTGCTCGTGCCGGCCATGGGCGAGCCGTCGGCCCGGAAGGCATACTGTGAGAGGAAGAACTGGGAGGCATCCGGCACGGGCGGGGTGAAGCCCCAGGAGAAGATGCAGACGCTGTGCTGCTTGTTCTTGACTTTGAGGTAGAAGACGGTGTCGTCCATCTGCTCGAAGCGCAGGTCCAGCCCGCAGCGGGCGGCGTCCTCGCGCAAGAGATTCATGGCCGCCGCGTAGGAGGAGTCAATGCGTGAGCTCACCACCACCTGCAGGCGTGTGCCATCCGGCCGGTGCAAGATGCCATCTGCCCCCTCCTCGGTGAAGCCCGCCGCGGCAAAATAGGCCCGCGCTTTGTCGGGATCATAGGGGAGCGCGCGGATGTGCGGATTGGTGAAGGCGCCGAAGCCGGAGAAATAGGAGGAGCCGCGCCTGTAGTCCCCGCGGAAGAGGGTGTTGATGACGGCTTGGATATGAAGCGCGTGGTGAAAGCCGAGCCGGGCGTCGAGCGAGTCGAATGGCGCGCGGGCGCAGTTGATATGGAAGCCGAAGCAGTTGCGCGGCCAGAGGTTGTTGAAGTGGATGCGCTGGATGTAGCCGCGGTGGACAGGCTCGATCTCCAGCCCCTCATACCAGAAATCCGCATCCCGCGCCGAGAGGGCATCGAGCTCGCCGATGCGGAACAGCTCGCGGATCTTGGTGTCCTCTGCGATAAAGGTGTAGACAATGTGGTTCACATTGCAGGAATACTTTGTGTATTTGCGCTTGGCAGCCCACCAGTTTTTGACGCGGGTGAGCATGATCTGCCGCCCCATGATCAGCCCCTCCGGGTCCACGGCGTAGCCGCCGGTGGTGGGCACGGGGCGCCAGAGGTAGCGCGTGGGGTAATCCGGCCCGAACTCGGCGTAGAAGCGGGTGCAGGCGGCCGGCAGGGCGGCGGCGTAGTAGGCCGGGTAGGGGCGCGGCCCCGCGAGGGTGATGGCCAGGGTGCTGTCGCCGTAGATGCAGATGCGGGCGAAGTTGCTGAGGTAGAAATCGCGGTAAAAGGGCTCGACGCTGTAGGGGGAGGTGCGGATGAAGAGGGAGGCGACAAAATCGCGCGTGGTGAGGCGGTCGCCATTGGAGAAGCGGGCTTGGGGGTCAATGTGGAAATACACCGTGCGGCCATCGGGGGAGAGGGCCCAGCGGTCTGCCGTGCCGGGGATGAGCTCTCCCGTGCCGGGATGGAGGCGCACGAGCGGCAGGTCGATATCATCATACAGGTAGCGCCGCGTGTTGTTGTTGCTGTTGGGGCCGAACACGCGCAAGGTGTTGGGGAAAGAGCGCTGAAGCGCGAGCCGCAGGGTGCCTCCCTTGAGGGCGGCGGGGTCACCGAGCTCCGGGGCATCAGCCCCATGCTGCCAGTTGAGCCCTGCCGGTATCTCGGATTCCGGGCGGTACACCAGGTAATCGCCGAGGCTGATGCGCTCGAGGAGCTGCTTATGCTCTGCCCGGGCAAACTGGAGGCGGGCTTGCGCTCCCTCTGCATCGGCACTGCCGGCCTCTGCTTCCTGAATCTGCGCATGTGCCTCAGAGATGCACTGCTCCTGCTCCTGCAGGGCTGTGTCCAAGTAGTCGCGCACGCGCTGATTCCAGCTTGCGGTGAAACCACTGAACCCCGGCGGCATGCGCCACGCGCGGGCGTAGCCCGGCACGTCTTCTTGGCTGCCGAAGGCGAGCGGCATACTCTCCTCCGCCGGTGGCTCCCAGTCCGGCCCGGAGGAGCCGGTGCCCCTGTCCCCACAGCCGGTGAGCCAGCAGAGCCCCAGGAGCAGCAGCCCGAGCCAGCGCACGCAGAGCCGCGGCGCGAGGGCGCGGCGGCGGGTCGGAGCAGGGGCAGGGGGGCAGGCTGGCATGGTGGGGGGGGCTTAGGAATAGTGGTCAGCGCTGTGCGGGTCAATCGCCTCGCGCACGGCCTCGCCGATAAAGGTGATGAGCAGCAGCAGCCCCACCAAGGCGCCGAATGCGGCAGAGGCAATCCACGGTGAGGAGAGTTTGGAGAGGCCATCATTGAGCAGGCGGCCCCAGCTGGCGTATTGCTCCGGCAGGCCGAAGCCCAGGTAGTCCAGCGAGGTGAGGGAGAGCACCACGACCGCTACGCTGAAGGGGATGAGGGTGACGATGATGCCGGTGAGATTGGGCAGGATGTGGCGGAGCAGGATGTGCAGCGGCCCGGCGCCCATGACTCGTGCTGCTGCCACATAGTCGCGTGTTTTTTCTTTGAGCGTGGCCGTGCGGATGAGGTAGGTCATGGGCATCCACCCCAGGAGCGCCATGAGCAGCAGGGTCACAAACATGCCGCGCATCTCCAGCGGCACAAAATCTGCCAGGATCATGACGATGAAGAGGAAGGGCAGCTGCGAGAGGATTTCGATGCCGCGCTGGGTCACCAGGTCGAACACGCCGCCCCAATAGCCCATGAGCATGCCGAGTGTCAGGCCGATGCCGTAGATCACGGGCAGGTAGAACAGCGCGGCTTTGATATTCACCTGCAAGCCGCCGAAAAGCAGGGCTGCGATGTCGTTCCCCCTGCTGTCGGTGCCCAGCAGGTGCCCCCCCGTGAGCGGCGGCGCCGGGTGGTAGTGGATCAGGTAATGATCCACATTGCTTTGATTCAGAAAGGCCTCCAGACTCCCCTCGCCCTCATAATGCTCACTCACGAGCTTGCCGTGGCTCCACGAGGCGCTGTAGACCTCACGGCGGTCGGGGCTCCAGCCTTGCACGAGCCCATCGGGCTCTCCCTTGCGGTAGCGGATGCGCAGGTGGATATCTCCATTGGGGTAGAGCCGGCAGGCCTGCCCGTCATACAGCGTGGCCGGCTCCCCCGCAGCATACAATTTACCCTCTTTGGCCGGCAGCAATTCTGTGGGGAACGGGGCGGCATCTGTCGTGGGATCCCACGGAATGAGCGGCATGAGCACGATCTGAGGCCCCCCCGGGCTGCCCAGCTTTGCCTGCAACTGGCGGTAATCTGTCTCTGCCAGGGCGGCGTTGCCGCTCAGCCCGAAAACGGCGCCGGGCAGCATGTTGCGGCGAAATGCGGGGAAGTGCCACTCCCCCGTGTCGGAGAGCACGGCGAGTGCGCGCTTGCCGACGAGGACTTGATCCATCGCCGCGAGTGAGAGGATGCCCATCAGGATCAGCAGGGAGCCATAGCCTCGCTTGAGGCTCTTGAAGTGGCGGACTCGCCGCGCGGCCTCCGGCGGCAGCTTGTGCCTGCCGCGGCGGCACAGCCCATAGAGCCCCGCCAGCGCCAGCAGCAGCATCACCACCCAGCCGAACCACTGCACCCTGCCGTCTGCCGCCAGCGCGGGGCACCACTCTGCGCGGCATGAGAGAACCGGGAGTTCGCGGCTGGCGGTGAAGGGCCAGGAGATGGTGGGCAGGAGCCAGCCGCGCAGCTCTGCCACCCCGCCCAGCAGGGCGGTGAGAATGAGAAGCAGGGCTGGCCATTTGCGTTTCATTCGAAGGTGATGCGCGGGTCGAGGTAGGCGACCCAGATATCAGAGAGGAGGTTGCCGAGGATGATCATGAACGAGCTGAGCAGCAGGGTGCCCATGATGAGCGAGTAGTCCTTGTCCATGAGGGCTTGGTAGCTGAGCATGCCGAAACCCTGAATATCGAACACGCGCTCGATGAGGATGGAGCCGCCCACCACGGAGCAGATGACGCTGCCGAGATTGGAGGCTATGGGGATGAAGGAGTTGCGAAACGCGTGCTTCCACACGGCCCTGCGGTAGGGAACTCCCTTGGATACGGCGGTGCGCATGTAGTCCGCAGAGAGGTTCTCCAGCAGGTTGTTTTTCATCATCATGGTGGTCATGGCCAGCGCCCCCACCACATAGCAGGTGAGCGGCAGCACGGTGTGCATGGCAAGATCCGCCAGCTGCTCGCCGAAGCGCATGGTGGAAAAGCCCGGGCTGGTGAGCCCGTAGAGCGGGAAATACTCCAGCCGCGCCCCCAAGTACACCAGCAGAATGGCCCCCAGGGCAAAGCCCGGTACTGCATAGCCGACAAAGATGAACAGGCTGCTCACGCTGTCGAAGAGGGTCTTGTGCTTCAGCGCTTTGTATACGCCGAGGGGGATGCTGAGCAGGTAGGCTATCAGCGCGCCGAGGATGCCGAAATAAAAGGAAACAGGTAGGCGTGTCGCCATCATTTTGAGCACGGGCTCATTGTATTTGTAAGAGCGCCCCAAGCTGCCCTGCAACAAGCCGTTGAAGGCCTTGCGGCACATCACCGCCCGCCAGCGGGTGTGTGCGGCTCGCTCGGCGATGAGCCCCGGGTCTGTGACATAATGCCGCCGCGCCCAGGCTTGCGCGCGCTCCTGGGGGGACTCGATCCGCACGCGCCAGCGCTCGCTCTCAAACCACTCCGGCGCGTCAAATAGCGGCTCGCTGCCCTTGCGCCGCACTTCCAGCAACCGGGGCTCGCCGCCCTTGCCGCTCGTGGTGAGGTAGGCGCTGGCGCCGGGGGAGCTGAACTCTGCCTTCACCACCTCTACCTGGCTGCGCCGCAAGCCAAGCCATTGCAAATAAGCTTTCCATGTGGGTTCATGCAGGTTGAAGAGCTCCTCAAGCCGCTCCATATCCTCCTCCGCCATGCCGGCGCCTGAGGGGGCGCTGCCGGCTTTATCCCCCATCAACGCGCCGATGGCTTGCTCCTGCATGATGCGGTCTACCGGGCCGCCGGGGACGAGGCGCGTCAGGCAAAACACAATGAGCGTAACCCCTATCAAAGTGATAGGAGTCATCAACAACCGCCTGACAATATATGCCCTCATGTCTCTCGCACTCTCCCTATCCGGGACATACCGCGCTCATTCTACCATGATATCGCGGGCGATACAAGCATTATTCCGCGCCGCTCTTTTCCGGCGCGCGCGCAGCGAAAACCGGAGAGTTCGTCCGATGGGGCTTGACCCGCCCTGTCAAAACAGATATAATGCCCCGGCTTTTTACTGATTCAACACTATGTCGGACGATATCTACGTAGATTCCAGCGGAAATGAATACCGAAGAATAGGTGGCGGCGGCGGTGACAGCGGAGGCTGCGGGTTCCTGTTGGCCCTTATCTTTATATTTTTGGCAGTTGGTGTCGGGGCGTATTTTCTCAATGAAGAGGGAATCATCACCAACGATCAGGCGGGCTCGCTGGTGTCCTGGACCGGTAAGGGCTGCATTTTCGTCGTGCTGGGAGTGATTGCCATCGGCATTATCTATGCCCTGCTTCAGACGCTGTGGGAACTCAAATGGGTGTTGATCGTCGCGATTGTCATCGCCAGCATTATCTTGATGGTCGCGGCCTTGTGCGCCTAAGCGCGGCTTCTCACCGAGAGGCGGATAACGAGGGGGAAAAACCCGGCCGGGAGGGCGGCACCGGGGCTGGCAGGGCATGGCGGTGTGCCCCATGCTGCGCGGGGGTGAAATTTTGTGCTGGAAATCGCGGGGCAAGTGGGGTATAATACGCGTGCTATGCTGTCAGATAGAACCAAAAAGGGAGTGGAGCGCGCACCGCATCGTAGCCTGATGCGCGCTACGGGCATGTCGGATGCGGATATTGAGAAGCCTTTCATTGCTATTTGTAATTCATTTAACGAGGTCATTCCCGGCCACGTGCATCTCAACAAAGTAGCAGAATTGATCAAGGAAGAGGTGCGGAAAGCGGGCGGCACACCCATAGAGTTCAACCTCATCGGCGTGTGCGATGGGATTGCCATGGCGCACCAGGGGATGAAGTTTTCGCTCGCCAGCCGTGAGCTGATCGCTGATAGTGTGGAGACGATGCTCTCGGCGCATGCGTTTGACGCCTGTATCTGCATCCCGAACTGCGACAAGATTGTGCCGGGGATGGTGATGGGGGCGCTGCGCTGCAATATCCCCACGATTTTCTGCTCCGGCGGCCCCATGGCCGTAGGCAAGGGCCTGCATGGTGAGGATTTGGATCTCAACTGCGTCTTTGAGGCCGTGGCGGCCTACACCGCCGGCAAGATGAGCGCCGAGGAACTGCACCACGTGGAGTGCCACGCCTGCCCGGGCGCCGGCAGCTGCTCCGGCATGTTCACCGCCAATTCCATGAACTGCCTCTGCGAGGTGCTGGGGCTGGCCCTGCCGGGCAATGGCACCCTGCTGGCCACCTCTGAGGAGCGCAAGGAGCTCTGGCGTGCGGCGGCTCGCCGCGCGGTGGAGATGGCGAAGCAGGGCGGCCCGCTCCCCCGCGACTTGATCACGCAAGAGGGGATTGACAATGTGTTCACCTGCGATATGGCCATGGGCGGCTCCTCGAACACGGTGCTGCACACCCTCGCCTTTGCCAATGAGGCCGGCTTGGATTATGACCTGAAGCGCATTGATGAGATTTCCCGCCGCACGCCCAATATCTGCAAAGTGGCCCCCAGCTCCCGCTACCACATGCACGATGTGCTGCGGGCAGGGGGGATCATGACGATCTTGGCAGAGATCAACAAGATCCCCGGCGCGCTGCATACGGAGGTGCCTACGGTGTCCGGCAAGACCCTGGCAGAGCAGATCGACGGCCTCTCCACGCAGGATCCCGCCGTCATCCGCACGCTCGACAACGCCTACTCCAAGGACGGCGGCCTGGCCGTGCTGTTCGGCAACGTGGCAGAGCAGGGCGCCATCGTGAAAAAAGCAGGTGTGCTGCCGGAGATGATGGTGCACCGCGGACCGGCCGTCATCTTTGAAAGCCAAGAGGACGCCTGTGCCGGCATCCTGGCAGACCGCGTGAAACCGGGGGATGTTGTGGTCATCCGCAACGAAGGACCCAAGGGCGGCCCCGGCATGCAGGAAATGCTGGCGCCCACGAGCTACATCATGGGCAAAGGTCTCGGCAACAGCGTAGCCCTCATCACCGATGGCCGCTTCTCCGGCGCCACCCATGGCGCGTGCATCGGCCATGTCTCCCCGGAAGCGGCAGAGGGCGGCCTCATCGGCCTGCTGAAAGATGGGGATATCATCTCCATCAACATCCCCGAGCGCACCATACACGCAGAGCTGAGCGAGGAGGAGATCTCCGCCCGCCGCGCCGTGTGGCAGCCCACCATGCAGGAAATCCCCAGCCGCTGGCTCAAGCGCTACCGCAAGCTTGCCACCAATGCCAGCAAGGGCGCCGTGCTTCAATAATTCAATAACCCCCATGTGTAACGAGATATGAGTGACAACAGCTCCACCCAGTCCCCGCCGGCCAAATCCTCCAACCCCATCTTCAACTACTTCTCTGAGTTCGGGGTTCTCAAGGAGTGCGGCAAAAACTTCTGGCTTACCAACTTCATCCAGTTCTTTGATGGTTTGTCGTACTTCACGCTCATCATCGTCTTCACGCTCTTCCTGAAGGAATACTGCGGATTCCGGGATGCGGATGCCCCCTATTGGGTAGGCATGTACACGCTCTTTGTCTCCCTGTTTGTGTTTGCCGTGGGGTCCATCTGCGATATCATCGGCCTGAAGCGCACCTACCTGGTGGGCTTCTCGCTGCTCATCACCGGGCGTCTTGTGATGGCGCTGGGGTCAGACTTCGGCAAATTCATAATGGAACTCTCGCAGGATCAATCACGCTACATCGTGATGGCCGGCATCGGCATCATGGCTTTCGGCACGGCCTTCATGAGCCCCTGCATCACCACCTCCATCCGCCGATTCACCACCCTGAGGGCACGTCCCACAGGGTTTAATTTTTATTACCTCTTCATGAATATCGGCGCTCTGCTGGCCGGCTTTGCCATCGTGGATCCCATCCGCGAGCAATGCTCCGGCCCGGAGGGGCTTTATTGGGTGATCAACTTCGGCACCTGCTGCAATGTGATTGCCTTCATCTTCACCCGCTTCATCAATGAGGATTTCTACGCGGTGGAGGAGGAGAAGATCTCCCGCGGTCAGGCAGAGCAGCGCCGCCCCCTCCAACTCATCGCCGAGGTGATCCGCGAGCGGCCGTTCCAGAAGCTGCTGGTCTTCCTTTTCCTCACGCTGGGTGTGCGCCTGGTGTTCACTCTTCAATTCATGATCATGCCGCAGTACTACACTCGCACCATCGGTGACGACTTCCAGCTCGGCTTCATGAACTCGCTCAATCCCTTTGTCATCATCTCCGGCCTCATCCTCATCATCCCCATCATCAACAAATTCTCCACCGTGAAGTTGATGATCTCCGGCATGTCCATTTCTGCGCTCTCGCTGGTGCTCATGGCCGTGCCGCCGGAGTGGTACTTCATCATCCCGGGCATCGAAACCATCAGCCAGGCCTACTTTGTGGCCATCTTCACTCAGATCATCGTCTTTGCCTTCGGCGAGCTGTTGTTCTCCCCCCGCTTCTCGGAGTATGTGGCGCGCGTGGCGCCCAAGGACAAAGTTGCCTCCTACATGTCCCTGGCGGGTCTGCCCATGTTCATCGCCAAGCCTATCAACGGCGTGGTGGGCGGCCTGTTGGTGTCCAAACTCTGCTACGATGGCATCGCCGCCAAGATGGACACCGGCCATATCTCCTTCTTCGATTCGCCGGAGTTCATGTGGACCATCTACCTGATCATGGCCATCATCTCTCCGCTGGCCATCATCCTCACAAAAGACATGTTCGTCTCCGACCACCCGGAAGAGGACTCCGGGGCTGTGGGTAGTGATGACAATACGGACAGCGCCGCCCCGCAAGAAGCATAACCTCTCTCCTGATATTCAGTACGACTATGAATGATTCATCTTCCCAAGAGATGCCGAAAACCAACTGGGGCCCCATTATTAAGGACCTGTTCATCCTCATGTGCGTGATGGGCACTATTGGCTTCCTCTGCAAGCTCGCGATGGAGCCTTTCGAAGAAAAAAGCCCCACGGATAGCCTCGTTTCCCTCATCCGCAAGGGTGATGTGAAGCTCCAGGATCAACAAGCTTCCGACCAGCATTTCCTCAAGGAACTTAATATCTTGAATGCAAAAGTTGACCGGGATAAAATGGGGGTGAATATCTCAGACCGCACCGGGCGCACGCCGCTCATGTGGGCTGTATATGCCAACTTCAATAATCCCCAAGACGCCCTCAAGGTGGACGCAAAGCGCCTGTACTACGTGTTCTCCCTGCTGAAGGCCCCCAACATTGATATCCACCAGCGGGATATAGACGGCTTCACGGCCATGCATTGGGCGGCTTGGAGCGGCCTGCACTACAATCTCACACTCCTTGCTAACGCCGGGGTGGATGTGAATGCTCGTGAGAATGCGGGCTACACGCCTCTCATGCTCGCCGCGATGCGCGGCAATGCGGACGCTGTGGCCGCGCTGCTGGCGCTGGGGGCGGATGCATCGCAGGAGCGAATCGGCCGCACCGCCGCTGATCTGGCTCAGGAGGCGTGTGCAAGCTACGACAAGAACAGCGCTTTCTTCTACTCCCTCATCTACTCCGATGAGCGTGCTGCCAACTATGACCGCACGCTCAAACTCCTGAAGGCGGGCAAGAGCGACACGCCTGCAATGACGAATGACGAGCTGTACCAAGTCATGCTCAATGCCGTGCAGGAAAGCGAGAAGACCGGCCAAAAGGCAACTGAGCAAGCCGAAGAGAAGAAGCAGGAGCTCGAGGTAGAGAAGGCCGCTGCCGCGCCGCCTGACACGGATGCCGACCAAGCTCCCTCCGCCCAGGTTGAGTGAGCCCGGCGCGTGCGCTGAGTCGCTATGTTGCTCATTCGCCGATTTCGCTGTCGCCCCATCATGCCGAGCATTTCGACCTGATGGGGCGAATTGTTTAGCAAATATATGCTTGATTTACCCTGCAAAATTTGCTAATATGCCTCTGTCATGCCACAATCCTTGCACCAGATTTTTGGCAACAAACCGGTAAGTACCGCTTTGCTCAGAAGAGAATTGACAGATTTTCAATCACCTCGTGCACATTTGGCCCTGCTTGTTCGCAGGGGTGAGCTTACCCACCTGCGCCGTGGACTTTATCTTTGTCGAGAAACAGGACAAAGCATATCCGAAGCTCAGATAGCCAATGAACTTGTATCCCCGTCCTATATATCCTATGAGACGGCTCTCTCTTGGTTGGGCATCATCCCGGAACATGTTCACACTATTAAATCTGCCTGTCTGGGGCGTAGCCGCAGCTTTGAAAACTCAACAGGACGCTATACATACACCCAGTTGCCCTTTGAATATTTTCAACTTGGACAATCTGTGGGATACACCTCAGATGGTGTAGCGTATCAAATTGCGTCAGCAGAAAAAGCACTTTGCGATCTTGTGTTGGCCACCCCACATCTGCGCCTTCAGTCTCCCAAAGCAGCCCGCATCTATTTGGAAGACTTCCTTCGCGCGGATGAGGATGAACTCTCCTCTTTGAATCCGGACTTAATATACACTCTCGCCCTTGCTGCTCACAAGAAGAAAAACGACCTCTTTCACCTTGAAACCACCCTACACCGTGACTATCTTTGAGACAATGCTCGCTCAGCGCAAAGTTAGCAGTCAACAAGAGAACTATTAGCTATTAGAGAAATAGTACAACAAATCACACTTGCAGGTCTCGCAAGAAGTGGCTTTTTTGAGCGCGCCGCTTTCTATGGAGGTACATGCCTCAAGATATTTCATGGACTTCCTCGTTTTTCTGAGGATATGGATTTCTCTCTCATGTCTCAGGATAAAGAATTTCAGCTAGAAAACTATTTTGATGGCATTCATGATATATTCCGGTCTATGGGCTTGAATATAGAACTCTCCCGAAAACAGAAAAAGCACAATAGTGCCATTCAGTCAGCTTTTCTGAAGAGCGACACAACTCAATATGACCTGAAGTTAGAACGCGGTCGGCTCATCAAGGTGAATTCGCGCTGTGTTTGGTGATTTTTGTGGGTACGCAACAGGAGCTGATTATTGGGGAAATCTTGTCCTTTCTAACAGACGCTGACCAGGCCCCCTCCGCCCACGTGGAGTGAGCCGCCTAGCCATCAAATCGTAATTCGTAAATCCCTCTCACCTGAGCCAGGCGAGGAATTCTTTGTTACCCTCCATGCCGGTGATGGGGGAGTCTGCCACGCCCATCCACTCGCGGTGCAGATCTTGTGTCACGAACTCGTGAATTTTGGAGATGGCGCGGTGGTGCAGCTCCGGGTCGCGCACAATGCCGCCGGGGCCGATGTCCTCCGGCCGGAGTTCAAATTGCGGCTTGATGAGGACGAGCAGGTCACCGCCTTCTTCCAAACAGGAATAGGCGGCCGGCAGGATTTTGGTGAGTGAGATAAAGGAAACATCGCTCACGATGAGCTGCACTTTCTCGCCGAGGTCATCGGGAGTCATGTAGCGGGCGTTGAATTGCTCCTTGACAATCACGCGCGGGTCGTTGCGCAGTTTCCACACAAGCTGGTTGGTGCCCACATCCACCGCGTGCACACGCGCGGCGCCGTGCTGAAGCAAGCAGTCGGTGAATCCGCCTGTCGAGGAGCCGATATCGAGGCACACTTTGTCCTGCGGACTCACCGGAAATGCTTGCAGCGCGCCCTCCAGTTTGAGCCCGCCCCGGCTGACATAGCGGGGCGGGGTTTTGACGGCGATGGGCAGGTCGCTGTCCACCTTGGTGCCCGGTTTGGTGATGACTTGTCCCTTCACCGATACCTCGCCGGCCAAGATGAGGCGCTGCGCCTGCTCTCGTGATGCGCACAAACCTGCAGCATGCACCAGTACATCCAATCTCTGCTTGGGCATGGGCGGTCTGTGTGGGTGGGCTACTACTCTCAGCGGAGAATCAGGGCAGAGGGCACCGGCGGCAGCTCTGTGCTGCCATCCGCCACCGCTACGGGAGCGATGGGCAGGCGGCGCCGCGGACGCGGTGCTGCGGGCTGAGGTGCAGGTGCCGGAGCCGGGGCTGCCTTGGGGGCAGGAGCCGCCTTGGGGGCCGGGGCAGGGGCAGGGATGACCTTGGGAGCGGGAGCCGGGGCCGGGATGACCCTGGGCGCAGGAGCCGGTGCCGGAGCGGGTGCTGCGGGCAGGCGGCGCTGCGGGTGAGTCACGGGCGGCTTGGGCGCTACTGCGACAGGAGGTTGGGCGGCAGGATGATCCGGCGCCAGCGGGAGACGGCGACCACGCGCAGGGGGTGCGGGAGGCGGCGGAGGTGTCATTGCCGCAGGCTCAGCCACCGGTTTGGGCGTGGGCTTTGCCAGATGCTCCGGCGAGGTGGGGCGCTTGTAATGGGAGGACGGATTGGGATCCAGGTGGCGCGGGAGCAGGGGGGGATCCCCCAGGCGCTGCACGCGCACGCCGGAGGAGGCATCCGCATAGCTGGCCAGAGCGCTGACCGTCAAGAGAGGAAGAAGTAGATGACGCATGGTTGTATGGCGGGTGGGGTGCGTTTTCATGGATGGGTTGGATGTGTTTTATAAAGAGGTGAGGTCTGTATAATATTGGAAAAAGGTGGTAACCGTGTAGATCAGGATAAGGAAGCTGAGCAACAGGAAGACAGGATCCTGCAGCGGGCGGCGGGCAGGGGTGTCACCCCGGCCTGTGCTCACGCTGGCCATGCTCACGCCTGCAAAGGCAAGCCATGTGAGGGCATACAGATTTTGGCACGCCGGGCTTTGCGCAAAGAGGGCTGTGTCTGCCTGTTTGCTGATAAAGTAGATGCTGTGCGGCAAGATGCTCAACACGGCGAACTCCGGGCGCAGCATCTGCGCGCGGTACAAACGCGCCCACACTATGCCCCATGTGGGCAGGATGAGCGCCGCCGCCACGACCAAGGCCCACGTGGCGCCCAGCTGCGCTTCCAGCAAGCGCCCGCAGCTCAGAAAAACGAGCAGGGGGGTGGACAGGTAGATGTAGGTGCGGCGTTCCATGTGGTGCTTGTTTAGCGTGTGCGGATTAGCCTTCCCAGTGCCAGGAGATGGGCACTTCTATACCCGGGTGGAGGCTGTGCATGGCCGGGCTGCCCAGCGCACACTGCTCAAGCGCCTCGCGGTGCGGTGTGTCTGCGGGCAGGGGGAGGTGGATCTCTATGCTGATGCGTGCAATGCGGCGCGGGGCGGCGCTCATCTCCTTGGCCACCTCCAGGCGCATGCCTGCGAGATTCAGGCCGTGCTGCTCGGCATAGATGCCCATGATGGTGCTCATGCACGCGGCCGTGGCGGCGCACATGAGATCTGTGGGCGAAAAGGATTCGCCTTTGCCGTGGTTATCTACCGGGGCGTCTGTGCTCACCACGCTGCCGGACGGCCCGTGTTCTAAGCGACAATGCAAGCCGCCTTCGTATACAATGCTGCACTTGACCATATGAGCGGATATTACGCTATACGCCGCCGAACGTCAAGTTTGAAGTTCGTTTTTTCGCGCTGAATGCTTTTTATTTTTCACGAGCGCGCGCATGCGTGCAGTCGCACCACGCGCGCCGCAGAGCCGCCAACTCGGCTGCAAATTGTCTTTTCTTGCCGGAAGAATAGAAATATTATGCGCCGCACATCATGCTTCTAAAACAATGAAACAGAACATAAAAGCGCAAATTTACAACTTCGCATAATACATGTAATGCAAAATTATAAATGCGGATGACGCGCTCCTGCGGAGTTTCATCTTGCTATAGCGCGCTGGTGTGGTAGAATAAAATCACCGCTATGAGCATGGTCACCTCAGAACATTTGTACAAAACGTTTGGCAGATTTTGCGCTGTGCGCGACGTGAGTTTCAGTGTTGAGAAAAGCGAGATTGTCGGTTTTCTCGGGCCGAATGGCGCGGGCAAGACAACTACGATGAAAATGCTCACCGGTTATTTGCCGCCCACAGCGGGCACGGCCAGCATCGCCGGATTCGATATATGCGATCATCCGCTGGAGGCTCGGCGGCACATGGGCTACATGCCGGAGAATGTGCCGCTCTATGATGACATGCGCGTGTATGAGTATCTGGCCTACCGGGCGCGGCTGAAGGGCTTGTATGGCAAATATGTGCGCGAACAGGTGGGCTATGTGATTGACCGCTGTGGCTTAGAGCCTAAGCGCAAGAACATGATCCACACACTCTCCAAGGGCTACCGGCAGCGCGTCGGCCTGGCAGATGCTCTGCTGGGCGAGCCGGAATTGCTCATTCTGGATGAGCCGACAAATGGCTTGGATCCGAATCAAATCCGCCAGATCCGCGAGCTGGTGCGCTCCCTTGCAGAGGAGCACACCGTCATCTTGTCGACCCACATTCTCAGCGAGGTGGAAATGATCTGCAACAAGGTGATTATCATAGACAACGGCGAGATCAAGGCGGCAGATTCACCCGCCAACCTCACGCGCAACCTGCGCGCGGCCGGGCGTGTCTCGCTGGAGTACAAGGGCGAGCTGGAGCCGGTCATGAAGGCGCTTGGCGAGATCCCCGCCGTGAAAAAGATCATGTATGAGGGCACATTGCCGGGCGGCTGGCAGCGCTTGGTAGTGCGGGCTGAGCCCGGCACGGACACGCGTGAGAAAGCCGCCGCCATCATCGCGCAGCATGGGTTCCCCCTCCGGCATATATACCGCCACCAGCCCAGCCTGGAGGACGCCTTTGTCGAAATGACTCGCCACGATTAACCCCCCTCCTCTCTTTATCCTGTTTTCTCATGAGTGAAGAAAAAAAGATCAAACGCCGCACGAGTTACTTCGCGACCCTGCGCACCCTGTATGCCAAGGAGCTCAAGAGCTACCTCTGCACGCCCTTCGGGTGGGTCATCATGGGGTGCACGATGTTTTTGCTGGGCTATTGTCTGCAGAGCGTCATTGAGATCATGACCAAGGCCGCCACGGGCGAGAGTGTCACCTATTATCTGCTCAGCAACATTCATTTCTGGTTCTATTTCATCTTCATCTTCCCGCTCATCACCATGCGCAGCTTTGCGGAGGAAGAGCGGCAAGGCACGCTGGAGGGGCTGCTCACAGCGCCGGTATCCACCATGCAGATCGTGCTGGGCAAGTATTTGGCCACCTACACATTCTACCTCCTCCTCTGGGTGCCGCTCCTGCTCTACCCGTGGATGAGCCGCGTGGCCAACATGTACACCGAGCTGCGCTACGGCATTGTCCCCGAGGGTGAGATCACCTACCTGCTGGCAGATTGGTATGGCCCGCTGTGCATCTTGGCGCTCAGCGGCGCGTTCTTCATCGCCCTCGGCTTGCTGTGCTCAGCCATGACGCGCAGCCAGATCATCGCCGGCATCCTCTCCACCAGCCTCATGATTTCCTATTACTTCATGGGGCGCATCACCGAGCTGTGGGGTGAGTTCCGCGCCGCCCCTGCGTTTCACTACATTTCCTGCACCGAGCAGGTGAGCTCATTCTCCCGCGGCCTGCTGGACACGCGGCCCCTCGTGCTGTACCTGAGCCTCACCATCCTCACCCTCGCGCTGGTCAAGCGCGTGGTGGATTACCGCCGCTGGACTCGCTAACCCCCCCTACCCTTTCCTCCCTCTAATGAGCAACAAACATACGGAAATCAACCCTCAGGCACGCCGCCCCAAAGGCTCCCCGCTCGCGTGGGTGAACCTGCTGCTGCTGTCCATCATTGTGGTGGCGTGCAACTACATCGGCTGCAAAGAGTACTGGCGCCGGGACCTGACCGAGGATGAGCGCTACACCATCTCTGACCGCACGATCAATGTACTCACCAGTGAGCGCATCCAATCGCGCGAGACCCCGGTGCACATTATCTTCGCCTTCAGAAAATCAACTCAAAACTACCCGCGCATGTACAGCCTGCTGGAGGAATATGTGCGCTACGGCAAGGGCAAGATCGTGCTCGAGTGCTTTGACCCCATGCGCCAGCCCAACCGCGCCCGCGAAATATCCCAGATCTACGGTGTGGATTTCAAGCAGGATCTCTGCCTCATCGACGCCCGGCGTGATCCCTCAGTCTCCCTGCGCACCTTTGAGGAGGACAAGAGCGACCGCAAGCACGTGCGCATCCGCCCCGGTACTTCGTTCATTAAGTATGAAACCATGCCGGACGAAACGCGCCGCGCGGTAGCGCTGATGATGGATGAGGTGGTGTGCGGCGCGATTGCCGAGGCGGTGGAGGGGGACATGCGCCACATGTACGTGGTGGAGGGCAAGGGCGGAGTCTCCCGAGATGACCAGACCCTGCTCGAAAACATCGGCCGCATTGTCAACCTGCTCAACATCCAGCTCTCGTGGATCAACCTCTCCGCCGTCGACCGCGTGCCGGAGGATGCAGAGGGGCTCATCATCATCTCCCCCCGCGTGGACTTCACCGAGGATGAAATGGTCATTGTCAATGAGTTCTGGGAGCGCGAGCAAGGCCGCCGCGCGCTCTTTGTGGCGCTGGATCCCGACAACACGCAGCTCCCCCGCTTCTACCGCTTCCTGAGGTCTCAAGGCGTGCGCCCCAACAATGACCGTGTGCTCCTGCGCGACCGCAACCGCGCCTACTACGACATCTCCGCCGTCATCCCCAAAGGCCTGGAATGCACCAAGAGCTTCTGGCACAATACAACCCACCTCGAGGGGCACTCCATGTCCCTCACCCTGGAACACGGGGATGAAAACGAAGCCACCCTGCGCCGCCTGACCACCTACCCCGTGCTCATGACCACGGCAGATTATTATGGTGAGACAAATGCCACGCGCGCGCCGAAGTATGACCCGCAGGAGGACAAGCCGGGGCCGCTGTGCCTGGCCGCAGCTGTGACCAAGGGCTCGCCCAAATCACCCAATGATCTCTCCACCATGCTCGTGCTGGCCAATACAGATATACTCCGCCGTGAAAAAACGCGCGCGGAGCAGCTGGACTACCTGCACACGCTGTGGGCCTGGATGAGCAACCGCCCGGAATACGGCGGCAAAAGCTCCAACCAAGACCTCACGATGAAACTCGATCTCAACCGCCACTCGCGCCACGTGATCGAGTACCTCACCCTCATCATCATGCCGCTCTTTGCGTTCCTGATCGCTCTGATGCTCTGGCATACCCGCCGCCATTGATTCGCGCCCCAGTTTCGCCAAATGAGAAAATCTCTCTCTACCATCATCCTGTTTCTGCTGGCTGTGCTGAGTGCCACCGCCGCCATCTTCTTGGCGAGAGACGGCAGCTTGGCGCGGCTCACGGGCTGGTATCATTTTCGCCCGGGCATGACTCTCTTCCCGAGCGAAAACCTGAACCGCCTCAAATATGTGGACTGGATGCGCATCCGCGACTTGCACGACACCATTGAGTGTGAGCGCGATGCAAAAGGCGCCTGGTGGATTGTCAGCCCATTCCGGGACCGCATGTCTGCGGAGGCGGCTCAGTATATCATAGCATTCACGGCGCAGGCGCGCGTGGTTGACACCCTGCCCCTCAATCGCACCACGCGTGCGAGCCTCCGCGAGTTCGGCGTGGATACCGTGCCGCACACCATCACGCTCAAGGTGCCCACAGGCAATGGCGAGCGCACAACCGTGGCGCGCTACACACTCGGCAGCGCCTCCCCCTGGCTGGCCGACACCGAGAACGGCGAAGCCGTGCTGCCCACCTCCTACCTGCGCACCGATTATTACGGCCGTGACAAGCGCATCCACGTGGTGCGCGGCAATATCTTGGCCATCTTCAAAAACGGCCTCCAAGGCCTGCGCGACCCGCACCCCCTCAATATGGAGGAGGAGGCCATCCGCTCCATCACCATCTCCCGCCAGGGAGAAGCAGACATCTCCCTCACCCGGGCAAGCGCCCAGTCCCCCTGGGCCATCATCTCACCCATCTTCACCGAAGCCGAGCAGGATTACGTGAGCTCCCTCATTGCCAACCTCCTGCGCCTCAAGGCCACACGCATCGACGCCGCAGCAGATATCGAGCTGCCCGCAGAGCCAACCATGCGCATGCAGTTTTCTCTGGAAGATGGCCAAGAGCGCACGCTCTGCATCTACGCCCCCTTTGCCGCCCCCTCGGCAGATGGGCAAAGAGTCTGCTACGCCACCGTGGATGACCGCCCCGTGGTGCTCACCCTGCCGTGGGAGCCGCGCTTGCACCGCAAGGGGGACTACGCCGAGCTGGTGAACGCCATCCTGGCGCTGCCCGTGCTGCCCTCAGCAGTGCAAGCACGCCTGCAAAGCGCCAATGAAACCACCTACCTCTCGGATCTCCGGCTGAGCCTGTCAGAGCTGCGCTCGCCGAGGCTCACCAATATCAACCCGCAGGACATCGACCGCGTCTACATCAGCTCCCGCTTCTACCCCTACCCCGTGCGCCTGCTGCTCATCCCGGGGGAAGTCAAGTCCAAGGCGCCGGATATCTGGATGTGCTCCGCCGCCGGCCACCGCTTTGAAACAGCGGACATGGAGCTGGTCACCTCGTTCCTCAAGAACCTGAGCTCCATACCCGTGGCCGGCTTCGTGGCAGATTACCCCTTCGGCCACGACGCGCAGGAAGGTATCCGCAAATACGGGCTGAACAACCCGGACTACGTGCTCCTCCTCCGCCCCCGGGAGTGCTCTGCCCGCGCCATCCTCTTCGGCGTGGATCTGCCGCTGGTCAAGGACCGCGCTTCCCGCACATTCTTTTTCAAGCGCTACCACGACACCGGAGAAACATACTGGGTGGCCATGGAGCAGGGCATAAACTCCATCTTCCGCCTCAGCCCCAAGATGACGAGCCGCTTCACCTTCTCCCAAGAGAGCTGGAAGAACCGCCAGCTGATGCAATTCTCCATCTCCTCGCTGCGCACGCTCACTCTGAATTATCAGCGCGCCCCCCTCGTGCTGCACTATGACTACATCGGCGAATCGTGGGAGGGCACGCTCGGCGATGAGGACATCTCCCTGCGCATCAACCCCTACCGCACCAATTACTACTTGCGCCACCTGCAAAATATCCGCGTGAAGCAGTGGCTGGAACCGCAGGATGAAGAAGCCCTGACAGAGCTGGCCACCCCGGCCTTCAGCGTGAAGCTCGACCTGGAATCTGTCGTGTATTCCGAGCAGGAGGGCCTCATCATCAGCCAGCATGATGACACCACAGCCCCGCGCAGCGCATCAGAGGTGAAGCCCCTGCTCGAGGGCTCCAGCGAGCTCGACCGCGCTTTCGAAAACCTAGTCTCCGATGATCGCAAGGTGGAGAAGCGCACCATCACGCTCGAAATCTCCCCCTCGCGTGTCAAATCCTCCAAGCCCTTCTTCTACGGGCGCATCCGCGAAACAGGTGAGCTGTTCATCCTCTCGTATGATGATGCCCAAAGCCTTGGCGCCAGCCTTCTCGATTAAACTAATAAAATGAAACTGAAATCCCTATACTACGCATTAGCGGCTTGTGCGGCATTTGCCTCTGCTGCCGATAAGACCCCGCCCCCGCCTGCGCCCTATGGTGCCGTGCCCACCAAACAGCAGGTCGACTGGCTGCGCATGGAGTGGTACGCCTTCGTCCATTTCGGCATCAATACATACACCAACAAAGAATGGGGATACGGAGATGAGAACCCCAAGCTCTTTAACCCCACGGACTTTGATGCTGAAGCCATTGTCTCCACTTTCAAAAAAGCGGGCATGAGCGGGATGATTTACACCGCCAAGCACCACGACGGCTTCTGCCTCTGGCCCACCAAAACGACCAAGCACAACATCACCCAATCCCCGTGGAAAAATGGCAAGGGCGATGTGGTGCGGGAGTTTGCCAATGCCTGCGCCAAATACAACTTCAAGTTCGGCACCTACCTCTCCCCGTGGGATCGCAACCACGCAGAGTACGGCCGCCCGGGGTATCTGGATGCCTACTACGCCCAGATCACCGAGCTGCTCACCAACTACGGCCCCATCTTTGAAATATGGTTTGACGGCGCCAACGGGGGCGATGGCTACTACGGCGGCGCTAAAGAAAAGCGCAGCATCGGCAAGAGTGAGCAGTATTACAATTTCCCCAAAGTCGTGCGCATGATCCGCAAGCTTCAGCCCAACTGCATCATCTGGGGCGCCGCGCTGAATGGAGATGTCACCTGGGGCGGCTCTGAGCAAGGCTTTATTGCCGACCGCTTCCTCCCGGTGCGCAATATCATCTCGCGCAGCGACAAGGGCGCACCCGAAGTGGGCCCCTGGTACCACCGCGACTCCGGCAAGCTTCTCTCCGATGATGCGGCGGCCAAATTCAAAAACAAAGAGCTCCTGGAAAAGTGGGTCTCCCTGGAGGCTGATACCACCATCAACGCCAGCGGCTGGTTCTGGCACCCCAACTCCGCCAAGCGTGTCAAGTCCCCGCAAGTGCTGATGGACCGCTACATGCGCAGCGTGGGTGTGGGCGCCAACCTCATCCTCAACGTGGCGCCGGGCCGCAATGGCCGCTTGGATGAGGCCGATGTGCACAGCCTGCTCGTCTTCGGCGAGATGCGCCGCCGCCTGCTGGCCAAGGACTTCGCGCGGAGCGCCAAGGTGAAAGCGAGTGAGGTGCGCGCCAACTCACCGGCCTATGCCGGGGATCGGGTGACGGATGGCGACATCGAATCCTACTGGTGCCCGAATGATGGCACCCGCACGGGCGAACTCGAGCTCACCCTGAAGGCACCCGCCACGTTTGACGTGGTGCGCCTGCGTGAGCAAATCCGCCTCGGGCGCCGTGTCAACGCTTTCCAAGTAGACATCTGGGACGGGGATAAGTGGACCACCGTGATATCGGACGGCGCGACCATCGGCAACCAGATCATGAAGAAACTGCCGCAGCCTGTCACCACGAAGAAGGTGCGGGTGCGCATCACCGATGCCCGCGCCTGCCCCTGCATCAGTGAGGTGTCCCTGCTCCGCATGCCGGATGCAAACGAGGTGCAGATCAGCGATGTCAAGCCGGACTCGGCAGAGGGTGATGACCTGCCCCTCCTGAGCCGCAAGGGCTGGACAAGCCTCAGCGCCAAGGGCGCCGCCGCGCTGGATGACAAGCCGGAGACTTTCTGGAGCGCCAAGCGCCCGGATGACAAAGGCCATGCTTCCCTTGTGGTTGATATGGGGAAAGAGGTCATGGTGAAAGGCTTCACCTACCTTCCCCGCCAAGATGGCAAGCTCGATAACATGACAGATCGCTACCGCTTTGAGGTGAGTTCGGACGGCAAAAAATGGAAAAAGATGTACGAGGGTGAGTTCTCCAACATCGAGGCCAACCCCATCGAGCTCTACATCTATGAGGAAGGCAAGCTGGAGAAGGCTCGCTTCTTCCGACTCATCGGCCTGCACGCCCTGCGGGGCACAGGCGCCTCTGCGGCAGAGGTGAAAATCATCGGTCACCCGGCAGGCAAATAATCCATCATGTGGGCTTGGAAGAAATATATCCATGCTGAGCAAGAAGCTGAGTGGCAAGAGCGGCTGGCAGACTTCCCCTGGGCCGTCATCACTGCTCAGCCGCAGGCAAAGCGGCTCCTCATTGAAGTATACGATGAGGAGCCGGCCAAGCTGCTGGCCCTATACTCCGGCTTTGGCGGTAGCTGCTCCCCGGTGGAGGAAAAAGACTGGGTAGCCGCCACTGCGCCGGAAAACACGCCCCCTCTCCTCATCCGTGATCGCCTCGTCATCGCGGCTTCGCCTGAGCAGCTCGCCGAGCTGCAGCAGCGTTACCCGCGCCGCGTGGTGCTCTGCTTCCCGGCGGAGATGGCCTTCGGCACCGGCAATCACGCCACCACTTCGACCTGCCTGCGCATGCTGTGTGATGAGGCGGCGCAGCGCCCCCGCGGCGCGTGGCGGCTCATTGATGCCGGCTGCGGCACAGGCGTGCTGGGGCTGGCCGGTGTGAGGCTCGGCGCACAGTGCGGCATCTGTTATGATTATGACCCTGTGGCGGTGGAGATTGCGGCTCGCAATTTCGAGCGCAACGGCGGCGCGGAGCAGCTGCAGCTCTTTCAGGCAGATGTCTTTGAGTGGGCGCCTCGCGAGGAGGAAAAGGCGGATGTGCTGGTGGCCAATCTCTTCGCCACAATTCTGCAGCGCGCCTTCCCCCGCCTGAAAGCCTGCCTGGCCGGGCCGCAGAGTGTGCTCATTGTCTCAGGCATCTTGCGCGAGCAGGCGGAGGACACTCTCTCGGCGGCGCGTGAAGCCGGGTTTGAGCTTGTGAAAAAAGTGGCCTCCGGCAAGTGGGTCACCATGAAACTCATCCCTTGCGCATGAATATCTTAGCCATCGAGTGCTCTTCCTCTCACGCTTCTCTCTGCCTCGCGGGGGATGCAGCCTATGCCGCAGAGTGGGATGCCGTGCGCAACCACGATGCCTTCCTCTTCCCCGCCTTGCGCGGGGCGCTCGCGCTCGCCTCTCCGCAGCTCATTCTCGTGGGCTCAGGGCCCGGCAGCTACGGCGGCGTCCGCGTGGCGCTGGCAGCAGCCGCCGGAGTGGGGCTGGTGCACCGCGCGCGCGTGGTCGCCCTCTGCTCGTGGGATGCGCTGGCTGAGGGGCGCGCCTCCATCCTCTCTGATGCCAAGCGCGGCGGCTGGGCGCTCCGCTCCCCCTCCGGCCGGCTGGAGGTGCTCGACACCCCGGAAGTGCAAGCGCGCGTGGCCGCCGGTGAGCTGATATGGTCTGTCGAGCCTGAGAGCACGCTTGCCCGGGCTGGCCTACACCTCCCCCGCACCGGCTTAGTGCCTACAGCACAGGGGCTTGTGACAACATGGCAAAGCCTGAGCGCGGCCGAGCAAGAGGCGCGCGCCGCAGCGCCGGCAGAGCCCATCTATGTGCGCCCGCCGCACATCACCACCCCTACCCGCAAGCCCTGGGAAATCCCGCACTAACTCCCCCTTTTCCCCATGCCCACCCCTCCCGCCCCTGCACCCGCTCCGCCATTCCGGCACAGCTGCCGCCGCTGTGGCGCCTGCTGCCGGTGGGAGGGAGATGTCTGCCTCACGGAGGCAGATGTGCAGGCCATAGCCGCCTATCTCGGGCTGGAAGAGGTGGAGTTCATCAACACCTATTGCCGCCTGCAGCGCAACCGGCAGGGTCTCTCACTCATTGATGCTGAGGATGGCGCCTGCATCATGCTGCGCAGCAGCGGCTGCGCCATCCAGCAGGTCAAGCCCGCCCAGTGCAGGGACTTCCCCCTGCGCTGGAACTTCCCCGGCTGGGAAACACGCTGCCCCGGCTACGAGGCCGTATCTGCAGAGGGAGGCACGCCATGATATACCGATTCCGCAAATGGGTGCACACCGGCCGCCGCGCGGTGATCTTGCTGCGCGGCTTCCTCGCCTCCCTTTTTGCGCGCATGCCCAGCCGCATCGCGCCCAAGGAGGAATCCCGCCGGGCTCACGCCGGTATGGTGGTCGACCTCTTTGCCTCGATCATGTGCCGCGTGGACGGCGTGGGCCTGGAGGACATGGACACGACCATGGACATCCTCCGCTATGATTTCCCCAATGTAGAGCACAGCTGGCTGGCAGAGCGCTTTCAAAACGCGTACCGCTCTCGCTACCCGCTGGAGGCCACACTCGCCCTCGCTGCGGCCAAACGCACTGAGGCAGAGCGCTACTCGCTGGCGCTGGAAATCCTGACCATGCTGCACCGCGTGGGCGGTGACCTCTCCAACCCCACCCTCTTTCAGCAGGTGACGAGTGGACTCGGCCTGCCGGGGGCGGCAGAAGCCATTGAGCTCCTCTTCTCCTCGCCGGAGGCTCCCACCCCGCCCCATATTGAAAGCATTTGCTTCTCCAACCGCGTCGCCAAGGGGCATGTAACCCTCTCCCCCAAAAACGCCAACCTGCAATTTCGCGCCCTGCGCTGCGCGAATCTGCTCATCATCATCAACGACTCGCGCCTAGCCCCTCTCTCCGTGCGCGAGTACACCCTGCACAAGGGGGATGTCATCCCCCTCTCCGCCGGGCAGAGCATCACCCTCGCCGACACCAGCCTCTCCTACGCCACCATCCGCAGCCTCCTGCAGGCCCACCACGCCGGAGTCAGCTTCGTGTACAACATCATCATGGATGGCGACTCCATCTCCGTGACGCGGCAGCGCGCGCTCAACCCCCTGGTGCGCGTCTCATTCGGCGTGCATGTGGAGCTGCAAGTCCTGCGCAAGGATCTCGACTTCATCCTGGATGGCCGCCACCTCCTGCCTAATGAGCTGGTGAACACCACCTATTTCACCCCATTCTACATCCGCGGCCTGGGGCCCTACACCTTTGCAGATCTGTATGATACGGGCGAATCCGGGCACAGCTTTCAGCTCTCCCCCGGCCAGCGCAAAATGGTGGTCACCAACCTGCCCTACATGAACAGCCCGGGCGCGCTCATGCTTTCTCCCGGCCTGGCACCCGGCGTGGTATTTGAGGTGAGCTACTCCCGCCCCACCAACCGCGGCTCACTGCACGTGCTGGAGGGGGATACCCACTCCCTCCAAGTCAACGGCTTCCCCGTGCGCGGCGACTTCCCGCTCAAGGATGGCGACCTCATCGCCCTGAGCCCGGTGCAGTTCCTCCGCTGCCGCTTCTCGGCCGGCATGCTGGATGAGGAGTCCAGCGTCATCTCCTCCCTCTGCGTGCGCGGCCTCACACGCGACTTTGTGCGCGCCGGGCGCGTGGTCGACAACATCGACTTCACGCTGCGGCGCGGCGAGATGGCCTGCATCTTGGGCCCCAGCGGCTCCGGCAAATCCACCCTGCTCAGCCTGCTCGCCGGCCACCTCACCCCCACCATGGGCACCGTGTGCTACAATGAAGAGCGCCTCACGCCTGATCACATTGAGCTCCGCCAACACATCGCCTACATCCCCCGCGAAGATATTTTGGATGAAGCTCTTACCGTGGGCGAGCACGTGTACCAGGCTTCCATTGCACGCCGCCCCCGCCTCAACCGCGCCGACCGCACGCGCCGCGTGTTGGCCGTGCTCAACTTTGTGGGGCTCGGCCCGCTGACGCGGCGCCACGTGGGGCGCGCGGGCGAGCGCACCATCTCCGACGGCGAGCGCACGCGGCTCAACCTCGGGCTAGATCTCACCGGCACTGCCGAGGTTTTCCTCATTGATGAACCCATCAGCGGCCTCTCCTCCGGCGATGCCGAGCGAGTCATCGAAACCCTGGAGGGCATGTCCGCCGGGCGCATCCTGCTCTGCACCCTGCACCGCCCCGCGCAAAGCATCCTCAACAGGTTCCACAAAGTCATGGTGCTCAATGCGCGGGGGCAAATGGCCTTCTGGGGGACACCCGAGGAAATGGTGCGCTATTTCCAAGATGCCGCCCGGGAAATGGGCCTGCGCGTGAGCCGGGAGGCCGTGGCGGCGGGCGGCGCAGATTATGTGTTTGAAGTGCTCGAGGCCCCCTATGACCGCCTGGGGCACCGCCACTCCAGCCCCAGCATGTGGCAAGAGCGCTTTGAGAGCCACTCCTACCGTCGCCGAGAAGAAGCCCCCGCCGCCTCCTCCTCCTCGCAGGAGGAAGAAGAAGAGCAGCACCGCCTCGGCTTGGCCTCCCACCACCGCAGCCTTCTGGAACTCTGGCGCCTCTTCTTCCTGTGGTTGCAGCGCACCTTCCTAGGCCGCGTGCGCAGCCGCATGGGACTCTACGCCGTGCTGCTGGAAGGACCTGTGCTCGCTCTGCTGATCGGCGGCACTCTCCGCGCGGCAAGCGATACGCCTTACACATTTTACAAGGCATTGCACATCAATGAATACTTGTTCCTTTCGCTTGTGCTGGCCATGTTCTTCGGGCTCACTGACTCAGCCTGCGAGATCCTGCGCGACCGCCTCCTGCTGCGCCGGGAAAGCAACTACAAGCCCTTCATACTAGGCTACTTGGTGGCAAAGTGTCTGGTGCTCACCGGCATCGCTGCGGTGCAGTGCGCCCTCTATCTCCTGGTGGGCAATGCCATCCTCAGCATCCACGAAATGTTCTGGACTCACTTCGGCATCATGGTGCTCACAGCCTTTGTCGGCATCTCTCTCTCGCTCATGGTGTCTGCCTTTGTGCGCACAGAGCGCACCGCTCTCAACATAGTACCCCTGCTCCTCGTGCCGCAAATCCTCCTGGCCGGTGCCCTGGTGCGTTTTGAGGAGATGAACGAGTTTACCCCCAAACTGCCGGACTTCATCCCCGAAAAAATCGAATCAGCCCTCTCCGGCCTGCGCCACCGCGTAGCATATCAGGATGAGACGACTCACAACATCAGCAGCAAGCCGGTGCCGCTCATCGCAGAGTTCTGCCCCTTGCGCTATGCGTTTGAGATGATGTTTGTCGCCCAAACCTCAGACAACCTCTGGGAGGAGGAGAACAGTATCATCGACGCCCGCCGCGATGAGCTCAAACTGCATGGCAGTGGGGATGAACTGCGCTTTATTCAGCGCGCCGCCTTGCTGCTCAACACGACTGCGAAAAACAAAAAAGAGGCGCGCCGCATCTTGCGCCGCGTGCGCAAGATTGCCCTCAGCCATGATGAGGAAGGCCTGCGGCGCTTCTCTGATGAACTGGAAGCGCGCCACACGGATGACCGCTACCAGCCGCTCGAATTCTTCTTTTCCAATCGCCGCCTCGTCGCCTTGCGCGAAGGGGTGAAAACCGCCCGCAAAGACGCCCGCCGCCAAGAGCACCGCGGCTACTTCCTCTCACCGCGCCAGGCGCCGCCTCTGGGCGGCATCGACCAAGAGACCGATGCCGGCTCAGTGTCGACACTCTGGCGCAATGGCTTGTTCCTCTTCATCATGGGCCTGCTGCCTATCCTCCTCGCCGGCTTCCGCCTGCGCCGCATTTGCCGCGGCAAGTAAGGCCTGCGCCCCGGCCGGCAGACAATCAGCGGCCCTCTGACCGGAAAGTCGCGAAGACCCGTTGCTCGAGGTCAAAAATCTCGCCGATGAATCCTCTCCGGTTTCTCAGGATGATGACGTGTCGGATCTCTCCCTTCTCGCGAGGCAGAGCATAGTAGGATACACTCCCGAGACAGGGGCGGGAGAACTCGGCTTTTTCTTTTTCTGTTAGAAAATCATATGAGTTCGCTTGTTCGTTGTTTAATAAAAGAGAGAAAGCGAGCTCCATCCATAGAGAGGAACATGCCCTTGCCCCTACGCGAAGTCTACGATGAGTCTCCCGATTTCTACGATATAGAAGTCACTCTTGACAAAGGAGGGGAGCTCTCTGCTCTCTCACTCCAGCTATTTCTGAGCAATTTCTGATTTTGCTCTTGATTTTATCATCTAAAACGTTATAATCATGCCGAAGTGTCGCACAATGGCTACATGTGCGATATCCACTTACTTATATAAAGCTATACACCTTAACAAAATAATATGAAAATTACGAATATGATGGCACTCTGCCTGTCGCTTTCTCTGGCGGCGGCGCCTATGTCAATAGCGGATACAAAGGAAACGCCTCAGGAGACGGAACAACAGAAGACGCCGGTCCAGGCGCCTGAGGCTGATGAGGATGAGCAAGTTGATGAAAAGGAGAGCGAGGAAGACGTTCTCGACTCGATCATAGCCGACGCTGAAAAAGCCAAATCGAAATTGAAATTGAAATATAAATATGAGATCGTGCTGTCAGATGACTATGAATTTCCCGAAAATATCGAGAGTGAAAATGGCATGAGGTTTATTTATCGGTTTGATGATTCTGGGCACCCCGGCATCATAAGAGAGATTGACGGTGCGCAGCCGGTGAACACTATGATGGTGGAATATGCCAAAGAGGTGTATAAAGAGCTTAAGAACAAGAAAAAAGTGCAGGCGCAGCTCGAAAAAGCAGCGCTTGTAGGCTTTAAGTCAAAAAGTGGGACGTATGTAGGCCCTCTGCAGCTCTGCCTGATGGAGGCTGAAGACACCCTTCAGTATGATAACGAAGATTTAGATAGGAAAGTTCTTTATGGCTTTTATAATTCATTTATGAAGGATAAAATGAAGGCAGACTCAGGAGAATATGAGGGCAAATTTAAGTACCGCACTTCTATTGAGTGGAAAAAAGGGCTCCCCTACAAGGTGAAATGTACTGTAGACTTCACCCCATGCAAAAGCAAGCTTTCCGCAAAGGAGTGAGATAATCAGTCTGCCTGACTTTCGCAACAAGAGGCAGGGGTAAATCCCCTGCCTCTTTGTATTGCGGAGTATTTAAATACAGCGACAAATGGGAAAGAGTCTGCGGCACTCGTTGCCTCGCAAGGTCAGCAGATATCGCCGCTCCAGAGTTCGCCGCATGTGTCGCTCGGCATGCGCCAGTCTCCGCGGGGTGAGAGGGCTATGGTGCCGACTTTGGGGCCATCCGGGATGCAGCTGCGCTTGAATTGCTGTGTAAAGAAGCGGCGTACAAATGTCCGAAGAGTCCGGCGCAGCTCCTCCTCGCTGTACTCCTCCCCCCAGGCGTGGGTGGCTAGGGCGAGCAGTTTGTGCGGCTCTGCTCCGTACTTGATAAAGTGGTAGAGGAAGAAGTCATGCAGATCATAAGGCCCGAGCAAATCCTCTGTTTTCTGCTCCATTTGGCCATCCGGCGAGGGGGGGAGCAGCTCGGGGCTCACCGGGGTGTCGATGATATCTTGGAGCACCGCAGCCAGCTCGGCGCCGCTCTGCGCTGCCACATGCGAGATGAGGCAGCGGATGAGCGTCTTGGGGATGGAGCAGTTGACCGCGTACATGCTCATGTGGTCGCCGTTGTACGTGGACCAGCCGAGAGCGATTTCGGACAAATCACCCGTGCCCACAACAATGCCACCCGTCTTGTTGGCCAGGTTCATGAGCAGCGTGGTGCGCTGGCGCGCCTGCACGTTCTCATATGTATTGGTGCGCAGGGCGGGGTCGAACTCCAAATCCTTGAATTGCAGCAGACAGGCCTCCTTGATGTCCACCTCCCGCAGTGTGGCGCCCAAGAGGCGGATCATCTGCACCGCATTGGTGTAGGTGCGATTGGTGGTGCCGAAGCCGGGCATGGTGACCGCGCAGATAATGCCGGGAGTCAGCCCGAGAAGCCGGCAGGCACGGGCGCATACCAGCAGGGCGAGCGAGCTGTCCAGCCCGCCGGACACGCCGATGACCAGAGACTTGGCGCCGGAGTGCTCCATTCTCTTGGCCAGCCCGGCGGCCTGTATTTGCAAGATGTCCTCACAGCGCTCGGCCGCTTGATCCGGCGCCGGCAGGAAGGGGCGCTTGTCGAGCCGGGCGTAGCGCAGGTCACAGGCCACGGGCAGCTGCTGCAGCGGGAGGGTGCGCACGGCTGCCCACTCTGCGGGCAGGCGGTTCTCGTTGAACGAGCTTTCGCTCATGCGGGCAGCGGCGAGGCGCTGGAGGTCCACATCGGCATAGATGATGCTGCCCTCCCGCTGAAAACGCTGATTTTCAGCTGCTATGCGACCATTCTCCGCGATGAGGGAGTGCCCGCTGTACACGACATCTTGCGAGCTTTCCCCCACGCCGGCAGAGGCCAGCACATAGGCGCACAGGCAGGTGCCGCTCTGCTGCGCCACCAGTTGGCGGCGGTAGGCGGCTTTGCCTGCCAGCTCTGTGCTGGCACAGGGGTTGAAAATGACGCGCGCGCCCTGCAGCGCAAGCCGTGAGCTCGGCGGCAGCACGGTCCACAAATCCTCACACACCTCCACCCCAAAGGTGAAATCCGCCCCATCGGAGAAAAGGAGATCCGTGCCGATGGGCACACTCCCAAAGCCGGGCAGCTCTACGGAGCGGGCGCGCAGGTCTGCCGCCGGGCGAAATTGCCGCCGCTCATAAAACTCCCGGTAATTGGGCAGCACACTCTTGGGCACAAGCCCCAGCACGCGCCCGCCCTGCACCACCGCAGCGGCATTGTACAGGCCCTCCTGTACAACGAGTGGCAGGGTGGTGATGAGGACAAGCGGGAGCTGCGCGGTGGCCTGCGCCAGCTCTTGCAGCCCGCGCAGGGCGGCCTGCTGCAGCATGGGCTGGAAGAAGAGATCCCCGCAGGAATAGCCTGTGAGGCTCAGTTCCGGAAACACCACGGCATGAGCCCCCTGCTCTGCTGCGGCCTGAGCCGCAGCGATGAGCGCTTGGGTATTGGTCGCCACATCCGCCACGCGGACGGGTGGCACAGCGGCGGCGAGCCGGTAGTATCCGAGAGTTGCCATGGCTGCAAGAGGGGCGGGGTAAATCAATAACTGCGGGCCCAGAGCACGCGTCGAGTCGTCGGACGCCCGGTGAGGATGCAGGGCGCTTCCGGCCCGGTGCCCATCTCCCCATGCGGGATGCAGCGGATGGAGATGCGCAGGCTCTTGGCGAGCTCTTCCTCCTCCTCAGGGCTGCCATCCCACGGGCAGAGCAGCCAGTCGGCTTCACCCTGATCCGCAAAGTTGGCCTTGAGCTCCTCAAGGCTGTTGCAGGGGCGGATGTGGCTGTCGCGGAACTCCTTCTGACGGCGCAGCAGATTGTCCTGAATCTCCTGCAGCAGCTCCACCGCACCGGCCACAAACTCTGCCTCCGGCACAAAGCTCTTCTCCTGAGAAGCCTGATCACGGCGGGAAATGCACAGCGAGCCTTTCTCCAGATCACGCGGGCCGATCTCGATGCGCACGGGCACGCCCTTCTTGATCCACTCCCACTTCTTGGTGCCGCCGTTCAGATCACGCTCATCCACCTCCACACGCAGGGGCATGCCGTGGAAAGTCTGCGCGCTGAGCTTGGCTGCCAGCTCCCGGCAGTGCGCCAAGATGGCCTCCTTGGTGTCGGGCTTGGGGGTGACGGGCACGATAACGATCTGGCGGGGAGCCACGCGCGGCGGGCACACCAGGCCGTCGTCATCCGAATGCGCCATGATGAGCATGCCGATCATGCGGGTGGAAACACCCCAGGACGTCGTCCACGCGAACTGGCGCTCATTGGTGCGCCCGGCAAAGGAAATATTCTGCGCTTTGGCAAAATTCTGGCCGAGGAAGTGCGAGGTACCGGCTTGGATGGCCTTGCGATCCTGCACCATGGCCTCCACGGTGAACGTGCGCACCGCGCCGGGGAAGCGCTCATGCTCAGTCTTTTCGCCGGGGATGGAGGGCACTGCCAGCACATCGCGCTGAAAATCTTCATACACCTTGTGCATGGTCGCTGTCTCCAGCTCCGCCTCCTCGCGAGTCTCATGGGCGGTGTGGCCCTCTTGCCAGAGGAATTCCGCCGTGCGCAGGAAGATGCGGGGGCGCATTTCCCAGCGCATCACATTGCACCATTGATTCACCTTGAAGGGCAGATCCCGGTAGGACTCCAGCCAGCGCGAGAAAGCCGCGCCGATCACCGTCTCCGAGGTGGGGCGGATGACATATTTATCCGTCAACTCGCCGGCGGGGATCATGCGCGTCTTGCCCGTCTCGGGGTCCTTGACCGCTTCGAGTCGGTGGTGCGTCACCACCGCGCACTCCGTGGCAAAGCCCTCCGCATGCTCAGCCTCTTTTTCGAGGTAGGAGACAGGAATGAGCATGGGGAAATACGCATTCGTGTGCCCGGTGCGTTTGAACTCTGCATCCAGTTGCTGCTGAATCAACTCCCAGATCGCATAGCCCCACGGCTTAATGACCATGCAGCCGCGAACTTCCGAATTCTCCGCCATATCGGCAGCCTTAATAACTTGCTGGTACCACTCGGGGAAATCCTCCGCCCGTGTCGGTGAAATTGCATTCTGTTGTGCCATAACGCGATATTAGTTGTAATAAAAGAAAAGTCAACTCATTTTTATTCGAGATGCATCAGGAGACACCTATAATTATAATAGGCAAATGCCAGCATGAGCAGCGCCAGCGCCCAGATCCCGAGGGCAAAGAACCCCAGAGACAGCAAACAGGTGATCACCATGCTGATGATGTGCGCCCCACACCCCTCACCCATGCGCGCATGCAGCAGCAAGCCGCCATCCATCGGAAAGATGGGAAGCAGATTCAGCGCGCTCCACCAGACAGAAATCTGAAGGATGTAGATGCCCAGCAGCATCAGCATCGGCGGGCAGTGCGCGGCATACTCCATCGGCAGTTGACCGCGCAGCATGCTCACCCACAGCCGGCTCCCCTGCTCGATATCCGGCATCACGATGATAAGCCCTATATACATGAGCAGAGGCAGCAGCAGCCCCGCCAAAGGCCCGGCCAGCAGCACTGCTGCCCCGTGCTTCTCCACCGCGCAGTCCGACTCCTCCTCGTAGCAGCTGCTCCCCAGCCAGGAAAGGCAGATCTCAATCCGGCGGCCGTACCACCGGCGCCCCACCAGCGCATGCCCCATCTCATGTGTCAGCAGGCTGACCAGCAACGCCACCACAAAAAACAGAGAACCAATGAAGTGCGGATATCCTGAGGTGAGCGCCAGCCACCACACAAGCGCCGCCACCCAAAAAAGCAGGTGGATATGAACCGGCACTCGAAAAAGGGAAAAGCGAATCATCGTCCCCACCATTGTACGCATTCTTCTCCCCACCGCAAGCCTACAGTGAGGCATATCCGCTATCATGTCAGAGAAAAATTGACAAAATTTCACATTTCCTAATAAAATGAGCCCGTTTTGCCCACATTTGAATAAAAAAATAGCAGCGATTCCCCCTCTTTTTCATAGTTTTGCTTGACGTAGCCGAAAAATCCGCTAAAATATCGCACCGCGAACTTCTTTTTTAACTGTATCGTAATCTTATGTCCAGAATCTGCAATATCACACTCGCCATGCCCCACAAGGGCCGCCGCATTCACCGCTCCGGTCTTGCTAAGAAAAAGGGTGGTATCGGCCGCCACGTGACCAAGACAGTGAACCGCACCGTGTATCCCAACCTGCAGGAGAAGCGCATTTGGGTGCCCGAGCTCAACGGCGGTCGCGGCGGTTACATCCGCATGAAGCTTTCCTGCAAAGCGCTGCGCACCATCTCCAAGAATGGCGCCCTCAACACGCTGAAAAAGGCGGGTATCTTGTACTGATATCCGCCACCTCCCCTACTTGGGAGGGCTTTTTTTGAACGCGTTGTTGTTTTCGGGTGTCTATACCCGCAGCTCATCAACCGGAAAGCCGGGGGAGTCTCTCGCTTTCGGCCGGTTTTCCTCAACAGTTCCTTTATTTTCATGAAGTCGTCTCAGCCTACCAAAATTGCTCTTCGGATCAATGATGATAACCAGAACCACCACCTCTGGAACAATAGGGGCGTGTGGTGGTGTCACGTCACGGTGCACAAACCGGACGCCACGGCTGAGCGCCTGCGCTTCTCCCTGCGCACGCGTGATATACGCAAGGCCCGCACCCTGCGTGACCGCATTTTTGCAGATATTCAGCGCCACTACAGTGTAGCGGCCTGAGTGAGGAAGTGGGCGTGCCCTGCGGCACGCGGCTTCACCTTGCCTCTTTCTTTTTTTCAGGTGAGGTTTTTCTACCCATGATCAGGATGCCGCCCCTGCCGCTCCGGTGGCGGGGGCGTATCCGAGGGGGAATCTTGCCACCCCGCTCATATCACGGAGCAGCGCTGTCCTTTCAAAACCATGCTCCTGCATGAGGCAGCGCACCGCTTCACCCTGGTCGTGCCCCACTTCCAGCATCACCAGCGCCCCGGGCGCCAGGTGAGCCGGAGCCTCCGCGATAAAGCGGCGGATGATATCCAAGCCATCAGGCCCACCGTACAGCGCAGTCGCGGGATCATGCTGCACTTCCGGCGCCACCTTTTCCCCCGCCGGCACATAGGGCAAGTTGGCCAGCATGGCATCATAGGGAGAGGGGGGGATGATTCGCGTGTCATCCTCCTGCTCCGCCGGGCGCCAGGCAGAGAAGAGATCACTGCAATACGTTTTGACGCGGGCGCCCAGCGTAGTCGCATTTTCGAGCGCGAGATCCAGCGCCGCGGAAGATACATCTGCCAGCACCACCTCAGGGCGAAGCCGCTGCAGCTCAAGCGCAAGGGAGATACCAATCACCCCCGAGCCGCAGCCCATATCCAGCACGCGCAGCCCCTCCTTCTGCGGCAGCAGGCGCTGCGCCTGCTCCACCAGCTCCTCCGTCTCAGGGCGCGGGATAAGCGCCCGGCTGTCACTGCGGAAACTGCGGCGGAAAAACTCCACATTGCCGAGCAAGTGCTGCAGGGGAGTCCCCTGCCCCCGCCGGCGCAGGAGCTCGCGCAGCGGCGCCAGCACCTCCTCGCTCAGCGGATCCTCCGCATGCAGGTAGAGCCATGTGCGGTTGGTGCCCAGCACATGAGCCAGCAAGCTTTGCATCGAGGCGCGCGCGCCTTCGATCTGGCGCGCTTCCAAATAGGCCGTGCCGGAGCAGAGCACTTCGTGAACAGTCTTCATTTGCTTAACTCATTCATGCGTTCTTGCATTTCCTCGCGCTGCATCAGGCCAATCAGCTCACCCAGCGCGCCGGAGGCCATCAGGATATCTAAATTGTAGGCCGTGTAGGAAATGCGGTGGTCGGTGATGCGGTTTTGCGGGAAATTATACGTGCGGATTTTTTCTTCGCGGCCGCCGGAGCCGATCAGCGAGCGGCGGTGCTCCGAATAGGAGCGGCGCGCCTCTTCCTGCTTCATCTCAAAGAGCCTGGCGCGAAGAATCCGCATGCCGGTCTCGCGGTTTTTGAGCTGCGAGCGCTCCTGCTCACAGCGCACCATGATACCTGTCGGCAAATGGAAGATCTGCACGGCTGACTCGGTGCGGTTCACATGCTGCCCCCCTGCTCCGCCGCTGCGGCAAGTCTCGATGCGCAAGTCCTCCGGGCGGATCTGCACATCCACCTCCTCCGCTTCGGGGAGCACCGCCACGGTGGCCGTGGAGGTGTGGATGCGCCCCTGCGTCTCCGTCTGCGGCACGCGCTGCACGCGGTGTACTCCGCTTTCGTATTTGAGGAAGCGGAACACCTCCTCCCCCGACACGCGGGCTGTCACTTCCTTAAAGCCGCCGATATCATTGGGACTGGCATCCAGCACCTCAAACTGCCAGCCGCGGGATTCTGCGTAGCGTTGGTACATGCTCAGCAGATCCCCGGCAAAAAGCGCGGCTTCATCACCCCCGGTGCCGGCGCGTATCTCCAGCAGCGCATCGCGGTCTTCCACCGCATCTCGCGGCAGCAGAGCATACTGCACTTTCTCCTCCAGCTCCCTCTCCCGCTTTTCAAGCTCAGGCAATTCCGCGCGAGCCATTTCTGCCAATTCCGCATCATCTTCAGCCAGGAGGGAGGCATTCTCCTCCAACTGGCGGCGCACCTCACCCAGCTCAGCCCAATCAGCCATGAGCTCCTGAGTGCGGCGGTGCTCGCGCATGAGTTCACCGGCGCGCTGTCTGTCCTCAAACAACGCCGGATCCCCTATCAACTTCTCCAGTTCCGCCAGGCGCTCGCGGCGTCTCTCTATCAATGATGCGTAGTCCACGCCCCTATTCTACCCTCTCTCGCCCCCATATTCAAGCCCCATTTCGTTTTTGGCACCGCTCTTTTTCAGGCGGGCCGCCGGCGCCTTTTTCACGCGGCAACAGAGTCCGCGCTATCGTATAATGAGGGTGGTCAAATGTGTAGCAGGCATCGAAAGCGGGCTTGATGATCCAGTTCCCCTCGCGGTCAATGTATCCGGCCTTGTCGTGCGGATCACACGCGGCGATGAGTCCATGCCGATATGACTCTGAGCTCATGATCATGAACTGCGGCGGCGTCAGCACGCGTCCATCCTCATGCATGATGCCATACAGGCCTTTCTTTTTGTACCACCACAGCGCATCCCCGATGGGGTGGAGATCTGTATAGGAGGGAGGCAGCACGACCTCGCCCACCTTGTTGAGCAGGCCGGCCTTCATCCCCGAGAAGAACGCGATGCACCCGTGATAACAGGATGACAATATGTAAAAGGGAGATTTCTTTTGCAGCCGGGCACAGGAGAACACGAGATGCCAATCGGCATCCACAAAATACGTGTTGTGCTGCATGTCCGTGATGAGGCGGAGCCCCTCCCGCAGTTCGCCGATCTCGCGGTAGGGGCCGCGGAGGGTGTCCTCCCGGATATCATAATGATACAGCGGCAGATTGTATACATCATACTCAGCGCATTTATACACAATCAACTCTGCGAGATTCCCCTCCTCGTTGTAGCGGCGGTGGTGCAGCCGCCAATCTTTCGGAAAACTCCGCAGCGTGATCCCCCGCCGATCCAGCAAATAGAGGCTGTGGCGGTGGTTGCGCGCCGGTGTCCACTCCCCTTTGTAGGGATAGATGAAGAGTGGTAGGGGCTCAAAGAGAAAATCCATGTGCGTATCCAGCGCCACACTCGCTGTGGCGCGCATCCCGGCGGGGGTGTCTTCCGGGCTGAGGAAATTCGCTTGCCGCCCCTGTGTTTTCTTTTCGAGGACATGCCCGATGAGGGTGTGCTCGATGGGATAGGTCCAATCGAAGGAGTAGACGAGAGGACGGCCGCCGACATGTGTTGGCAAGGCGCGCGCGCGGTGGTCGCTGACACTGTAGAGTGAGCAGTGGTCCTCCTCGGGGATGAGGGCATACCCGGAGGCGCCTATGGTCGACAGGACACGGGGTGAGCTGAGAAGGATATTTCCTTTTTTATCAATGATATGATAAAGGAGATGACTCATGTTCCGGCGGCGCGGCATCAGGCCTTTCCCCGGTCTTCCGGGAAATTGCGGTAGCCGATGGTGAGGGGGGACTGCTGGTCGAGCAGCGAGCGGTCATAGCGCCGGGTGGGCGATGACATATTGCCGAGCGTGTGGTCGGTTTGGAAGAAGAATTGCAGGTAATACGTGCCGGAGTAGCCTCGTGCAGCCGCCTCGCGAATCATTTGCAGGATATCGGCCTCATCCAGCAAATCGGGATGCACCGTGGTGCGCACCTCATGCGCGATGCCTGCTTGCTGCAGCAGGTGCAAGCTTTCCGTAAAGCGCTCAAACAGAGTGCCCCCGCCCGGCAAGCTCCAGCTGCGCCGCTCCGGCATCTTGTGATCAAGCGCCACATAATCCAGCAGGCCTTCCTGCAGCAACTCACGGAGGATATGCGGGTTGCTGCCGTTGGTGTCGATTTTGATGAGGTAATGAAGCTCCTTGATGCGGCGGCAGAGCTCTGCCAGATCTGGCACCAAGGTGGCCTCTCCGCCGGAGAGCACCACCGCATCCAAAAAGCCAACTCGCTCACGCAGAAAGGCCAGCTCATCCACCTCACCCCGGCTTTTGGCCAGCGCCAAATCCGGGTTGTAGCAGTATGGGCAGCGCAGGTTGCAGCCTCGGTACCAAAAGATACACGCCGCTTTCTTGGGGTAATCCAAGAAAGTCAG
Organism: Akkermansiaceae bacterium; assembly: GCA_022510805.1. Classification (GTDB taxonomy): domain Bacteria; phylum Verrucomicrobiota; class Verrucomicrobiia; order Verrucomicrobiales; family Akkermansiaceae; genus Akkermansia. The sequence goes on from JAFLSS010000002.1 coordinate 66,814, forward strand.
CGGGGTGATATCGGCTGGGTGCACCGTGATCATCGGTATCAGGATAATGAGAGTAAAACGGGGGGGAAAGAAGCGGCCCCCTGTGCGGAATACACAGGCGGCCGCTGTGGCGCAGCTGCGCAAACTCACTCACAAGCCAAGCCTGCAAGCTTGGCCCGGCGCGTCGGCGCATGCGCAGAGAGAAAGTCGAGATTACTTGAGAATCTGGTCGCAAGAGCAGCCGCAGGGCTCAATGAAGTGCTGGCGCTCCTCGAACTCACCCTGCTTGCCGTTGTTAAAGGTCTCCACCGGGCGGTGGTAACCCATCACGCGGGTGTACACAGTGCACCTCGAACGCTTGTCTTCATTCTCAGCGAGAATCTGCGAGTCCGTCTTGCGAACCGGTTGAATAATAGTCGGATTCATAGTATTTTAATAATGTGGGATAAAGTTTTTGAGAGAAACAGTTGAGCGGGAAATCAGAAGAGCGGCAGCTCCGGTTGCTCTTCGGCGCGAACTCTGGCGATGAGTTCCTCATCGCAGATCGGGCAGTAGTCGTGGCGGCCCTTCAGGTAGCCGTGCTTGTCACACACGGAGAAGAGCGGAGTCACGGTGATGTAAGGCATCTTGAAGTTGGTCAACACCTTGCGCACAATGTCGCGGCAAGCCTCGGGTGAGGAGATCGCCTCATTCATGTACATGTGGAACACCGTGCCGCCGGTGTAGCAGCACTGCAGCTTGTCCTGCATGTGCAGCGCCTTGAACAAGTCCTGCGTGTAGTTAGCCGGCAGCTGCGAACTGTTGGTGTAATAGCGGCGCCCGGGCGTGCCGGCTTGGATGATATCCGGGTAGCGCTTCTGGTCCTCACGGGCGAAGCGGTGGGTCGTACCCTCGGCCGGCGTGGCCTCCAGGTTGTACAGGTTACCGGTTTCCTCTTGGTAGCCGCGGATGCGCTCACGCATGAAGTGCAGCACCTCCTCCGCAAAGGCAATACCCTCAGGCTCAGCCGTGTTGAGAGTATCATTGGAGAAGTTGCGAAGCATCTCGTTGATACCATTCAAGCCGATCGTGGAGAAGTGGTTGCGCAGGTGGGGCAGGTAGCGCTTCGTGTAGGGGTAAAGGCCGCGCTCGTAGAGCGTGTTGATGAAGACGCGCTTCTTTTCCAGCGTGCTCTTGGCCAGGTCCATCAGCTCTGCCAGCTTGGCATAGAGCAAGTTCTTGTTGCCCTTGTACAGGTAGCCCAGGCGGGCCATGTTGATGGTCACCACGCCGATGGAACCGGTCATCTCAGCCGAGCCGAACAAGCCGCCGCCGCGTTTGAGAAGCTCTCGCAGGTCGAGCTGCAAGCGGCAGCACATGGAGCGCACCGCATCAGGCTTGTAGGCCTCCTCGTCGATCACTCGGTTGCCGTTCTCATCCAGCTTGTACTGAGAGCCGATGAAGTTCTGGAAATAGGAGGAGCCGATCTTGGCGGCATTCTCAAAGAGCAGAGGCACATTCTCACCCTCCCAGTCAAAGTCCTCGGTGATGTTGACCGTGGGGATCGGGAATGTGAAGGGCTGGCCCGTGCTGTCACCCTCTGTCAACACCTCATAGAACGCGCGCTGAATGACATTCATCTCAGGCTGGAAGTGCTTGTATGTCATACCCGTGAGCGAGGAAGCGCCGCGCTCCTGAGCCAGCTGCTCAAGCTTGTCATTGTGCACGCCCTCAAAGATGTGAGCCCCGCCGGAGAAAGGCGGCTGCTCGCGCAGGTCACGCGGCACAGTCCAGTCGATGGTCACATTGGTGAAAGGACTCTGCCCCCAGCGGGAGGGCACATTGAGATTGTAAACAAAGCTACGCAGGGCTTTTTTGACCTCCTCGTAGGGGAGCTGATCACGGAAGAGATAGGGCGAGAGGTAGGTGTCAAAGGAGCTGAAAGCCTGCGCGCCGGCCCACTCACTCTGCAGGATGCCCAGGAAATTGGCCATCTGGCCGAGCGCCTCGCGGAAGTGGCGCGGTGGGCGGCTGTTCACACGGCTGCGCACCCCGTTGAACCCCTCGTTGAGCAGGTTGCGCAGGCTCCAGCCGGCGCAGTAGCCCGTGAGGCAGTCCAGATCGTGGATATGGTAGTCGCCATTGCGGTGCGCCGCGCCCTCATCCGGGGAGTACACCTGATCCAGCCAGAAGTTGGCAATGACCTTACCGGCCGTGTTATTCACCAAGCCGGCATTGGAGTAAGTGGTGTTGGAGTTGGCCTTGATGCGCCAGTCGATATTGCCGATGTACTCCTCGATGGCCTGCTTGCAGTCCACCCAGGTGTTGCCCTGGTACATGCCGGCGATCTGCTCGCGCTGCAGCTTGTGCAGGAAGCGGTATTTGATGAAGTTGCGAGCCGTCTCGAAAGCGCCGGCTTTCATGAGCTCGCGCTCAATGAGATCCTGCACCTTTTCTACCGGCAGGAACTCCTCGTTTTTCAACGCATCGAGCACATTGGCGTACACGAGCGGGTTGTACTCCTCTTGCGAGGCATGAAATGCTTTTTCAATGGCCTGCTGCACTTTGTAGGCCTCAAAGCGTTCGCGCTTTCCGTTGCGCTTGATAATCTGTTGCGGCATAGTCGGTTGTTCTTGTGAAAAGGGTGGGTAAATCTTGTGGGAAGGGAGAGGATGGGAGGGGGATGGCCGGATACGCCTCAGACGCGGAGGCTGGCGCACCCGGTGTGTCCGGCAAGCGCTGGTCACCCGTGCATGCGGCTTCTCAGCCGCCCCGAGTGCGCCCGGCTGCGGGATTCTCCACCCCTGCCCGGTGCTGCGGACGCTCGAAATTTAGCACATCCCCCCGACCCACGCAAGACAAAATTTGAACTGCGATTAATCTTTCCATCGCAATATGTGGCGGCGATTTTTTACACCATCCACAAGATCATGTATGATGCAATGATACCTTCTCTGAAACATTTCACCCTCTCTGATGGGCGAAAGTTCCTCAATTATGAGCCGCTTTCTCATCCTTCTCCCCCACCCGTTTGGTAGCTGTTTCCACTCCTAGATATAGGGGTGTAATCTACCCCTTCGGACGATAAAAAAAATGTAGAGTTTCGGAAAAAATGAGAAAGCGAGTGGAAAAGGGTGGCTTCGCCATTGACCTCATGTGCAGAAAACTGTATAATCGGCCAAGCTAAGCATGCCGGATTCCCCGCCAATTCCTCGTTCTCTAACTCCTGCCGAAGCCAAGGCGGAAGCATGGTGGGGCGCCTTGAGTGATGAGGACAGGGAGGAGAGTATCCTGCTGTTCCGCGAATGGTATGCCCGGCGCCTGGCCTGCTGTGCCGGGTGGCGAGATCAGGCGGCAGCGCTCTCGCCATACCGCGCCTCCCTCATCGCGCGCCTTGAAGCCGCCTTTCGCGGCGTGGTGGCGGAGCCGCATGAGCTCCTTTATCTGAGCGGCCTGGCGTGGGATGACAACCTGCCGCCCTCTGTGCAGGCCTCCCTGTGTGCCGATGAGCAGAGGGATGATTGGACCTGCATCCCGGCTGATGTGCTGTGGGCCTGTGAGCCCTGCTTGCCGCACCTTGGCCCGGCCGGGCTGCGCTTCCTGCTGCCCGCTTATCTGCGAGCCGCGCTCTGCTACCCCTCTCTTTCCTTTCTGGGGGTGCAGGAACTCTTGCTCTCGGCGGAGGAGGCGCCGCTGTCGCTGTGCAGCGCCGAGCAGCTCGCCTGCGCCAAATCGGCGCTCCGGGAATTGCTGATGGATGCTGACACCCCTGTGCCTCCCTGCGCTGAGGAGGAGTTGGAGGCGTATGACTCCGCATGGCTGTCGGGCAGTTTCCGCCGCTCGGTGCAGCGGCGCGAGCTCCTGTACCGCGACCTCCTGCAGCGCGCCTGCCCCTCCCCCCCTGCCTGTTCGCTGGAGTTGCAGCTCCGCGAGGCCTTTGCCGGAGTCACCTGCCCCCCGGAGCCGCTGCTCTACCTGAGCAGCCCGGCTGCGGATGATGGCTTGCCGGAGGAAATCCTGCGCGAGCTCTGCCGTGAGGAGATACGCGACCGCTGGTCAGATATCCCGGTGTGCTCCCTGCTGGCCGGGGCGGTGTTCCTGCCGCAGCTCAGCCCGGCCGCCCGGCTCTACCTGCTGCCGGCCTACATGGTGGCGTCTCTGCGGTATGCCTGGCCGGGGCGCGCCGCCTTGCAGGCGGCTCTGTGCCGCACCGCCCGGCAGCTGCAGCCCCTGCTTTCCCCAGCCCAGCGCGCTTGCGCCGCCGCGTATGAGTCCCTCCTCCTCCCCCCGGCTGAGGCGCCTGCCTTTGCTGCCGCGCCGCAGGAGCGCTTTTCTCTCTTCTTGCAGGACACGCAGGCCGAGCGCGACTACTACGCCGCCGTGGCAGCCCCGCGGCGGCTCCCGCTCACGCCTGAGCGTCTGGAGCTGGAGAGGCGCATCTGCCGCGCTTTTGGCACCACTCAGGCGGCAGCAAGCACCCCGCTCTGCCACGGCGTGCTCCTGCGTGGGCTGTGGCAGCTCCCGCAGTATGCGGCAGCTCTCGATGCGCAGGAAGAGAGGAGCGACTGGCAGAGCATCACGCCGGATGCACTCTACGCCGGGCGCTATGCCCTTCCCGCCCTCAGCGCGGAGGCGCGGCGCTTCCTGCTGCCGGCGCACATGCTGCACGACCTCACAGCGCCGGCGGCCGCCCGCATCCTCAGCGCAGAGCTGCTCCGCCCGGAGCTGCTGCCGGAGCTCAGCCCGGAGCAGCGCGCCTGCGTGGCTGATTTCAGACAACTTCTGCACCTCTAGCCACCCCCCTGCTGCCCATGTCGAAAGCTCGCGCCGCCCATACCACACGCAAGCGCATCCTCAGCCTCAGCCTCGCCGTCGGTGCCGTCAGCCTCGTCCTCCTGGGCCATACCGTGTGGAGGCTCTATGGCTGGAGCTTGCCCGAGCTGCATTTTCACGAAAGCTGGCTCCCCGACCGCCGGGAGGAGCTCCAAGAACTCGGGGACCTGCTGCGCCACCGCTTGTTAGCTGACTACCGCCTCCGGGACGCCGCGCCTGGAGCCGCCAAGGCGGCGCCCTTAGGACTCGACCGGGCGGCGCATTGGATCGCCGACCTCCGGGCTGATCTGCGTGCCCGGATGGCGATGAGCCCCGCTCTCAGGCCCATCTACGGCAAGCTGCGCCGCGCTGCTGCAGACGGGCAGAGCGATGACTTGAGCCCCATCGCCCACCTCGCGGCGCGCATGAGCAAACCGGCGCTCGTGCGTGAATTGGTGCTCCGCGGCGCGAACCCCAATGCCGTGTTCATGAGCGCTGATCGGAAATGGGAGACAATCTTCCAAGCCTCCATCATCTGCTCCCCTCCCGTGCCGGAGATGGTCGAAGAGCGCGCCCCCCAAGCGGAGCGGCTGCGCCTGCTGGTGTGGCTGCTGGAACACGGGGCGGAGGTGAATGCCAACCACGATATGACGCTGCCTCTCGCCGTCCTCGCTGACAGTCTTGATTCTCAGAGTGATGACGACACCTATATCCCCGGCGCCATCATCGAGTGCCTGCTCGACCACGGGCTGAAACTCGAGAGCGAGACAGACCGCAAGCTTGTCTGCCTCATCCTGAGCCTCGAGGGCGCGCTGCCCACCATGCAGCGCATCCTCCGCAAGGGCTATCTGGATATAGCAGATCCGGCCGTACTCTCCGAGCTCGTGACAAATGCGGCCACCTGCAGCGCGCCGGATGCCGCAGCCAAGACGCGCTGGGCGCTGAATCTCGGCGCTGACCCGCAGCAGGCTCTTGCAGCCTGCTGGTCTCAGCTGCAGATCAATACCAACACCGAGCAGGCCGAGGAGATGGCAAACTTTTCCGCCGCGCTCAGCGTGCTGGAGGCGCTTCTCGAGCGCGGCATCGCCCCCTCCGCAGAGGATGCGGCACACCTGCTCAGCCTACTTGACGAGCCGCAAAAAACACTTCTGCGCGAGCTGCTGCAGCGCCACGCCTCCTAAAAGCCGGCCACCGCGCCCCCCCCTCGGGCAGCGCGGCGCGGGGTCATTCCGCCGGGGACTCTTCCTCCTGGCGGATCTTGACGCTGAACGGCAAATCCTGCGCGTACACCGCCCCGGAGAAGAGGCGCAGCTGAAGCGTTGCCCCCTCGGCCGCATCCTGCGGGCGCGCCGCAAAGCGGTACTCATACAGCCCATCCGTAATCACATGCCCGCTTTCCTGATAAGCCGCGGGGGATGTGGTGCGCAGCTGCGTCATCTCCAAAAACTCCTTCCCCTGCAAGAGGCGAATAGCGGCGATGGGCACAGGCGTGGAGAGCTGCAGCTCAAACCACGCATCCTCGCGCCTCTTGACCTGCTTGAACTTCAGCGTGACGCGAAATCCCTCCACACACAGCTCATGCGTTCTCAGCAGCGGCGGCGTCAGGACAATCTCCTTCTCCTTGCCCTCCTTCTTGAGGAAAAGACGCAGCTTGCCCTTTATCTCGGTAATGCTGCCAAGCGGGGCATCCTTGTCAAAAAAGTAATAAAACTGCTCCATCCCGCCGATAGGCGTAGAGGGGAAAAAGAGAGACTCTCGCTTTTCCACCTCCGGCGCACCCTCAAAAACAGTCGCTTCCAACTCCTGCGCATCAATCACTTTGTAGCCCTGCGGGGAGCGGACACTGAGCGTCACGCCCAGCGGGGAAAGCTCTGCCTCCGGCGCGATGGAGGCCCGAGGCTTGCCCTTGGCGCTCTGCACCTTGTAAGAAATACGCGGCCCGTCCTTGCAGGTAAAATATGACGAGCATGAAGCCAGCACCGGCAGCAAGCAGAAAGCCATCCATTTCCCGTATCTCATACGCCGCTCAATATAGCTTCTTCCTCTATCTCTAGCAAGCTTAAAATAAGGCAGAGCTCAAAATATCATCATTCCCGGCAGAGGCGCCTGAGCCCACAGCTCATGGCGCCGAGGTCTCAACCTCATCATAGAAAACCTCCTGCGGCTGATGCGTCATCTCAGAGAAGAGCACAAGCGGCCCCCAGATGGGGGAGGTAGCCAGAATGATCGCGCCCCCGACCGTGTAGTTCACGACGGTGCACAGCCCATCCATACTATAGTCCACCGCCAGCTGCGGATACTTGCTCACCGGCACCTTCTTCAGGCGCGAGCTCTCTTCCTTCCAATACACCGTGCGATTCGTCGCCATGAGGTAGGGAGCTTTCACCGCCCGGGCGCCACTCGGCAAAGCCTTGATCCAAGCACCGCCGGCGCGCTCTATTTCCTTGTGCAGATCCTTGGCGGAGATGGAGGTCATGCCCTGAGGCCGCAGCATGAGCCCGGCCAACTTGGGCGTGATGCGGTGGTACGCGAGGCTCGCCTGCTTTGAGCCGGCCTCCGCCGAGGGGCAGTCAAGCGCCGCTATATACCACTCGCTGCCGGCTTGGTAGAGCACCGGCGCCAGCAACCGCTTGCCGCTGATCCCCTGCTCGCGGTAGTCGAGCGTGTAGCTCTGCGTTTCGCGATAGGGGCGCAGCGTCCACTGTGCGCGGTCGGTGGTGCATGAGCACGGCAGCCAGACCGCCGCGCCCACCAGAAGACGGATCAATACTCGTTTTGTCATGGTATGGCGTTATTTCTTTTCTTTTTGAATCCGGACGCGGACAGCCTGAGTCTTGGCATACACGGGGCCGGAGCATGCCTGCAGGCGCAGCTGGGGCTCCCCGCCATCCTCCCGTGTCATCACAAAGAAATGGTAGTAGTAGTCATTGTAGATGCAGCCCTTAACATCAGAGAAATTGAGAACGGGCTCGGACTGGTGTACCCAATTGATTTCCATGGGCTTCCCATCCTGCAGCACCTGAATGTCGGTCAGAGGCACCGGCGAGGAGATAACCCATGATGCCGCGGTTCTATATTGCTTGAGACGCAGCCGGACTCGGTAGCCATCTACACACAAATGATGCGTGCCGGAGCGCGGCGCGCCCAGCGGGTACAGATGCACCGGCCCCTGCTTTCTGAGGAAAAAGCGCAGCTTGCCCTGCATGGTGTGCACCGTGTTCTTGTCGTTCAGGGTTGGCAGGCTGACAATGCGCCATGATTGGGGAACTTCGCGCAAAGGCCCGCCCGGAAGAAAGGAGACATCGGTGGAGCGCTTGGTGCCATTCCACTCCAGCTCAATGGCGGAGGCCGGACTGATGTCCAAGATGTTATACCCGTTAGGCGCTTTCACCTTCATCTCACAACCGAAGTCGCCATCTTGGATGGCCACGGGGGCAACACTCACCGCCGGGAGACCCTGGCCCCGCTGGACGTTGTGGGAAATCTTCGGCCCTGAGCCACAGGTGATAGAGGGAGAGCACGCTGCCAGCAGCCCCACCGCGCAGCCCATCCAAAGGGGAGTGAGCTTCCTGAGTGATGTTCTGCTGAAACGACGATTGGGCAGAGGGGGGGATTGACGCTCCATTGTGGTGTGGTGGGGATATAGGGTCATGTTTTCGATAAGTTAGATACAATTTCGTAATTTTTGTTCAAATTTTTTAGTGCACTTTTCTTTTTTTGTATGGACTTGACTCAGCAGGGCGCGCTGTGTATCATCCCCTCCGATATGATCTCCCGGCACCTTCCGCTCTTGCTCTTCTGGCTTCTGCCGGCGCTGCTCCTACTGGCGCAATGGACGCTCTCCTTCGGCAAAATCGCCGTCCCGTGGTTGCTCCTCAGCATCCTCTCACTCATCATCCCCCTGCTGGCATGGGCGCTCTACAAAGGCAAGACCTCGAGGCGGCAAAGCGGGCTTGTGCTGATCCTCTTTCACCTCAGCCTGCAGCTGAATATCATGCTCGCCAACACAGCGGAGAACCCCACACCGGCCATCCTAGTCGGCAGCCTCGCAAGCCTCATCATACTGGGGCTATGGAGCCTCCTCTCCGTCGTACGCTCGCTTTGCTATGCCCTGTCCGCCCGCACCCGGCAGCTCCTCCGGTCGGGCAGCACACTCTGCGTGGCGGCGCTGCTTCTGTGGGCAAGCCTCAGCATCTTCACCTTCAACACCTCAGAATCCTGCGATTACCACACCATGGAGGCGCTGCAAATCATCCTGCCCTATCTTCTGGCGCCCTCCATGCTCTGCCTGCTCATCGCCACCTGCCGGTGCAGGCAGGCCGAGCTGTTCCAAATGCTGGGCAGCGCCTTACTGTGGCCCGTGTTTGTGGGGCTTGCCTCAGGGATCTGCGGGCATGAAACATATGGTGAGCACACCAGCCTATACCTGCTGTTCCTGATCGCCTGCACCTGCCTGCCCGTGGCCATCCCCTCACCCACCGCAACACGTGAGCAGGGGGTGCCGCGCAGCATCTTGCTGTATATAGCCCTCACCCCGCTCTGGCTGATGCTGCTCTCCCTGCTGATGCAGAATCTCCTGCCGTATGTGAGCCCTGCCAGAGCCTAATCAAAACGGGAGTTTTCTCCGGGCGCTTCCACACACCGGAAAAAACTCCCGCCGTACCGGGCAGGCTTGAGCACGCGGCTTATTGAGCCACAGGCTCCAAGCTCACCGCCGGGCGCACGGGGAATTGCCCCTGCCCCTGCTGCACGTAGTAGTGCGTGATGGTGAGGCGCACCATATCCCCCGGCTTCAGGGACTCAATCTTTTGAGCGATCTCCGGCGCCTGACCGAGGATATCTTTTTTCACATCCACACTAGCAATGGCGCCGGGCTCCAGCTTCTCATCGCCGTATTTGCCGGGATGCTCGTAATTCTCATTCTTCACCACCTCAAACTGAGCAAGTCGCGTCGCGTGGTCGCACTTGTCCGGGCAAAGTGTCGTCATAAAGCGGCAAGGCATATCCACCGTCTGCACATATTTTGCCACCACTGTATTGGTAGCAAGCATATCTGCCTTTTCCGGGAGGGGAGCCGCGCCGGCAAATGCCGCGGCGGAAAAAGCAGCCGCCATCATTGTAAATAAGTTTTTCATCATCATGATTGATTCACTGTTGTGCGTGTCCGTTCATTCTTTTACAAAAAATTGGGGCCCACGTCTAGTTTTTTCGCACGCGAAGGCGCAAAAAAACTAATCACGGCGGCGCAGCAGGCAGCAAAACCCGCCTGCCCCGCAGCCCTGCCAGGGGTAGAGCCTATAGGCCGGAAAATCTGCCAGAGCCGAGCCATACGGCCGCAGCGGCGGCACCTCCACAGCTTCCCAGCCGGGGATGCGCCGGAGGATGTACGCGATGGCTTTTTCATTTTCCTCCGGGTCATAGGTGCAGGTGGAGTAAAGGAGGTGCCCCCCGGGCGCCACGCACTGCACAGCAGCCAGCAGGATGCCCCGCTGGCGCTTCGCATTGCCCTGCACCATGTTGGGCCCCAGGCAGCCGGGGTTCTTGATCCCCTTGCACAGCAGGGACTGCCCGCTGCACGGCGCATCCACCAGCAGCAGGTCAAAGGGCGGGCACTCCCCCGCCGCCACCGCCGCCGCCCATTGATCCGGGCGCAGGCCGGTCACCTCCGTATGCGGCAGCCCGCACTGCGCCACATTCTGCCGGAGGATGCCGCGGCGGGCGGCATTCACCTCATTGGCGGTGTGGTGGGTGAGCTCATAGTGAGCCGCGAGAAGCATGGTCTTGCCGCCCGGTGCGGCGCAGAGGTCGAGACTGCGCTGCGGCGGCTCCGGCAACTGCCCCAGCGCCACGCTTTCCCAGCAGCTTGAGACATCCAGCGCGTAGTAGAGCCCCGCGGCGTAGTCCGGGTGCTTGGTGGGCGCCTCCTGCGCGGCCGGCACATGCACCCGCTGCGGCAGCCACGGGCGCAGGGCGCGCGGCTCACAGGCAACAGGTGGTGCATAGTCCGCCCCTGCCCGCGGGCTGAGCACCACGGCTTGCTTGGCGGCGTTGCCGGCACGCATGGCCGCCAGCAGGCGGGCGGAGTCTTCCGGGCTGAGGCGGAGGCGTGAGCAAAGGCGCGCCTCGGCCTTGCTGGGATCTGCGGGAGCTGCGGCTGTCATGCGAAAAAAAGCGGGAGTCGGGACCAGGTGGGGGGAGTGTGCGCTCAGCGCGCGGCGGCGTCCTCGAGCGCCAAGCGGGCGGCGCCGATGAGGCCTGCCTCATTGCCGAATTGCGCCGGCAGGATCTGCAATGACTTGAAGTGAGGCGCGTAGATCTGGGCTTTCAAATAGCGGCGCACCGGGGCAAAAAGCAACTCACCGGCCCGCGCCACACCACCGCCGATGATGAATGCCTGCGGGTTCAGAATATAATGACAGCTCAGCATGCAGGCCGCCAGCTTGCGCGCGATGTCATCCCACAGCGCCGCCGCCACAGGGCAGCCGGCCAGCGCCGCACGCTCCAGGTGCAGCGGTGTGAGCTCATCCGGCGTCTTCACCTGCCCCTCCGCAGCATAGGCAATCTGGGCCTCCACGGCGATCTCCCGGTTGCCGATGTAGTCCTCAAGCGCGCCCCGGTTGCCATAATGCCCGATGCGCCCCCGGTAGTCGATGCCCACCTGCCCCAGCTCGCCCGCAGCGCCGAGGTGGCCGCGCAGCAGCGCTCCATTGGCCACCACACCGGAGCCCACCCCTGTGCCGAGAGTCAGGCACACAAGGTGCTGCATGCCCCTGCCCGCGCCGAGCTTCCACTCGGCATACGCCATGCAGTTGGCATCATTATCCACAGCGGCCGGCAAGCCGGTTTCCTCTTCCAAAATGCGGCGGATGGGCACGTCATACCACCCCGGCACATTGGTGAGGGAATCCACCGTGCCGGCGGCATGATCCACAAACCCCGGCAGCCCCATGCCCACTGCGCGGCACGCCGGATAACGCTCCATCAGCGCCCGCAGGCGCTTGCCCACCTCACTCACCACTGCCTCCGGGCTGGGGTAATCCGCCGTAGGCATCGGCTCACAGCGAGCTACCAGCTCGGTGCCCTGCACCACGGCAAACTTGATGGACGTGCCGCCCATGTCCACACCGATTGACATTTCATCCGCGCTCATGCCCCCCATTCTAGCAGATTTTTGCCGAGGGCGAAAGAACAAAGTCGCCGTGCGTCCTATGAGCCTGCTCCTCAGTGGCTGAGCTCCTCCTGCCTCTTGCCTCCGTGGGCGCGCAGAAGCTCGACCACCTCCGGCGCGGTGGCCTGGTCGAGCGCGGTCCGCGAGCCATAGGTCGCGTTGACCTCCACTCCGGCTTCAAGCAAGAGGCGGATGAGATCCACCTCCTCCGCATTGTGCACGGCGAGATACAAAAGCGGCTCGCTGCCGGGCTTGACTCGCGCGCGGGGATCCGCCCCGGCCGCCACCATGGCCTGCAGCATGGCAAGCTTGTCTTTTTTCTCGATATTGGAGGCAGAGAGAATCAGCTGCAGCATGGTGCACCCGTCCTGCGCCGGCAGGTTGGGATCCGCCCCCTTGGCCAGCAGCGCCTGCACGGTGAGCTTCGACCCGCTGCGGATGGCGAGCTGCAGCATGGGCTCCCCCTCGGGGCTGGTGCTGTTGGGATCCGCCCCCTTCTCGAGCAGTTGCTTCACAACAGAGGTGTTCTTATCCTTGACGGCCATCTCCAGCAGAGTCTCGCCGAGGTGGTTGCGGAGGCTGATATCCACCCCGTGCTCCAGCAGCTCCTGCACTTCCTTCTGGCATTGGAAGCGCAGGGCATCAAAGATGACAGGATCGCCGCTCTTGTCGAGCTCATTGGGAGAGGCGCCATACTTAAGCGCCAGGTGGATGAGCTCATGGCGCGTGTTGGGCTCGGTGATATTCAGCAGATTGGCCACGATGTGATCCCCCATCATCTCATGCGTGTGCTCCTTTCGGGAAACCAACGCCTTGAGCGCCTTTTCCTTGGTAGCCAAGTCAAAGTGCAGGCTGGTCAGAATCTTCTCCGCCTCAGAGCGGTGCATCAATTCCGTGGAGTGCATGGGATCCAGCGGCACTGCGCCCGCCTGCGCCAGCATTTCGATGATGCGGATGGCGGGCTCGGGGTTCTCCCGCATGCCCTTGTTGCTGAGCAGCAGCTTCACCGCTTCGCTCAAGGGCATGGAGGGCGAGTGCCCGCGCACTCGGGTCAGTTTGTTGACATCTGCCCCCGCGTGGATGAGTTTCTCAATCATCTCCACATGCCCCCCGCGCACCGCATAGCGCAGGGCCAAGCCATCGCCGGATACACTGGCCCCCCGCTTGAGCAGCATGTCCACCAGGGCCTCATGCCCCCCGTGCGCAGCCTCTGAAACAGCGCTCTCGCCGTTCCCCGGCGCGGTGTAGTTGGCATCTGCCCCGGCATCCAGCAGCAGCTTCACCGCCTCGGCATTGCCTGACCGGGCTGCATACAGCAGGGCTGTCTTGCCGGTGAGGGATACGGCATTCACCCGTGAATGCGACTCAAGCAGGATTTTGATGGTGCCTGTTTCGCCGCTGATGGCCGCTGTCATCAGCGGCGAGATGCCTGCCTTCTGATTGCATTTGGCGCCGGCTTGCAGAAGCTGTTTGACGATGAATTCCCGCCCCTCACAGGCCGCGACGGCGATGGGGGTCCAGCCGTCCCGCGCTTCATGATTCACATCTGCCCCGGCGCGGATGAGGCGAGCCACCAGCGCGCGCCGCACAGCAGGTGTGGCAGTATGCACTTTCCTGTGTTTCAAATGGCTATAGGCAAACACATTGGAGACACTTGCGTGCCGGTTGCTCACGCGGTCAGACTTCATGCAAGCCGCCATGAGCGCCGTCCATCCGCCATCATCCTCAGCATCCACCTCCGCCCCCATATCCAGCAGCCTCTCCACAAGCTCCAGATTTCCCATCAGCGCGCTGAGCATCAACGCGCTCTCCCCCTCCTTGGTGGTAATGCTGATATCCGCCCCATGCTCCAGCAGCAGCTTGGCCATGCTCACGCGATTCCCTGCCAGTGCATACAGCAGCGGGGTGCAGCCATTGGGCAAGATGGCATTCACATCCGCCCCGGCGAGGAGGAGCCGGCGCACCATATCCGCATTTTCACGCTGAATCGCCTGCCGCATCGCGCGCTTGCCCTCCTCACCCGCAGGATCCAGCACCGAGTTGAGCGCCCCGGACTGAAGCAATTCCTTCTGGGCAGATTCTTTGGAATCTCCACAGGCCGAGAGCACCGCAGCAAGCGCTCCGGCAACAGCGGCGAGTGAGGCATAGGGATTGGCGATTTTCACCATAGTTGCTGACGTTCACCATTGTTATAGCACCGCCGCGCGCACGCGTCAAGCGCTTTTACCCCATTCTTGCCATGAATGCAGCACTCTGTGTATCTTGACAAAACCGCGTCCTCATGCTAGGCTGCCAAACAACCCAGCAGTTATACGGAGCCATGTCGTACCTCCACAAATGCAACAACTACGAAGCTTCCCTCAACAGCATCAAAGAGGAAATGCACGCCCTCTGCGATGCCGCCTATGCTGTGTTCCGGCTTGCGGGCACGCGAGTGAAGGGCAATTACCGCGACCTGCTCATGCAGGATATCATGGACTACGCGCTCTATATTGCCTATGAAAACAAGGAATTAGGCAAGAGCGAGCTGAACTCCTTTCAGAGTCTTTTCAATGATCAGTCGCTCAAGGAGGACTGGCTGCGTGCCATTTACCTGAAAGGCATCAACAAGGAAGAGTTCGCCGCCAGAGTGCCGCACTCTTTTGTCTACCTGGTGGAGGCGGAAAACAAGACGCAGCAGCAGCACTCACTGAGCTTGTTCTACACGCTTTTTTGCGACCACCTGGGCGCGCTGCTCGAAAGGGGGCCGGCGGGCTTGTCTTCACCAAAGAAAATCAAACACCGCAATGCCTATATCCGCACGCTGTGGGATTATGCTGAGCGGCATCTCGAAAGCGACCACAAGTGGGATGAAGCCCGCCTGCCGGAGCGCTTTGCCTCCCTCCGGCCGGATGTCTCCACCTTCCTCTTCCCGGAGGAAAGCAGCCTCAAATCCAAAATCCACTCCTTTTTCTGCCGCCTTGAGCAGCTGGAGAGTGAGGAGGGATTCCCCCTCAACAACGTGCGCGAGCTCGCCCGGCGCGAGACCAAAGAGCGCCTGCTGCGCCTCGCGTTTGCTGATCTGGAGGCCTCGCCTGTGGAGGCGGCGCTCATCAAGCACTATCTGAGCCTGGAGGACACCGCGGCAGACCTCATCCGCCAGGCGATTGACCTGCGCGATTCTGCCGCGCCGGATGGCTCGGCCTTCCTCAGCCAGCTCGCCGCCCGGGACGCCGAGAAAAAGGCATGGCTCGCCACCCAGTATGTCCACCTGTATGAAGAGCTGGCGCATGAGCTCATCGCCTGCGATGGCACCGATGACACCCGGGAGATTAGCCTGCTGCAGGCTCAGCTGGATCAGCTGGAAAGCATCCGCCACCGCGCCGTCAACCTCAGCCTCGGCGTGAAGGAGAGCGACTCGCTCGCCCCCGGTGAATCTCCCTTTGCCGCAGAGCTGGCAGAGCACCTCCGCGAGCTCCAAGCCCTCACCGGCATGAGCGGCGTCAAGCGTGAGGTCCTCTCCCTGATCCACATGCAGAAAATCCAAAGCTTGCGCAAGAAGCGCGGGCTCACCACAGTGCCGCTGTCCAACCACCTCGTATTCACCGGCAATCCGGGCACCGGCAAGACCACCGTGGCCAGGCTCTTGTCCAAGATTTACCACAAGATGGGACTGCTCCGCAGCGGGCATTTGGTGGAGGTGGATCGCTCCGGACTCGTGTGCGGCTATGTGGGGCAAACGGCGCTCAAAGTGCAGGAGGTGGTGCAGAAGGCGCTGGGCGGCGTGCTCTTCATTGATGAGGCCTATAGCCTTGTCAAAGAACAGGGAGTCGACTTCGGGCAAGAGGCCATCGACACGCTTCTCAAAGCCATGGAGGATCACCGGGATGACTTGATCGTCATCGTTGCCGGCTACCCCAAGCTCATGGAAAACTTTGTCAACTCCAATCCCGGGCTCGCCTCCCGCTTCAGCAAGCACATCTACTTTGAGGACTACACGCCGCCGGAGCTCGCGGAGATCTTTCGGAGCATGTGCCGCAAATCCGGCTACAGCCCCTCTGATGAAGCGGCGGAGCTCATGGCGCGCCTGCTTGAGTCCCGATACGCCGCGCGAGATGCCAACTTTGCCAACGCCCGCGAGGTGCGCAACCTCTTCGAAGCGGCGGTCACCCACCAAGCCGGGCGGCTCTACGCCAAGGTCAACCCCTCTGATGCCGAGCTCTGCAGCCTGCTGCCGGAGGATATCCGGCCGCTGATGCCAAGCTGAGAACAGACTGCCTGTCAAGAGCTTTTGCCATTTCTGCCGCCTCGCAGCCGCCGGGCGTGCGCCCCCTGCTCGGCCGGCGCACGCGCATTTTCCTACACTTTCTCACGCTTCCGGGCACATTTGGCTTGCTTTTTGGGTGGAGTTGTGGCATATATCTGCAAGTTTACACACGCGCCATGCCGAAAGATACGTCTATTAAGAAAATATTGGTCATTGGGTCGGGTCCTATCATCATTGGACAAGGGTGCGAATTTGATTACTCCGGTACGCAGGCGTGTAAGGCGCTGAAAGAGGAAGGCTATGAGGTCGTGCTGGTGAATTCGAATCCCGCCACTATCATGACAGACCCCGAGACGGCTCCGCGTACTTATATTGAGCCGATTACGCCGGAATACGTGGGCAAGATCATCGAGCGCGAGCGCCCGGATGCCCTGCTGCCGACACTCGGTGGGCAGACCGCGCTCAACTGCGCCATGGAGCTCTACCGCCAGGGCGTGCTGGAGCGTTTCGGCGTGCGCATGATCGGCGCCAGCGCCGATGCCATCGACAAAGGCGAAGACCGCCAGCGCTTCAAGGATGCCATGATCAAGATCGGCCTGGACGTCCCCGCCAGCGGCACGGCTCACAACATGGCAGAAGCGTGGGATATCGCTAAAAATGTGATCGGCAACTACCCCATGATCATCCGCCCGGCCTTCACCCTGGGCGGCACCGGCGGCGGCATTGCTTACAATAAGGCTGAATTTGAGGAGATTGTGGCGCGCGGGCTGGATCTCTCCCCCGTGTCGGAAGTGCTTATCGAGGAATCGCTGCTCGGCTGGAAAGAGTATGAGATGGAGGTGATGCGCGACCGCAATGACAACTGTGTGGTGGTGTGCTCGATTGAGAACCTGGATCCCATGGGCGTGCACACGGGTGATTCCATCACCGTGGCGCCCATTCAGACGCTGACAGATCGCGAATACCAGATCATGCGCGACGCCTCCTTCGCCGTCATCCGCGAGATCGGCGTGGAAACAGGCGGCAGCAACATCCAGTTCGCCATGGATCCCAAGACCGGGCGCATGATCATCATCGAGATGAACCCCCGCGTCAGCCGCTCTTCTGCCCTGGCCTCCAAGGCCACCGGCTTCCCCATCGCCAAACTGGCGGCCAAGCTCGCCGTCGGCTACACGCTCGATGAGCTGCGCAATGATATCACCCGCGAGACTCCGGCTTCCTTTGAGCCCTCCATCGACTATGTGGTCACCAAGGTGCCGCGCTTCACTTTCGAGAAATTCAAGAAGGCGGATGAGCGCCTCACCACCTCCATGAAGAGCGTGGGCGAGGTGATGAGCATCGGCCGCACCTTCAAGGAGTCTCTGCAGAAGGCGCTGCGCTCGCTCGAAACTGGACGCTGGGGATTCGGCTTTGATACCAAGTGCCCGGTGAACCCCTCGCGCTCTGAGATTGCCTCCAAGCTGGCGGTGCCTCATGCCGAGCGTATTTTCTGGCTTCAGACGGCCTTCACTCACGGCTTCTCCCTGGAGGAGGTGCATGATCTCACGCAGATTGACCCCTGGTTCCTGGACCAGCTCCAGCAACTGGCTGAGGCCGGCATGCACCTGGCTGAGCTCGACCTGCGGGAAGCCAAACAACTGGGCTTCTCCGACCGCCAGATCGCCCTTGCGCGCGGCTGCTCGGAGGATGAGGTGCGCGCAGAGCGCAAGGCTCAGGGCATCATCCCCACCTACCGCTTGGTGGATACCTGCGCGGCAGAGTTTGAGGCCTACACGCCCTATTATTACTCCACATACGGGGATGAGAACGAGGCGCGGCCGAATGACAAGAAGAAGATTGTGATCCTCGGCGGCGGGCCCAACCGCATCGGCCAGGGCATTGAGTTCGACTACTGCTGCGTGCACGCTTCCTTTGCCCTCAAGGAGCTGGGCTATGAAACCATCATGGTGAACTCCAACCCCGAGACGGTGTCCACGGACTACGACACCTCCGACAAGCTTTATTTCGAGCCCCTCACGCTCGAAGATGTGCTCAACATCTGCGACCAGGAGCAGCCCGATGGCGTCATCGTGCAGTTCGGCGGCCAGACCCCGCTGAATCTCGCCGCCGCTCTGCAGGAGCGCGGGGTGCCCATCATCGGCACCAGCCCCAAGAGCATCGAGCTGGCGGAAGACCGCAAGTACTTCTCCGCCCTGCTCGATGAACTCGGCCTCAAGCAGGCCGAGGCCGGCACAGCCACCAATGAGGAAGAAGCCGTGCAGGTGGCCAAGCGCATCGGCTTCCCGGTGCTGGTGCGCCCCTCCTTCGTGCTGGGCGGCCGCGCCATGATGATTGTGTACGATGAGCAGGAGCTGCGCACCTACATGCGCGAAGCGGTGGATGCCTCACCGGAGCGCCCGGTGCTTGTGGACCGCTTCCTGCAGCATGCCATGGAGATCGACGTGGACGTGATTGCCGATGGCGAGATCAGCGTGGTCGGCGCCATCATGCAGCACGTCGAGCCCGCCGGCATCCACTCCGGTGACTCGGCCTGCATGATCCCCCCCAACAAGGTGTCTCCCGCCATGCACAAGGAGATGATGCGCGCAGCCAAAGAACTGGCGGCTCGGCTGAATGTGAAAGGCCTCATGAACTGCCAGTTCGCCATCAAGGACGAGCAGCTCTACGTCATCGAGGT
>JAFLSS010000020.1 GCA_022510805.1 Akkermansiaceae bacterium
AACCGTGGACAAACTGATTAAGAGTCAGCTGCTCTACCAACTGAGCTACGGAGGCATGAGAAGAGCCGCTGGTCAGATTTGAACTGACGACCCACGCATTACGAATGCGTTGCTCTACCACTGAGCTACAGCGGCGCACTTGCGCGGGCTGAGTTAACCACATTTTCGGCTATAAAGCAAGCCAAATTTTATTTTATGCGCAATTTTTTATGAGCAGGGGTAGGAGCGCTCAAAGGCGCGGACGAGAGAGAGCACGCGCTCACCGGGGAGCACGCCGAGCTGCATCCTGTTCATCACGTAGGCAAAAGAATAGCCGGAGCCGGGCTCAGCAAAGGCGAGCGAGCCCCCTGCCCCGGCGTGGCCGAAGCCGCCGCGGCCGAAAAACTCCGCCGGCCGGCACATGGCGCCGCAGGTGAATGAGGTGTCGCGCAGGAGGGTGAGATCCCTGCCGCTGCAGCAGGGCTCGCTCAGCCAGCGGGTCACGCAGGCGGGGAATGGGGAGCCGGGCAAGGCGCCGAGGATGGCTTGGTAGGCCATGGCGAGCCCTCGTGCGGAGGCTACGCCGCCGCGTGCCGGGCAGGCGCACCGGAGGGCGCGCAGGGTGTTCATCTCGCGGATGGAGCTGATGCCGCTCACGCTGTGGAAGGCGCGGTACACCGCCGAGGAGGGGTCGAAGTAGGCGCGGTAAAAGGGGCTGCGGGGCATGGCGCCCTGCACGCGCGGCGGGAGCAGCTGCGCCACGCGGGGCAGCGCGCTCTCCGGCAGGCCGATGTAGGCCTCCAGCCCCAGGGGGCGGCGCACGCGCGCTTCCCAAAAAGCGCCAAGGCGGCTGCCGGTGAGGCGCAGCATGAGGATGTCGAGAATGGGGCCAAGGGTGTGCGGGTGGTAGCCGTGCTGCGGGGGCGCCCAGGCGGGGCGGGTGGATTCGATGGCGGCGCGGCACGCCTCAGTATCATACAGGGAGGCCGGGCTGTCCCACGCGGCGAGTCCTGCCTGGTGGGAGAGCAGCTGCGCCACGCTGCAACGCGGCGCCGGGAAGGCCGGCCAGAGTTCCCCGACTTCGATGGCCGGGTCCAGCCCGCGCTCGGCAAGGGCCAGCAGCACACAGGCGGCTGAGAGAGCCTTGGTGGCGGAGAATACGGGCACGAGGGTGCCGGGTCTCCAGGGCTCACCGGGGCGGGCTTCTCCGCCCACGAGGCTCAGGAGCACACGCCCGCTCCGGCAGATGCAGAGCGACTCCCCCTCTCCCGGGCGGTAGGGCAGCGCGGCGGCAAAGGCGGTGGGGAGGGTGGGCATGGCGCAGGCGGGCGGGGGAATGAGGGATCAGATACGGCGGAGAGCCAGGACATGCAGGATGCCGCACTGCACGCAGAAGTCGACCTCACAGGGGCGGAACACGAGGTGGTACACGCGCTGCGGGTCGTCCTGATACGCGGGGCGCGGATCCTGCGCGAGCACTTCGCGGAGGGCTTGCACCCAGCCCGGCGGCAGATCCGGCGGGAGCTCTGCCGGCAGCTCCACCAGCAGCTCCCGGCGCGGCGTAGACGCGACAAAGCCGCCTGAGGCCTCCGGGAAAGCATCGGCATAGGCAAGGTAGGGCTTGATGTCATACACCGGGGTGCCATCCACCATATCAGCGCCGGCCAAGAGGAGAGAGGGCCCCTCTTCCACGGCCATGAGCCGCACGGCGGAGAGACCCAGCCCGTTGGGGCGGAAGGGCGAACGCGTGGCGAACACACCCATGCGCACATTGCCCCCGAGGCGCGGCGGGCGCACAGTGGGGCGCAGTTCATCCGCGCGGTTGCAGTGAAAACCCCAGATGATCCAGAGGTGGGAGAAATCCTCCAGGCCGCGCACAAAATCCGGGTGTCGGTAGTCGGGGGTGAACTCGAGGCGGCAGACGACATGGGGCGCCAGGCCGCTCTGGCGCGGCACGCCGAATTTCTCAGCAAAGGGCGAGCGGATGTGAGCAATGGGCTGCATCACTCCTTTTCTACACCGAAGAAATCCTTGAGCACGCGGCGGTAGACCCCGCGCTTAAACTCCGGCAGGCATGAGAGATCAAAATCCCGGGGCAGCACCCAGCGGTAGTCGCGGAACTCCTTGTTGTCCAGCCAGGGCTCGGCTTGGTCACTGTGCATCAGGCAGAGGAAATAGTGCTGCTCTTGGCCGGCATAGGGGATACCGCGCTTGCGCAGCACGCGCTCACGCTCAGCGGGCGGGTAGTCATAGCGGTAGGGGCCGTGCTCCGCCACCACTTCATACTCATTCGGGCGGAAGCCGGTCTCCTCCATCCCCTCGCGGCAGGCGGCATCGCGCGGGGCCTCGCCTTTCTTGACGCCGCCTTGGGGGAATTGCCAAGCGCCGGCGGGTTTGACACGCTCGCACACCAGCACGCGGCCATCTCGGCGCTGGTAGATGATGGCCGCATTGGGGCGGTAGAGTTCAGCAGTTGACATACAGCAGCATATGGGGGTGAGGCATCACCAGAAGCGATACCATGGTTTTTTCTTGGTGAGGAGCTCGCGCAGCTGCTCTGCCTGTTTTTTCATGGCCTTGAGTTCCTTGATGGCCTCCGGCAGGCGGCGCACGGCGATCATCTGCATGCGCGCCTCAGCGAAGGGGGCGCTGGGGGAGCCCCAGTAGGCCTGGCCGCCCTCCAGATTGCCCATCACCCCGGTGCGCGCCGCCATGACGACTTTATCACCCACGTTCAAATGGCCGGCGATGCCGCACTGCGCAGCAATGGTCACGTAATCTCCCACGTGGGTGCTGCCGGCGATGCCGCTTTGCGACACAATCACCGTGTGTTTGCCGATGGTGACATTGTGCCCGATCTGCACGAGATTGTCGATCTTGGAGCCTTCGCCGATGACCGTGCGGCCGAAGCGCGCGCGGTCGATGGCCGTGTTGGCGCCGATGTCCACATGATCCTCAATCACCACAATGCCGACTTGGTCTACAGTCTCGTAGCGGCCGGTTTCCTTGTTGAGCAGGAAGCCGAAGCCATCGGACCCGATGACGGCGCCGGGCTGCACCACGACGTGATTGCCCAGGATGCAGCGCTCACGCACCACAACTCGCGCGTACAGCTTGCAATGCTGCCCAAGCTTGGCCGCCTTGCCCACCACACAGCCGGGGCCGATGTCGCTGCCATCCCCAATCTCAGCCGAGGCTTCGATGATGGCGCCGGCCTGCACGCGCACCTTGGTGGGATCCAGCTTGGCCGTGGGGTGCACCACAGCGCTGGGGTCGATTCCCGGTTCAAAATCATTGGCCACCTTCATGAAAGCATCCACCAGGGCATTGAAGGCGAGAGAGGGGTTCTCCACCTCGATGAGCGCCGGCCCCTCCGGCTTTTCCGGCAGGGAGGGCGGGACAAGCACGACCCCCGCGCGGGTGGCCATGAAGTCTTTGAAATACTTCTCATTGCCGAGGAAGGCAGCTTCCTGCGCAGCGGCCTCGGCCAGAGTCGCCACGCCTGAAATGAGCAGCGTGGTCTCAGGCGGCACAGGGGTCAGAAGCCGCCCGCCGGTGAGTTTCACTATATCGTCCAGAGAGAGTGTCATGCTTTCTTGTGAGTGAGGAAGGAAGAGAAAAGAGGTGCGGGACCTGCGGGGCAGAGGTTTGGCGGGGCTGCGTGCGCAGGCGTCATGGTCTGCCGGCATTATATCACAGCGTGTGGCGAGGTCAAGCATGGGCTGGCTCCCATGGCACAAAAAAGCCCCCGCCGGAAAAAGAAAACGGGGCGCGAGCGCAGCGGCGCCCACCCCCCATTTTCAATGCCATAGAGGAAGCAGCTCCTTACTTCTGCGGCGCTTGCTGCTGGGTCGGAGCAGCAGAGGGAAGCGCGGCGCGGTAGCGCTGCATCTCGGCCTGCGGGTCAAAGTCAGCAGGAGCGTCGGCATTCAGGCGCTTGATCACGGCCATGGTGATATCCAGCTCCGGCTTGGCAAAAGGAACCACGCGGTAGCCGGCGGGGGTGCCTGCGGTGACATCCAGCACAAGGTCATACCCGCCCTCGCTGGCCACGGCGGCCACAGCTTCGTGCAGGTCCTTAGAGATGAGGTAATTCTCACGGCGCTCGAGCTCGGACACAGAGGCTTGGACGCGCTGGGCAAACACCTTGAGGTCATCCTGCGCGGCCTCGTACTCGTTTCTGATGGCGATAATCTTCTTGCGAAGCTTATCCTGCGCGGCCTCGGAGAGAGTGGGATCCAGCTGCTTCTGGCTCTGCACGATCTCATCCTCGATGGCCTTCACCTTCTCACGGCGGGCGGCCAGCTCTTGCTGAGCATCAGCCACTTCCTTGGAAATACGCTGAGCTGCCTCGGCACGCATGTAGTACATGATGTTGAGCTCGGTCATATTCACAGTGGCAACCTTGATCTCCGCCTGAGCAGTAGCCGCCACAGCGGCAAATGCTACGGCGAGAGCCGACAGGGAGGTGATGAATCTCTTCATAATGATAAGAAAGTGCGTTAAACTGCGCGCATTATAACACAGACAACAGGCAGGTCAAGACTTCCGTGCGTCATTTTTATTTTTAGCGCGCGGAGCCCCCCTCCGCCGCGATGTGTTTAAAAATGTATGACTTACGCCAACCCGCCCGCAAGATCAGCGCCCCGTCTCCGCCGCCACCACGCCATCACGAATCGTGAGCACGCGGTCCCCGCGGGAGGCGATCTGCGCATCATGAGTCACGATGACGAGAGTCTTGCCGCCCTCCTCTGCCAGGCCGAACAGGAGGTCGAGGATTTGGGCGCCATTGCGCGAGTCAAGATTGCCGGTGGGTTCATCGGCAAAGATGATGGAGGGGTTGTGTGCCAGCGCGCGCACGATGGCCACGCGCTGCTGCTCGCCGCCGGAGAGCTCATTGGGCAGGTGGTGCAGGCGGTCCGCGAGGCCGACCCTCTCCAGCAAGGCCACCACGCGCTCCGTCGCTTCACTGCCGGCGATGGCCGTGGCGAGCGAGGCATTTTCGAGCGCGGTGAGCTCGGGCATGAGCATGTAGTTTTGGAAGATGAAGCCCATCATCTTGTTGCGGAACAAAGCGCGGCGGCGCAGCGAGAGGGCGTAGATATCCTGCCCATCCACCATCACAGAGCCCTGCTGCGGGGGCTCCAAGCCAGCGAGGGTGTACATGAGCGTCGTCTTGCCGGCGCCGCTGGGGCCGCAGAGGAAGACACGCTCACGCGGGGCGATGTGCAGATCCAGCCCGTGGAGCACCTCCACCGTCTTGCGGCCGATGCTGTAACTGCGGTGCAAATGATGAGCGGAGATCATGAGAGGAGCGGGAGTTCGATATTGTCAATGAGGCGCACCTCGCCAAACCAAGCGGCCACAGCCAGCAGCGCAGGCCGGGAGCTCCCGGCAGCATAGGGCTGCAGAGTCTCGGCATCCACCAGCTCAGCATAGTCCACCCGCACCCCGTGGAGGCGCTCCAGCGCGGCACGCACCACCCCGCTCACCTGAACAGGGGACGCCCCGCGGGCGAAGGACTCTGCTGCGGCCAACAGGGAGGCGTAGATGGCAGGCGCGGCAGCGCGGTGCTCCGGCGTGAGGCGCACATTGCGGCTCGACACCGCCAGGCCGTCTTTCTCGCGCACGATATCAGCCCCATGCAGCACGATGGGGAAATCCAGATCCCGCACCATGCGGCGCAAGATGGCGAGCTGCTGGTAGTCTTTTTTGCCGAAGATGGCATCTGTGGGCTGCACGAGGTTGAAAAGCTTGCTGACCACGAGGCATACGCCGGCAAAATGCCCGGGGCGGCTCGCGCCGCAGAGCACGCGGGAGAGCTGTGTCTCCTCCACGCACAGGGAGCGGTCTGCGCGGTACATCTCCTGCGGCTCGGGCATGAACAAGATATCCACCCCGCACTCGGCACAGAGGTTCACATCTTCCTCCGGCGTGCGCGGATACGCGCTCAAATCCCCGGCATTGTCAAACTGCGTAGGATTCAGAAACACACTTGCCACCACCACGCCCTCGCTGCCGGCGAGCTCACGCGCCTGCCTCAGCAAAGCCGCATGCCCCGCGTGCAGCGCACCCATGGTCGGCACCAGCACGCGGCGCTCGTTATTCCCAGCAGTCAAGGCTGCCCGCAGTTCACGCTTTGTTGTAACTCTCCGCATGCCGCATACCCTACCACAGCCCACCCCGAATTTCAAGCCCGGGAACACACCTGACACACAAAAAGATGTCCGCACATGAAATTCACCGCGCTTAAACTTGACGCCAACTCGCGCGCGTGGTATAAATGGGCGGGTATTCACTTCATGGATAACAAATTGTATATATTTGACTGCATCAGCGGCAAGCTGCGCGTGGCAGAGGGCGCTCTCATGCCCATCGGGCACGGCGAGGGGAATGTCTTCCGCTGCCAGATGAGTGTAGACGTGGGCGGCACTTTTGCGCTGCGCGGGCGGGCGTGTTACTTTTTCCCACACGGGTCGGTGGAGTCATACAGCCTCAATGGGCGCAGGGAGAGCAATGAGGCCATCATCCCGCCGGGCATGCTGAACCTGCTGGTACTGGCGGGGGGCTGCTTCATCTGCTGGGTGGGGAGTGAGACTGACCTGCCGGATTTCGGCAGCGTGAACCCGCAGGAGTGGTATGTGTATGACCCCCTCAACGGCAGCCAAGGCCCGCACACGCTGGCCGAGCTGCTGGTTTATAGCGCGCTGCCGGCAAGCACACCTGTGGCGCCGGCGGGGCTCACGAGCCGCGCGTTCCTGCTGGGGGATATGCTGGAAGTCGCCCGCCTGGCAGCCCGTGAGGAAGCCAGCCGGCCGAGCCCGCGCCGCGAGGTAACCTGCCCCCACTGCTGGCAGCGCTTCCGCTTGGAGCACACGCTGGCCATCGCCGCGCACCCCACGCTCAACCGCGACAGCATCCTGGGCGAGTATGCGCAGCAGCGCTTCACCCCCATTGACTACGATGCGCAGGGCTACCCGGTGGATAGCATGGGCATCAGCGTGAGCGAGTATGCCTGCCCGTGGTGCCACCACAAGCTGCCGCCCTTTTTTGCCAGCACGGCGCAGCACATCGTCTCGCTCATCGGCGCGCCGGAGGCCGGCAAGACCTACTATTTGGCGAGCATGCTGCGCGAGCTGGAATACACGCTGCCGCGCGAGTTCGGCATCGCCTTCCGCGATGCGGATCCCTCCGCCAATGCGGCGTTCAACGCCCTGCGCGCACAGCTTTACACCGCAGCCACCCCCCTGCCCCGCCAGGCGCCGCTGTACCACGCCGTGTGGAAAGGCGGCTGCTACACCTCGCTCCCCTGCCCGTTCATCTACAACCTGAGCACCGATGAGAAGAGCCTGGCGCTGGTGTTTTACGACACCGCAGGGGCCGACTGCGCGCCGGAGGCCACGAGCCTGCAAAACCCGGCCGTGGGGCACCTGGTCGCCGCCTCGCTCATCATCTTTTACTTTGATCCCACGGTGGATCCCGCATTTCGCAAGCTGCTCAGCAGTGAGGACGGCCTGCCGCACCCCGCGGCCGATGCGCCCGAGCAGCAGCAGGCGCTCCTCCTCTCAGAGGCAGAGATGCGCCTCCGCACCGCGCTGCACCTGCCCCCGGGGCACAAGCTGCAGGTGCCGCTGGCAGTCGTCATCGGCAAGAGCGACACATGGCAAAACCTGCTGGGCGCCGAGCCGCTGCTGCCCGTGGTGAGCAATGGGCAGTACCGCCCGGCTCTGGCAGAGGCCAACTCAGAGCGCCTGCGGCAGCTACTCTTCAGCATCTCGCCGCAAATCTGCTCCAATGCCGAGGCCATCTCGACGCACGTGGCCTACTTCGCCGCCTCAGCCCTGGGCACACCGCCCGCCGGCGAGCCGCAGCCCAATGCGGGCAAGATGCACCCGGATCGCGTGGCAGAGCCTCTCTTGTGGGCGCTGCACATGCTGGATGACACCCTCCTCAGCAACCCCGCCTAACCTCCCACCCGCCGCTCCGAGAAAGCCCCGCCCGCCATGCCTCACCAGCTGATCTACACCACCGCAGCCTCAGCCGCGCCGGCCGCAGCAGATCCCGATGCCGCATGCGAGCTCGCCACGCGCAGCGCCAAGATTCCCCCCGCGCTGGCGCAGCGGCTGGTGGAGCTGAGCACCACGCGCCACTCGGCAGAGCCGGGCATTGCCGGCGCGGAGTACAGCTACAGGATCGAGGAGCTCGGCGGCTGCATCTACCACCTGCTCAGCAGCGCCCGCTCTACGCCGGATGGCCAGTTCCTCCTGCAGCACCACCTGGCCCTCAGCCAGCAGGAGGTACACGAGCTCTGCCACAGCTGCGCCTGCACCACTCCTGCCGGTGTGGCGCTCGCGCTCGAGCAACACCACTACTGGCAATCCGCCGCCACCGGCGGAGAAGTCACCCTAGCTGCCCCGCCGCCCCTGACCCCCACTCCCGGCACAGAGGGCTACCCCACGTGGCGCTTTTTCACCGGCAGCGCAGACAATGCACGCGCGCTGCACCATGAGCCCTACCGCCAAGGCTGTGTGCTGCTCGTGCCGCCGGGCACCCAATCGCGCGATCTGCTGCGCCTGCTGCATGAAAGCCAAGCGCTTTCCCCCACGCTGGGCTGGGGCATTCCCTTCAGCACCTGCGCCTCCCCGGCAGAGCCGCCTCACCCCGCGCGCTACACCTGCACCACCCCCGGCAGCACGCTGCACCGCCGCGCCCGCCAAAGCAGCTGCCCCGTGCTGCACCTCGCGCCCGGGCTCAGCCTCCCCGCACCTGACGCGCCCCAGCAGCCGGCTCCGCAGGCGAGCACGCCCCCCGCTGAGATCACCCTCCCGCCACGCCCCTATTTTTACTGCGAAAGCACGGATACGGACACATTCACCCCCCGGCCCCACAGCCGCCAGACGCCACGCTGATGCCCCGCTCCGCCCCCCAGAAACAATGGCGCATCCTGCGGCGCTATGCCCTGAGCGGAGATACCGAGGCTGCCCGGCGCACCCTGCTCCACATGCGGCAGCAATTCCCGGGTGATGCAGAGGTCACCGCCGAGCTGCAGCGCCTGGAGGCCGGGGAGCCCCTGCGCATCACCGAAAGCCAGCGGGAGCGCCGCGCGCGCCTCCTGCGCGAAGCCGCCACCACCCTGGCGCATGATACCTCCCTCATGGGCGCCCCCCGCCGCCTCTCGACCGCCCGCACTCACCAGCTGCGCGCGCTGCACCGCCGCCTGCAGCAGAGCCTGCGCCTCATCCGCGCCAGCCAGGCGCCCCTCCCCCCCGGTGTGGAGGCCTACCGCCAAAACTTAGAGCAAGAGCTCGCCCGCCGCGCCAAGCGCCGCCGCAAGGCCCTGCTCCTCATCCTCGGCGGCGCCGCAGCCGCCGCTGTGCTGGCAGGCGGGGCGCTGCTGACTCTGCGCAACCGCGCCCAAGAGCTCACCCGCCAGCTTGAGCAGGCCTACCAGCGCGCCGACTGGGAGCAGGCCGGCAGCTTGCTCACAGCGGCAGATTCCGGGATCCACCGCCTCCTCTACCCGAGGCTCGAGCAGGTGATCACCAATGCTGAGAACGCCCGCCGCGCCACCGCTGCCCGCGCCCAAGCCCTGCACCGGCGCCTGCTCACCTATGAGCAGAGTCGGCAGTCCATCTCCACCCTCACCCTGACCGAGCGCGCCGAGCTGCTGCGCCTCATCCGCTCCCTGCCGGCGCCGCAGGCTGCCCCGCTCCTCGCGCGCTGGGATGCGCTCTGCCGCCCGGAGAAAGAGCAGCTCGAGGCGCAAAAAGAAGCCGTGCTGCGCGAGCTGGCAGAGCCCCTCCTCCCGCCGGAGCTCACCGGCGACACCGCGCAGGATATCCCCCTGCTGCGCGAGAGCATCACCCGGCTCCGGCAGCGCCTCAAGCTGTGTGAAGACGCCTGTGAGAACTTCGGGCTCTCAGCAGAGGCGCTCACAACCCCGGCAGCCCGGCAGCTCAGCGAGGCAGAGCTCACCCTGGCAGAGGCCACCCGGCACCAAAGCATGCTCCGGCAGCTCGCCTCAGCCCGCACCTACGCCGAATACCAGCACGCCCGCACCGCGCCGCCCCCCCGCCTCTACGCACCGGCCCTCGAAGCCGCGCGCGCCATGCCGCCCCTGCTCTCCCCCGCGCGCATGCAGGCAGAGCTGCGAGCCGCGCGCCACGGCATCCCCGCCGAGCCGGAGCCGGCCCTGCTCCAAGCGCTCCTGCACCGCGGCCCCAGCTTTGGCCCCACCTGCCCTGCCGAGCCGGAGCAGGTACACCTGATGGAGGATCTCTTCACCGCCCAGTCGCTCCGCCGCGCCACCTATGAGGTGACCGGCCCCGGCGGCGACACGCACTACAGCGATACCTACCCGCAGCTCACTAGGGAAAACAGCGTCGTGTTCAACGTGTCGGAGCTCGACCCCACGCACCACCCGGCGCGGGCACGCGTGGAGTGGAAACCCTCTCAGGCGGTCTGGATACGCTACCAAGACCCCACCCCCATCCTGCGCGCCACAGGCATCGCGCGCGAGAGCTTTTTCATGCAGGCCAACCTGCCCGACCAGCTGGAGCGCCTCACTCACATCACCGCAGAGGACTGCCCCGCCCTCGCCAAGGCCTATGCCTACCACACCCTGCTCGAGCTGGTGCGCCTGCACCGCAGAGCCGACATGCTGGGGCTGGCCTACTCCCCCACCCTCGCGGCAGATGCCGCCTCATTCCGCGAGCTTGAAAAACGCTGCGGCTTCCCGCTGAGCGCCACATGCTGGCTACAGCGCACAAGCGCCTCACTCGCGGCAGAACAAGCCTATGCCGCGTGGTTTGCCGAGCATGCCCAACGCCACTACTGCGATGAGATAGCGCGCGAGTTCGGCCGCATCATGCACCGCACCTCACGCTACATGGGCTACGCCTCTCCCGATGGGCAGGCGCAGCTCAAGCACGACCTGCCGGCCGGCGCAACTCTGCGCTACTTCTCCTCCGGCCGCCTCATCGCCAGCCCGGCGCAGCAGCCGCTGCAGGCGCCGGATCCCTACACCCCCATCTTCACCGACTAGCCTCTCGCGCCATGCTCCTCGGCCTCATTTCGGACATCCACGACAACACGATCAACCTCCGCGCCGCCCTCGACCGGCTGCGCGCCCTGCCCTGCGATACCCTGCTCTTCATGGGCGACTTGGAGAGCCTGAGCACCCTCCGCCTCCTGCGCGAGCAATGGCACGGCACGCTGCACCTCGTGCTGGGCAACAATGACACGCCGGAGCCCGATTTCCTGCGCACAGCCGAGCAGCTCCCCCACACACACCACCACGGCAGAAGCGCTGATATACAGGTGGGCGGGCGCCGCATCTTCATGACCCACTCCCCCCGGGTGGCAGAGCAGGCGCTCACCTTTGCGCCGTATGACGCTGTCTTTTACGGGCACACCCACCTCGCAGACCTGCAAAGCCTGGGCACCACCCTCTTTGCCAACCCCGGTGACCTGCAGGGCCGCTATGGCGCCCCCTCCTATGCGGTGTATGACACCACAGCCCACAGCGTCACCCACTACAGCCTCTGATTACCCCGCGCGCTCCACATGCACTACCTCGTCTACAACCTGAGCCGCGTGCAGCTTCCCCTGCTGCAGCCGGAGCAGCTGGACCCCACCGAGCGCGCAGCCTACGCCCGCCGCGGCCTCCCCTACCTCACAGAGCGCACCCTGCTGCGCCGGGAGCTCGCGCGCCTCAGCGGCATCCCCGCAGCGGAGATACGCTTCAGCTACGGCGAGCTCGGCAAGCCGGAATTCGCCGCGCAGCCCTTCAACCTCAGCCACAGCGGTGAGCTGCTCTGCCTCGCCTTCCACCACAGCAGCGTGGGGGTGGATCTGGAGCAGCTGCGCCCGCGTCCCCAGCTGCCGGCCCTCGCGCAGCGCATCATGTGCCCGGAGCAGCTGGAAGCCTGGCGCAGCCGCGGCTGCGAGGTCGAGGAGTTCTACGCCTGCTGGTGCGCGGCAGAAGCCCTGGTGAAGCTGAGCGGGAGCAGCATCTGGCAAGCCCGGACGCAGCCTTTTGTCTACCGGGAGGGGCGCATCTGCCCCCGCTTTGAGGACGCGCCTGAGATCAGGCTTTTTGAGCCGGCGCCGGGATACGCCGGCGCGGTGGCCTACAGGCCCTGAGCCGCGAGTCAGGGCAGCGAACTGGCCGAGACATCACGCCCGAAGCGGCGGCGGCGATCATCCATCACCGCATTCCAGCCGGCATCCTGCACCTCTGCGATGGTGATCTTCTCACCGCTCGCATCGGTGCGGATATAGAGCACAGCAATGTGCTGCCCATCCTGCACGGTGAAAAAGCGAGTGCGGCTCTCAAACAAATCATCCACCGAGGGCAGAGAGATATCTGACCTGTCCATGAGCTGGCGGCGGTAGGCCTCCGGCGCGCGCGACACGCGCAGCCACTTGGTCGCCTGCTCAAAGCTCATGCCGTCAAACACATCATGATCCGCGATATAGCTCATCACGCGATAGGCCGCGTGCACAGCGCGGCGCGTGGCCAGCCAGCGGCCATCCGGCAGGCGGCGGCACTCCAGCATGGCGTCCATATCCCGCCGCAGCGCCTGCTGCTCAGTGGGCCGGGGGTACAGGAAAAACCAGGCCACCACCCCGGCCGCCGCCGCGCCTACCCAGCATGCCTGCACCCACTTGGCGCGGCGCAGGCGCGCCACCAGCGCATAAAAGCGGGAGATGAGCGCGTGATCCGCCTCCCCAAACAGGAAACGCGGCTGCACCTGCAGCGGGTTGGCCGCTATCTCGCGCACGGTGCGGGCTTTGGAGGGGTCCAGCACGGCGGCATCCATCATGGTGGGGTCATCCTCCTCCGGGCGCGGCTCCTTGAAAAGATAGGCCAGCAGCACCAGGCGGAACAAGATGCTGCCGAAGAATATGAGGCACATATAGCCCAGCCCCACGGGCAATTTGCCATCCTCAAACGGCAGTGTGCGCTCCACCCACTCGGGCGCGTGCGCCCTGAGCACAGGCCACGCGATGACTCCCGCCAGCATGGCTATCCCCAGCCCGGAAAACCACACGGCATTGCGCCGCTTGCCGGCGCTGCTCACCAGCTCCATAAACAGCAGCGGGAGAAGCCACATATACGGCTTGAAGTCATATACCGTGAGCTCGGTCACATACTCAATATCCAGCGAGGGCGGCAGGATGGTGTCCGGGTAGGATAGGGTGATGAGCAGCGCCAGCGCGCCCACTGTGGTGAGCAGGAGGCGCAGGAGGGTAGTCAGGGTCTGAAGCATGGGGGGAGGGAAAAGGGGTTGTTTGCGTTGTTACGAAAGGGGGTTATTCTGCCGGCGCCAGCTTGTAGCCTTTCCCCTGTGGGAGCATGCGGGCGGGGCGGCCGCCGATCGTTGCGCGCACGCGAGGCGCAGGCGAGCCCAGCCGCCACTCCACGGCCGGAGGCGCTGCCAGATGCAGCTCCACCTCGGCCTCAGCCGCCCCGGCCAGCTCTACCCGGCCATGGCCGGTCAGCTCCACCGGCTCAGCCGCAGAACCAAGCGCCAGCTTGTGCCCGGCTGCCACCTGCCACCGCTGCGGCGCCTTGATCTCCACGGCACAGAGAATCTCCAGATCTCCCTCCTTCAGGCACAGCCCCTTGGCGCCGAGAAGCAAGCGGGCTTTCTTCCCCGCAACCGGCGCCACACTCACGCCGCCGCGGAAAGGATCCTCCACCACGATGCCACCCAGCGCGAGACTCCCGCTGAGGGTATCGGCCACATTGGCCGCAGATATATCCCACGTGGCGGCCTCATCTGCCCCCGGCAGTTTCCCGCCCCACCAGGCAGCCGGCGTATTCAGCGGAGCCGCCGGCCGGTCACTGCGCGCGCAGCAGCCGAGAGGAAGCTTTTCGAGCAGAGCCGTGGCATACGCATAGCGCGCGCCGATGCTCAGCTGCGATGCGCCATCGTAGTGCACCCCCATGGCATCGCCGGAGGTGATTTTGGTGAGATCGCGCGTGCGCACCCAGCCCACCTCTTTACGCTTGTCCGCCATGGCGCCCATGAGTCCGGCGGAGGTGGCGCCCCGGGCATCCTTCGCCTCCTTGCCGGCCCAGGTGGCGCACTCACCCACCACAGCATAGCGCAGCGCCTGCTTGTTGCGGAGCGTTTTTTTCAGGCGGCTGAGCAAATCGAGCAAGCGCGCGGGCGCGAGGCTGATCTCCTCCCCCTTGTCCGACTCGCCCTGCAGATACAGCAAGGCATGCACCTGCGGCTCCCCCGGCAGGGCGCCGAGCGCGGCATCCACCGTGCGCACCAGGGATTTCCAGGCGGGGGCGCCGGGCAGCCAGAAGCTATTGCCCCCGCCATCCAGCGAGGCTTTGATGATGAAGATCGACTCCCCCTCTGCCGCATGCCAGCCGCGGCGCTGCATCATGTGCGCAAAGCCGTACTCCGGCCCCATGCAGAGGTTGCGATATGACGGCAGCTGCGGAGCGACAGTCTGCCATGAGGGTGATTTGTCAAAGAGCTCTCCCGTATCGCGCACCATGTTGCCATTCCACAGCTTGGCTTGGCTGGCATAGCGCGCCAACTGCTCGGGGGTGGCAGGGCTGCCCTTGACCGCCCCCAGCGAGTTGGATTGCCCCGTAAGGATGTAGAGGTGCTCCCCGGCCTGTGCCGGCAGCAGAGCCGCCGCAAGCACAGCGCACAGGGCCGGGAGCCACCTGATCTTTGCCCACTCGCGAGTCATTATTTGAAGATGAGCTCGCTGATGAACTTGCCCTTCTGCACGGGGGCAGTGAGCTGCAGGGTCTTCACGCCTTTCGGCAAGCGGAAACGCTGCGTGTGCGAATCACGCCCCTTGAGCACAGCATCCTTCACCTCACAGTCCGCGGTGCCCACCACGATGAGCTCGCGGGTGCCCTTCGGCAGGGGGATATTCAGCTTCAGCGGGCGGGAATCACAGGAGATAAAGGTGGACAAGTCATTATCCGTGAGCAGGTCTGCACTCTGCGGCACATCCTCCGGCGAGGTGCCGATGCGGAACAGGGTGATCTTGATCTCACGCGCGGTGTCGCTGATGTTGGTGAGGCGCAGTGAGCTCACAGGCGCCTTGGGCAAGCCATCCTTCACGTAGAGGCGGTTTTTGGACACCTCTCCGCGCACGGGAACGCGGCGCCCATCCTCAAGGGTGAGCTTCACATCCGCCCAGTCCACCAGATCTGCATTCTCGAGGTTGATCTCCACCCAACCGGGAGTCACCAAGGCCGGGATTTCGAGGTCGATGAACTCTCCCGGACGGATCGGGAACACCTCCATCACGCGGTTGATGCTCACATTCTTATCCGTCTGGTTCGCCGTCAGCTTCGTGTGGGAGGAGAGGTTGCTCGTGACATAGGGAGGCACGAGGCGATTCACCGAGAAATCATAGATGGCAAGCCAGCGCTGCTGCGCGCGGGTGATGCGGAAGCGCAGCATGCGGGCGCGCGCCGGCTGGCGCGTGAGGTTCAGCACAGCGGCCGGGCCGTTGCACTCCTCACCGAGGGGCTGCCAGGTCGTGCCGTCATCCGAGATCTCAAACTGCCCGGCCAGCGCATAATCACCAGCCCGAGCCCCGCCCATGAGCAGGTTCACGCGGCGCAGGTCGATGGGCTCACCGAAGTCCAGGCACACCCAGTCACCCACCTGCTGCCGGCCGTCATTTGACCAGAACGTGCGCGGGTTGCCATCATCCAACGCGGCGCGATCCTTGGTCGGGTTGCCGCGGTTGGTGGTGAACACCGGCGCCGCGCTCGGGCGCCCGGCCAGCAGGGAGTACACGCTGCGGTTCAGGTAGCGGCAGGTGCTTTGCAGCGCCGGAGTCATGACCAGCATGGCCACCTCCACATCTGCCACTGGTTTCAGGTTCCCGTTGTTCCATTCTGTGCGGGTGATGGTGCGCATCTGCGCCATGCTCTCCATCGCCTCAAAGAAGGAGGCCAATTTTTTGTCGGGTGACTTGGCGGCCAAGGCATCCAGCGCTTTCACACCGGCGTGCCCCGTCAGGGTGAACTGCTCGAGCCAGGGCGCAATCTCCGCCTTCAGAGCACCGAGGTGCTGAGATTTGGACAAGCGCTTGCCGGCGCTCTCAATGCCGGCGAACTCCGCGCGGATGGCGGCCATATCCTCCTTGTTCGGCGCATCACTCTCCAGGCTGGTGACAAAGCGCTTCACCACGGGCGCCACCTCCACGGATTCCTCGCGGAAGAAGCCGTGGTTATTGGGCAAGAGGTAAGAGTTGTGATTGCAGAACACCTGCATGGCGGCCGCATCCTTCGGGTAGAGGAGCTTGATGCCGTCTTTCCACGTGCGGTCAGAATCAAACGCGGTGATGTTCCATGTGTAATTCGCCACGCCGAAAAGGCCCACCTTGCAGGCCTCCGCCTGCTCCATGGGGTTGGCCACAAAGCCGCTCAGCAGTTTTTTCATATCCGGCTCCTGCCCCATGCCGTAGGTGCGCCCCATGGAGAGGCGGCTGCGCTTGAAGTCAGAGCAGGGCCAGTTCCACCACACAAAGGTGGGGCGCTGCAAATGGGAGGACACCCATGTCTGGCTTTCGTGCGTGATATCATTCACCACCGTATTGCCGGTCCACATCACGGGGATATCCTTGTGCAGCCCCTCGCCCAGCGTGCGCAGGAACCAGGGGTTGGTCCACGAGCGGTTGTAGCCCGTGGGGCACATGATGAGAGTCTGGTTCACATCCGGGTGCTTGTGGATGAAGTTCTCCAGCAGGTAATTGCTCAGCTGCACCTGGCGCTCGGGTTTGCCGATCTCGCCGGAGGAGTCATCCACCAGCACTGCGAAGTCACGCACGCCCAGGTCATACATCATCTGCAGCTTGGCGCAGAGGGCATCCAGCTGGTTGCGGCCTCCGTTCTCCTGCCATTTCACGGTGTTGGCCGGGTGGATGCCCCAGACAAAGTGCACGTGGTTCTTGCGCGCGATTTTCACCAGCTCGCGAATCTCGGCCGCCTTTTCCTCCGGGTAGGGCTTGTAGCAACCCTGGCCGTGGTGGTAGGGATCATCCTTGGGGGCGTAGATGTAGGTATTCATCTTATTGCGCCCGTAGAAAGCGAACTGCGACACGCGCATCTCCCGGCTCCACGGCGCGCCATAATACCCCTCGACCACGCCGCGGTAGGGCAGATCCGGCTTATCGACCACCTGACCCAGGGGCAGCTCGCCCATCTTGGCTACTTCCTCAAGGCTCTTGTTCGGGAAGGGGTCCTTGTGCATATCCTGCGCGCCGGGCACTCCTTGGAGCATCTGGCTGAGGGTCTGCTTGGCGTAGAAGAGGGCGTCTTCATCTTCTGCCTCGACCACGAGTTTGCCGGGGGTAATAGTCAGGCTGTAGCCCTGCCCGGCTGTCTCGCCTTCTGCTGTCTCGCACTCCACATACACGACCTCAACTTTTTTGACGCGGGTGGTGCCGCCGGGGAATTCGGCTTTATGCGGGGTGGGATAGATGGTGGGTGGTGCAG
Organism: Akkermansiaceae bacterium; assembly: GCA_022510805.1. Lineage (GTDB taxonomy): Bacteria > Verrucomicrobiota > Verrucomicrobiia > Verrucomicrobiales > Akkermansiaceae > Akkermansia. Next base: position 17,477 of record JAFLSS010000020.1, read on the forward strand.
CCTGCGCTGCAGCAAAGGCCACCAGTATCACGCTGATTATGGAATGCATCTTCATGCTGTTGTGTTCTGGGTGTAGGTTTTATTGTGAGAAAATTTATCGCCTGGGGCGGAGGATATAGAGTGCCTGAGTGATGGCGCACGCGCGGTTGAGCGGCATGATTTTCATCTCATGCCCGGCGCCCCAGGTATCGCTGTAGATGATGGCTTGCTCTCGCTCGTTGTAGCCGATGATGAGGCGCATGTGCCCGCCCATGGCCTGTGGCACCTCGGGCTCCGGGAAGACGCCCAGCATGACGGCCCACACGACGGGGATGCCGGCGTCGATCTGCTTTTTGATGCTCTTGAACCCCTTGCGCAGGAGCGCGGGCTTGGCGGAGACCACGCTGAGCAGATGCTGCGGCTGCAAGGCCTCCGGCGGGAGTCCCTGCTTATGCAGGAGGCGCATCAGCTCTTTCTCCATCGTTTTGGTGCTCAGCCACTCCAGCGGCACAACACTCATGTGAAATTTAGCGCTGATGGAGCGCAGCGCCTTCTCCATGGCCTCAAGGGTGGTGCCGCCGCCGGTGCTCTTGCAGAGCGCGGCCAGCGCATGTTGATCCACCCCATCCATGCCATAGTACGCAAAAACACGTGACAAGGAAGCCGGCACACAATAGCCCTTTTCCCCCTGATCCACCATCGGCACCCCATCTATCCACACGCAGCCGTTCTCATGGCAGCAGACATTGCGCTTGAGCTCAGCGCGGCGCGCGGCATCATCTGCCCCGCCCCGCGCGAGAGCCTCACGCGAGGGCGCCATGCTCAGGCGGATAAACTCTGAGGCAAACTTCTTCCCCACTCCGGTGGTGGATGCCTCCAGCCGCGCCACACAGGCAGCACCCTGCCACTCCCACGCGCGCAGGCGCAGGCCGGTCTCCTTGGCCGAGGTCTTGCGCACCGTGGGCGCCACCTGCATGAGCTCATTGAGGCATTCGACACCCGTTTTCAGCAGCGCGTCAAACTCCTCTTTCGTCAGCTCGCCATTATCTCCCTTGTTGTATATTGTCGTGCGAAGCTCCAGCACATGCGAGCGGTCATCGCTGAACTGCAGCAGCACATCCCCGGTCATGAGATGCGCAAAGGGGTGATCCCCGGTGCGGGCGATGCGCAGAGTCGTGGCATCCACAACATGACACTTCATCCCCGCCAGCACGCCCTGCGCCAGCTCCTCAGAGCTGCTGCTCCACAGGGAGCCCTCTGCTGCCGCGCGGGCAATATCTCCCCCCCGTGCCGCCCCCCCGCACAGCAGCAACGCGCAGAGCACACAGCCCGCCGCCGCACGCAGCGCCTCGGCGGCGCGCGCGCCTATGCGGCGGCATAGCTGGTGAGGCACGCGGCTCATCATCGGGTTAATCCGTCCTGCTTGGCCTGGTTCCAGTATGCGTACTCAGAGCGGTTGAAATCCACATATTCCGGGGAGAGATCCGTGGTGTACACCACGTACTGCTCATCCCCCATATTGAGGTTGATGAGCACCTCAAACTCACGCGCCTGCACGCGGGCACGCAGGTCATCGCTCGGGGTCGTGGTCTGCACGCCGCCGCGGCAAGCCGGCAGACCTGCGATGTCGATATCCACCTTCTCCTCGCGCACGCGCCGCCCGGCATAACCGGCGGCGTGGATGATGCGGCCCCAGTTCGGGTCCCCGCCATTCCATGAGCTCTTGACCAGTGATGACTTGGCCACACCCTCGGCCACGCGCTTGGCCTCAGCCTGAGAGGGGGCGCCCACCACACGCACAGTCACATACTTTGTCACGCGCTCGCCATCCTGCACGATGTGGCGCGCCTGCTCCATCATCACATACTTCAGCGCGGCAGAGAACTCCTCCCAACCGGGGAGGCCGGGCGCCAGCTGCACCCCGGAGGCGCCATTGGCCAGCACGAGACAGGTGTCATTGGTGCTCATGTCGCCATCAATAGTAATGCGGTTGAAGCTGTGCTCCACACCATCATGCACCAGGGCATCCAGCGCCGCGCGGTCCACTCCGGCATCCGTGCAGATGAGGCAGATCATAGTGGCCATGCAGGGCGAGATCATGCCCGCGCCCTTGCAGCAGGAGCCGATGCGCACCACCTTGCCGCCCACGCTGAGCTCCACGGCCACCTCTTTCTCGCGCGTGTCGCTGGTGATGATGGCCGAGGCGACGTCATGCCCCTTGTCGGCCGAGAGATTTTGGCAAAGCTCAGGCAGGCGCGGCTCGATGCGCACCATGGGCATGGGCAGGCCGATCACCCCCGTGGAGCACACCGCGACCTCACGCGGCTGCAGCCCCAGCTCCTTTGCCACGATGCGGCACTCCGTGCGCGCCACTTCCACTCCCGCTTTGCCTGTGCAGGCGTTCGCATTGCCGCTATTGGCCACAATGGCGCGGATATTGCCGCGGCGCAGGTGGTCCTGGCTCACGCGCACACATGCTGCGCGCACGCGGTTTGTTGTGAATGTGCCTGCGCTGACACACGGCACAGTAGAGTACACCAGCGCCAAATCCAGCCGAGTGGCGGTCGGTTTCTTGATACCGCAACTCAGCGCATTAGCCACAAAGCCCTGTGCGGCTGTCACGCCGCCCTCTATCACTTGAAACTTCTCACTCATAAGCTCGAAAAATCTACCCGACACTCTACCACACCCGCTACGCCTTGACAAGGAAATACACCACCTCGGCATGCGCCCGCACCGGCCGACACATCAGCGCTCACCCTCATCTACTTGCTCATTCTGTGCATATTAGGCACATTTAATGCAGCCGGAGAAAATTTACCACCTGCGCCCACACCAGCCTCCCCCCCCCTGCCCTCCCCTCCGGCTCACGAAGACTCAGGCTCGCCGTTGTGAAAACATAAGCATCTACAGGCAAGCAAGTTACAAACACGAGAGCAAACGCACACAAGGGGCATCCGTTCTCCGTAAGGAACTCCCTTACCGCCGCCTTCACCTCGTCGGCTGCTTTCGCCATTCTTCTATCATGTCATGCGTTGAACTCAGTGCGGGACGGGCGGAGGATCAGGATCCTCGATTTTATCGAAGAAATCCGCCGGGGCATCATGGTACTGCTGCGCCCACTCCAAGGCGCGGCGTATGCTCGGCAGCGCCATGAACGCCTCGAAATCAGCATCCGGCAGCATATAATTCACGCGGTCGCCGTGCGGCAGGCTCGCAGCCTTTTGGCGCTCGGAGCGGCGGATGATGCTGTGGCCGATATCGCTCAGCCAAGAGGGCTGAGCTGTCTCATGCTCTCGCAGGTAGAGAGACAGGTTCGAGTATGGCTCATCGCTCTTCCTCGGCGCAGCGGTGAAAGGCACCATATCGCGCATCGGCACGGCCTCCAGACGCGTGAGGATATCCTTCAGCTGCGCCAGCTCCTCCGCGCTCATCATTACCGATACGGTGTAAGGCGTGAGTTCGAGGGGGTCCGACAGGGATTCCTTGTTCTCGAGCTTCGGGTAGCGCATATCCAGCATCAATTCTGCATGGTTCGCCCTCGGCAGGTCGCGGTGCAGGAGCTCAATGTGCTCGCGGGACACCTGCTCCTCCACGCTTGTGAAGAAGGGCGCCGGGGCATGCTGATACTTCTTCAGCGCAGCCTCAGCCTTGCGCACGCTCGGCAGCGCCATGAAGGCCTCGTACTCCGCATCCGGCAGGCTGTAGCAGAAGCCGTCCGTTACCATTTGCTGCGCCGCTGTTGCCGCTTGGGATGCAGGCACCAGCTGCTTGCGGATATGCTCCAGGCTCCACCCCGTGTGTACGCCATTCAGCGAAAGCCCTATGCGAGAGGCATGCCTCTCATCATCTTTCACATTCGCCCAACGCTTGCTCTTTTCCTGCTCCTTCAGCGGCACCAGTTCCAGCTGCGCCAAGATGCGCCGCAGCTGTGTCAGCTCCTCATTGGTCATTCGGAATTCGTAAACATAATGTCCCTGCGGCCAGGAGCCGGTGCGCAAGAGCGGACAATTTGTCAACGAGCGATCCAAGCGCTTATAATAGCTGTACAGCCGTATACTCGCGCCGAACGAATTGCCGCACTGCAAATCGTTCTTCATCGTCTCTATTATCGACCGCTCCCAATCCTCCCGCATAGCTCGAGGGGTGGAAAAGGCATCTCTGCTATTCCCCTGCTCTGCGCAGCCCACCAGCATCAGCAGCGCCACCCCCATCACATATTTCAGAGCCCTCATATCATCAGATATGCTTTATATTCAACTTCGTACTCCCTGCATTCAACTGCGCCATGAGTACGACAAACAACCCACCCTCTGTCCTCAGACGAGGGTGGGTTGTCGAATCTCATATAACAGAGAATTATTCCTTGGGCGCCTCAGTCTCCTCTGCAGGAGCCTCAGTCTCGGCAGCCGGAGCTTCCTCCACCGGGGCGGGCGTCGCCGTAGCGCTGCCGGTCGTCGTGGCAGGAGCAGCCGCGGGAGCAGGAGCCGTCAGCTGGGGCAGGTCGATGATCTCGATGAGAGCCATCGGCGCGCTGTCCGTCTTGCGCTGGCCGAGCTTCACAATGCGGGTGTAGCCGCCTTGGCGCTCTTTCACCGCCTCCGCAATCTCAGTGAAGAGCTTGCTCACAGCATTGCGCTGCGGGAGAGTCGCCATAGCCTGGCGGCGGTTGTGCAGGGTGTTTGTCTTGCCCAGAGTGATGAGCTTCTCCACATAGGGGCGCAGCGCCTTAGCCTTGGCGAGGGTGGTGGTGATGCGGCCGTGGTTGATGAGGCTGCACGCCTGGTTCGCCAAGAGCGACTTGCGGTGCGAAGCCGTTCTCTGTAACTTTGCCTTTTTAACTCCGTGTCTCATGGTGTCTTATTGTTGGGTAAATGGGTTGATTTATTCATCGAAGTCGTCATCGTCATCAATACCGTATGCGTCGATATTGTGGGCGATGAGCGCCTGCAGGTCGGAGGCGCGGTTCTCCTCAGAGGCCTCGCGCACGCGGCTGCTGACGCTGGGTGTGCTGAACAGCTTGGGATCAAACTGCATACCCAGCGAGAGGCCGTGCTGCGTGAGCTTCTCCTTGATTTCGTTGAGGGACTTCTTGCCGAAGTTGCGGTACTTGAGCATTTCGTTCTCGGTCTTCATGGCGAGCTGCCCCACGGTGGTGATGTTGGCGTTGTTGAGGCAGTTGGCCGCACGCACGGAGAGCTCGATCTCGTTCACGCTCATGTTGAGCAGCTTGCGCAGCTGAGCCGTATTGGCGTCCTGCTCAGCGCCGGCGGCCTTGTCAAAGGCAACGCGGCGGCTATCGCTCTCCACAAACACGTCCAGATGGTGGCGCAGGATGCTCGCAGCCTGCAGCATGGCGTCCGCCGGGCTGAGGCGGCCATCCGTCCACACATCGAGCACGAGCTTGTCGAACTCTGTCATCTGGCCCACGCGGGCATTGTCCACAGCGTATTTCACGCGCGTGACAGGGGAGAAGATGGAGTCAATGGGGATCACGCCGATCGGGCGGTCTTTCTCATTGTTGTCATCCGCAGTGTGGAAGCCGCGCCCCACCTTGATCTCCACGTCGCAGTCGAAGATGGTGCTCTGGTCGAGGTGGCAGATGACCTGGTCCTTATTCACGACGGAATAGATGTGGTCTTCCTGGATGTCACCCGCTGTCACCACGCCCTGCTTAGTGACGCGCAGGGAGAGTGTACGCGGCTCTTTGCCGTGGTGCGCAAACTTGACTTTCTTGAGGTTGAGGATGATCTCTGTCACATCCTCCACCACGCCGGGAAGCGAGGTGAACTCATGCTGAGCGCCGGCGATGCGAACGCTGGTGATGGCTGCACCCTCCAGCGAGCTGAGCAGCACGCGGCGCAGGGAGTTACCCAGCGTGTGGCCGAATCCGGTCTCGATCGGCTCTGCGATGAATGTGACGTGATTAGGATCCTCCGGGTCGTCGATACGGCGCAGCGTATCAGGGATCTCAAAGTGAGCGAGCTGCACGACCTCGTTTTCTTCTTGCGGATTGGTTTCGGACATATGAGTGTCTAATAGGTTGACCGGGTTTCCCCTCATGCGAGCTTTGCTTTCGGTGAAAATGAAGGACCAACGGCCAGTTTCATAAACTCGCGCGAGGCGAGGATACACGTATTCTCCCACTTTTGCAAGCCTTTTCTGCCATATATGACACAGTCACACCTCTTTTCGCCTTATATCGGGATAAAAAATCTCATTTTCTTTCCTACTTGTCATCGCCGGTGTAGTGTGGTATTTTACCATCTGATATGCGGTGTTGGCTTCAACAGGCGGGCGGCCGCTGCCTTGAGCAGGAGCTCCGGCGCTCTTGGCAGGGGGAGGCGGTGCTCCCCCCCTTTTTCTTTTCGTTTCTCCTGCAGGGGGAGGAGCTTGTGTTTCGCGCCCGGCGCGAGGCGCCTGCCCTGGTGCACCCGGCGGCGCAGGCCGGCCGTTTTTGCGCGGAGCTGTGGCGCTATGATGTGGTGGAGTTTTTCATCGCCACGCCGAATGCCTCACGCTATTTGGAGTTCAATCTCTGCCCCAATGGGGCTTGGTGGGCAGCGGGGTTCTCAGAGCCGCGGGTGGCGCTGCCGGGGTTTGAGGCTGAGTCTCTCCGGCCGCGCATCCAAAGTGATTTCCGGCCGGAGCGCTGGGTCTGTGAGGCGCGCCTGCCGCTTCACTTTTTTGAGGCGTGGGGGTGGGGGCTGCGCCGCCCCTGCCGCATGGCGGCCTGCGCTGTGCTCTGCCGAGAGGGGGGCTACACCTACCTCACCACGAGTGAGCAGCTCTCCGGCGCGCCGGATTTCCACCGCCCGTGGGACTGGGAAGCGCCGCTGCTGCCGGATTAGCGCGCCTGCGGCTCCGCGGTTTTCTCCACCTGGCGGCAGAAGGGCACAGCCGGCAGCCCGGCGTCATTGATCAAATTGGGATTCAGGAAGACGGCCCATGCGTAGCGCACGTACTGCGGGTGCTTCAGCTCCGGGCAGCTCAGCTCCACACTCTCGCCGCGCAGCTCAGCCGCCGCGGCGTGGTAGACCTGCCCATCCTCCGAAAGCTCAAATCCCACCGGCGCCGCGCCATCCGTGGTCTTGAGCCCGGAGGCGTGGTGATAATGCACCACCACCTTCTCCCCCTGAGCCTCGGCGCCGGCAATGGCCGGGCCCGAGTACGGCACGCCGCGGCACCCGTAGACACGGGCGGCGGCCAGCGCGGCCAAGCGCTCGCCCACTTCCAGCTTGCGTGGGGGATGCACGTCATTGTTGGTCATGCCGAGGTCAATCGTCGTCACATAATACACCGCCGGCAGCAGCTGCGACACGCGGTGCTGCACCTCGCGGAACTCCGGCCAATACGCGCGCAGCGGGCTGTTGTCCCTGATGCGCGGCAGCTGCACCATGCAGAACGGCAGGGCCTCCTTGTGAAAATCAGCGCGCCAGCCCTTGATCATATCCGCCAGCAACTCGCAGTTCAGCGCCGGATTATTTGTCTCCGCATCCGCCTCACCCTGGTACCAGATCACCCCGGCCACAGGGAAATTCACCCACGGCGCAATCCCGGTGGAGTACAAATAACCGGGCTTGAACGGATGCGGCTCCTCGGGATCCGCCACGAGGTTCAGCTTCCCTCGCCCGCGGCACCAGGCCGGCACATATGGACTCTCCATCCAGCGGGAGGTCAGGCAATCCGGATATTTTTCCCGCAGCACCGCCGGCGGCACCCAGGCCGCCATCTCCGAAGCGCCCAAGCTCACATGCACCACACCCACCGGCACGCCGAGCAGCTCCTGCAGCTTGCGGCCAAAATACCAGCCCACCGCGCTCATGCGGCGGTTATTGGGGGGCGTGCTCACGCACCAGCCGCCGCGGTACATATCCCCGCTGCGGAGAAGCTGCCGCTTTTCCTCCGGGTAGGCACGCGGGGAGAGGAGCACCTGCGGCTCTGCCTGGTAATAGCGGAAAGCCGGTATCTCCCCCTGCTCGAGCGCCCGGCGATCCCCGGTCTGCTCCAAGCGCCAGAACATGTTCGACTGCCCGGAGGCGATCCACACTTCCCCCACCAGCACATTCTCCAGCGCCACCTTCTGCTCCCCCTGGGTGATGGTGAGCGTGCGCCCCTCTGCGCTGGCCTCCATGGGTGCCAGCACCGCCTGCCAGCGCCCGCCCTCCACCGCGGCCTGCACGCTCTGCCCGGCAAAGCTCACAGTAATGGGCTCTGCTGAGTCGGACGTGCCGCAGATGGGCACACACACCGCCCGCTGCAGCACCATGTCAGCCTGGTAGATGGGATCCACTGCCAGCTCAGCATGCAGAGCCGACGCGGCAGCCAGAAAACCGGCGAAAAGAAATGTCAGAGTTTTCATATGTCTCAAGAAAAAAAAGAGGGGGGGACGCACTCAGGTATCCCCCCTCGTCAATGGGTGTTTCAGCGCTTAGCCGCGCCGGAGATCTCAGCCGCGAAAGGCGCTGTGGGCAGGCCGTCGGCATTCACCAGATTCGGCTCCACAAAGGTGGACCAAGCGTAGCGCACAAAGCGGGGTTTTGCCACCTTATCGCAGCGCAGCTGCACCGCGCCATCCGCCAGCTCAGCCTCAGCCGGGTAGTATGTCTTCCCATCAGCCGAGAGCTCAAACCCGGCAGGCGCAGCGCCATTTGTGGTGCGCAGCCCCTCAGCAAAATCAAAGTGAAGCGCCACGCTTCCACTTGCAGCCTCAGCCCGGGCAAAGACGGGGCCGGAGTACGCAAGCCCCTGCACGCCGTACACCTGAGACGCCGCCAAGGCCGCCAGGCGCTCGCCCACTTCCAGCTTGCGGGGCGGGTGCACATCGCGATTCGTCGTACCGAGGTCAAGCGTGACCGCGCAGTACACCCGGGGCAGCTCGCGGCTCACGCGGCTCTGCACCTCGCGGAACTCCGGCCAGTAGACACGCTCGTGCGTGAGGTCTTTAATGCGCGGCAGCTGCACCATGCAGAAGGGCATCTGCGGGTTCTTGAAAGCCTTGCGCCAGCCGGTGATAAGATCTGTCAGCAGTTGGCGGTTGTGCTCCGAAATGGAGAGCGCGGCATCGCTCTCCCCCTGGTACCAGATCACCCCAGCCACCGGGAATTTGAGCCACGGGGCGATACCGTTTTCAAACAGATAACCCGGCTGGTACGGATGAGGAGCAGAGAAATCATCCCCCAGATTCTTCAGCGTGCGGGGGCGCACCCAGTAGGGGTCGATGTTCTTGTCATGCATCCAGTCCTTGCCCAAGCTCTTGGGGTATTTTTTCTCAAGAACACTCTTGGGTATCCACGCCAGCATCTCCGAGCCGCCGAGGCTCACATGCACCACACCCACCGGCACATTCAGTTTCTCCTGCAGCGCCTTGCCGAAATACCAGCCCACCGCGCTCATGCGGCGGCAGCTTTTGGGATTGCTCACGCTCCAGCCGCCCTGAAACATCTCACCCGCCTTGAGGCGGCGGCGCTGCTCGTCATTGTAGACAGAGGGACCTGTATGCACCTGGGGCTCAGCGTGGTAAAAGCGGAATGAGGGAATCTCCGCATGCTCGAGCGACTGGCGGTCACGGGTCTGATCCAAGCGCCAGAGCATGTTCGACTGCCCTGAGGCAATCCACACCTCACCCACCACCACATTCTCCAGGGTCACTTGCTGCTTGCCCTGCGTGATGGTGAGGGTGCGGTTCTCAGCGCTGGCCTCCATGGGCGCCAGCACCGCCTCCCACTTCTTGCCCTTCACCTTGGCCGTCACTTTCTGGCCGGCGAAGCTCACAGTGACTGCCTCTGCCGAGGTGGAGGTGCCGCTGATAGGCACGCGCACCCCACGCTGCAACACCATCTGGGATTGATAGATCGGGTCGACTGCCAACTCTGCAAAGAGAGGTGACACCAGCAGGGCGGCCGCCAGCAAGGACGGGATCAAGCGGTTCTGACGCATGGTTCTCCTGATGAGTTTTGATTACATGCCCACGATCTCATAGCCGCCATCCACATAGATGACCTGGCCGGTGATGCTGGCCGCGCCGTCAGATGCGAGGAAGGTGGCCGTGGCGCCCAGCTCCTCAAGGGTGCATGAACGCTGCAGCGGGCTCTTTTCCTCATATACCTTGAACATGCCCGTGAAGCCGGACACACCACGCGCCGCCAGAGTCTGCACAGGGCCGGCGGAGATGCAGTTCACGCGGATGGGGTTCTCGCGGCGGCCGAGGTCGAAGGCAAGATACTTGCTGCACGTCTCCAGGGCGGATTTCGAGACAGCCATGAGGTTGTAGTTGGGCACCACCTTCTGGCTGGCGTAGTAGGTGAGAGCGGTGATGGAGCCGCCATTCACCATCAGCGGCGCCACCGCGCGGGAAAGCGCGATGAGCGAGTAGGCCGACACCTGCAGCGACAGGCTGAACGCATCGCGCGGGATATCGGAGAAGTGCCCCTCCAGAGCGCCGGGCGCCTTGGGCGCGAAGGCGATGGCGTGCAGCATCATATCCACATGATCCGTGTGCTGCGCCACAAATGAGAAGAAGTTCGCGATGGACTCATCACTCGTCACATCCAGATCACACACCGGCGTATCCTCACCGAAGGTCTCCTTGACCAGCTTGATCACGCCGTCCTTGAGGCGCTCTCCCTGGTAGTTGAAGATGAGCTTGGCGCCGGCCTCATGCCACGCTTTGGCAATGCCGAATGCGATACTGCGCTTGTTGGCCACACCGGTGACCACACCTACTTTCCCTTCCAATGGTTTCATGAGATGATTATGTTGTTATGTTGAGTATGAATAAAAAAATCAGATAAAGAACTCCTGAGAGATGATCTGAGCATATGTCTGGCTCATGCTCACCCCCATATTTTCCATGTAAATGATGCGGTTGCGGATCTCCTCCTCAGAGACATTCGGGTCATCCACCACATAGCGCAAGCGGTAGTACACATACCCGCCCTCCATATCCAGCAGAAGCTGCCCCTCCGGCAGGTTGGCATTGAGTGTCAGCAGCAGCATGGAGAGCTCCTGCAAGTCCTCCTTGGCGAAACGCGAGGCGAAATGCGCGTCAAACACCAAGCTGCACGGCTCACGCAACTCCGTGAACATGAAGGTGCAGGGAATCCCCGTGGAATCAAGCGGCAGGTAGGCGAGCCCGATTTTTTCGTTGTCATTCCCCATCGTAATCCACTGGTATTCCTCGCCGCGGCTAATGAGATGCTGCCGCACTTGCGCCAAAAGATTCGGTTGATTAGTCATATGATAATTTGCTACAGCTATCTTTTTTCCCATTCTACATGCTCCCGACAGAATGTCAAGTGAGATATATAAGCGCCATCAGCGCGTCATCAGCGTGCTTGCAGGTACTCCACCACCCCGCGCCCCACCGCCTGAGCATAGCGGATGGCGCCCGCCCGCTTCGACAAGAATGCAGCGTGTTCCGGATTGGAGAGAAAGGCGACCTCCGTCAGCACCGCCGGCACATAGGACTCATTGCACGTGTTGAGCCAATCACCCCCGCCCAGGCGGCCATCATTGCGCAGCCTCACCGCGCAGCGCACGCCACCGTTGGGCATGCCCTTGTCCAAGATATCGCGGTCCATGACGCGCGCCATGCTCGCGGCCAGCGCCCGCCCCGCCTCATTGCAGTAAAAAGCGCCCTTGTTGGACACGCGCCATGTCTCAGAATCACTGTTGTGATGCAAGAACACCACCGCCGCCGGCTTCTGGTCCAGCGCATAATCAGCGCTGCGCATCCCCACCGCCAAGCGGAACGGGTGGTGCTTGGAGCGGTATATCGCCGTGGGGCTCGGGGTGTTGAGCTGCACGACACCGGCCTCGCGGGCGCAGCGCGCCAAAGCCGGGTCAGAGGGCAGCGCCCCGCGGTTGCAGATGATGCAGGTGTACCCTGCCTGTTCGATGACGCGCTTGGTGTAGATGGCATACCGATACCAAAACTCACACTCCTCGAGCGATCCGTAGCGGGCATCAGGCGTGCGCGCGCCCTGCCCCCCACGCCCCGGCACATAATAATGCCCGATGTCGAGCACCACCGTGCGGGAAGCCGCCACCTGCCGCTGCATCACCTGCTGGCTGCAGCAATTGACCAGCAGGCACAGCGCCGTCATCATCATCCATATCAATTTCTTTTTCATCGTCATCACAGCAAAAACGCTTCGCGGCCGCCCACGGGCGCACCGAGTTTGGCATAGGCCGCCGGCAGCGCCTCCCGCCCGCGCGGCGTGCGCTTGATATAGCCCTGCATGATCAGGAAAGGCTCATGCACATCCTCCAGAGTCGAGGGGTCTTCCCCCAGCGCCACCGCCAGAGAAGACAAGCCCACAGGCCCGCCGTTAAACTTATAGATCATCGCCTCCAGGATGCGCTTATCCATCTCATCCAACCCATCTTCATCGATGTCGATCATCCCCAGAGCCGCCTCCGCCACCGCATCCGTGATGCGCCCATCGGAGCGCACCTGCGCAAAATCGCGCACCCAGCGCAGCAGCGCATTCGCCACACGGGGCGTCCCGCGTGATCTCCGGGCAATCGCCAGCGCCCCCTCCGGGCTGATATCCACCCCCAGCAGCCCGGCAGAGCGGCACAGGATGCGGCACAACTCCTCCGCAGCGTAGTAATCCAAACGGTTAGTAATACCAAAGCGGGAGCGCAAGGGCCCCGTGAGCATGCCCGCGCGCGTGGTGGCGCCGATGAGGGTGAACTTCTTGAGCTGAAGCTGGTAAGAGCGAGCCGCCGGCCCCTGATCCACCACAATATCAATGCGGAAATCCTCCATCGCCGGGTACAGATACTCCTCGATGGCCGGGTGGAGGCGGTGAATCTCATCAATAAAGAGCACATCCCCCCGATCCACCTTGGTGAGCAAGCCCGCCAGATCCCCGGCCTTCTCAATCTGCGGCCCGCTCGCCACATGCAAGCGGCGCCCCACAGCATTGGCGATGATGTGTGCCAGCGTCGTCTTCCCCAGCCCCGGCGGCCCACTGAGCAGCACATGATCCAGCACATCATCCCGCAGCTTCGCCGCCTCCACCATCAGCATCAAACGCTCCTTCACCTTTTCCTGCCCGCAGAACTCCTCAAAATCCGGCGGGCGCAGCGAGAGCTCCTGCGGAGACTCAGGAGCCTCCGCCAGCTTGGCGTGCAGCGTTTCTCGGGGCGGCGTATTCATTGTCCTGTCAAATCACGTGAAGCAGCAAAAAAGCAACCGGGACAAATCAAACGCGGAGAATGTAATCCGCCTTGCGGGGCTTCGCCGCAGCACAACCGCCCACAGCCGCATGCCCCAGCACACAGATCCCCATCCCCTCATACCTATCTGCCTCCAGCCCCCATGCGCGCAGCAGCTCCTGCCCATCCTCCGCGGCAAACATCTCCCGCGCGCGGTTGATCCAGCAGGACCCCAGCCCCACAGCATGCGCCGCCAGCATCAGATTCCCCATCACCAGCGCCGCATCCTGCGCCCCCGTCGGCGCACTCTTGTCCGCAAACACCACCACCGCCACAGGCGCCCCGTAGAACGGATCAATATTCCGCCCCCACACCACAGCATTCATGGCCGACAAGCGGTCGCGCAGCGCCGCATCCTGCACCACCACCATGCGCGGACTCTGCGTTCCATGCCCGGTGGCAGCATATGTACCGGCCTCCAGCACAGCCTCCAAATCCTCACTCGACACAGCCTCTTGCGTGTACTTACGGCAGCTCCGGCGGTTCTTAATATCAATAAGCGTCTCTTTCATAACGCCGCTATTGTAGCTCGCTTCGCCTCATTTGTCAATTTGTGAGTTGCCCTACCCCCCGCTTCACCCCCTCCGCCACCTCGCCACACCATAATGGAAAGAGCGCAAGCACTTATGTACTTGCGCTCCATTCCGAAGCGGACGAGGCTTGAACTCGCGACCTCAGCCGTGACAGGGCTGCGCTCTAA